>JAISZI010000014.1 GCA_031269335.1 Puniceicoccales bacterium
CCACAGCAGCACCCGAAATTTTCGCGGCGGCTAATGTCCTTGATAACGATCGTTACACCTATTGGGCAACCGACGACAAGGTCACCACCGGCGAACTTATTCTCACGCTCCCCGCAGCAGTAGAATTCGACGTCGTTCGCCTGCGCGAAAACATCAAACTCGGTCACCGCGTCGGCAAGTTCGCCGTGGACATTGATGAAAACGGCAAATGGCGCGAAGTTTTTACCGGCGAAGTCATCGCCGCGAATCGTCTTTTGCGTAGCAAAACGCTCCTGAAAACAAATCGCGTTCGACTGCGCATCATAGAAGCGCGCGCCCCGCTCGCCATCAGTGACTTCGCACTCTTCCGCGTCGCAAAATAAATTCTGGGAACCTCCGGGGGCGGCACCTGTCTGCGCGGCTCTATGCTCAAAAAACTTCCTCGGTTCTCGTCGCCGAATCCTCCGCGTAACTTCCACCAATCTCCGTTCTGCATCCTCGCCGGCGCAGTGTCGTTCGTCACCGCGCTGCTACTTTTTGTCGGCTCTGTTGCCACGCCTCCCGCCGCCGCTGCGCCGGAACGAAGAAAGTTTGTCCTGCCACCGGCAGAAAGCACCGCTCCTTACGTCTATTGGTATTGGATTAATAACAACGCCTCAAAAGAAGGTGCCACCGCCGATATAGCGGCATTAAAAAAAGCAGGCATCGGAGAAGCCTTTATCGGGCACGTCGTCTCCGGCGGCATTCCGGATGGAAAGACCGTAATTCTTTCTCCCAAGTGGTGGGATACTGTAGAGCACGCCGTGCGCGAGGGCGAACGCCAGGGCGTCAACGTGAGCATGTTTAACGGACCCGGCTGGTCACAATCCGGTGGTCCGTGGATAAAGCCGGAACAATCCATGCGCTACATCGTTTCAAACACGGTTCTCGTAAAAGCCGGCACCTCGTTAAACGCATTGCCAACGCGTGCGCGGGGCGCGATACAAGATGTCGCCATCATCGCCTATCCGGCACCACGCCAACCGCTTGTCGTCACCCCGCAACGCATCAGCGCAAATTCTCCAAAAATAGCAAACGAACTCACCGAACTTATTATTACTGGTTCGCGAAAAAACTCCGTTGCACTCGGAAGCGGTGCATACGATTTCTATTTCAATAACGCCGCTAATTTACAAGCACTCACACTTGATTTCGGTCATGCTTCATTGGAATTTTACGGCGAAATTTTATCGGAGGACGCCGCTACCGGCAATCTTGTAAAATTGCGCACCATTAAAGGACAACGCACAAACTTAAACAGCCACCAAATGGGCGCGCTTGTCGGGACACCTTTCGTTTTTTCCTTCGCGCCACAAAACACAAAACGCATCCGTGTCGTTTTTAACCGCTTTCACCGCACGGGACATTTGCGCAATTTAACTTTCTCCTCCGTGCCGCTTGTAGATAGTATCGCCGATAAACAACTTGGCAGAATGTGGCAATCTCCGGTCCCTCCTTCCGACTATTATCAGTGGCCTCTGCAAGCACCCGTTAAACAAGGAACAGCCATCCCGCAAAATGCGATAAGCGTGCTGTGGAGAAATCCATCGGGCGACAGCATTAGCGGAACCGTTCATTCCGCGTTTAATGATGAAAAAGCACCACTGAATCCCAATGTGCTCCCTCCCGCTTCTCTCGCGTTCACAGCACCGCATTCGGGCGATTATATAGTGGCGCGAATCTCCATGGCAAGCACAGGTGCCGTTTGCTCTCCAACGCCACCCCATGCCACCGGTTTGGAAGTAGATAAAATGTCCGCCCGCCACACCAAGGCACACTTCGACGCCTTCATCGGCAAATTCGTAAAAATCCTCCGCGAGGGCGATACGATTAAACGCGGACTAAAACACATAACCCTCGACAGCTATGAAGTAGGTCCCCAAAATTGGACTGACGATTTTCCTGCTCTCTTCAGCCAAAAATACGGTTACGATCCCCTCCCGTGGCTCGCCTCAATCAGTAGTGGTATCGTCGTCGGAACACGCGACATGACTGACCGTTTTCTCTGGGACTGGCGCCGCCTCGTCGCCGATCTAATTGCAAAAAATTATGTCGGCGGTTTGACCTTCGCCGCCAATCAACATGGCATTAAAACTTGGCTCGAAAATTATGGTCACTGGGGCTTCCCGGCAGAGTCGCTGCAATACGGCGGCGCGGCGGATGAAATCGGCGGCGAATACTGGTGGCCAGGCGGACTCGGCGCCGTCGAAATCCGCCTCGCTTCCTCCTGCGGAAACACCTACGGTAAAAAACGCGTTTCCGCCGAAGCGTTTACCTCCGGCGGTAATTTCGGACAGACGCCGGCAAACTTAAAAGCGCGCGGCGACTGGTCTTTCGCCAACGGCATCAACCACCTCGTCATGCACGTTTATACACACCAACCCTACAAGGCATTCCCCGGAATTGTGCCATGGTTCGGCGGCGATTTTAATCGCTACTCGACATGGTTCAAAGATTACGGAAGAGCCTTTACAGACTATATCCGGCGCGCCTCTTATTTACTCCAACAAGACAACCACGGTGCCGACGTCGCATACTTCTTCGGCGAAGACACTCCGCGCATGAACGGTCAACAAATTCCAGCACTTCCGGCAGGACACGATTTCGACTATATTAACGCCGAGGTGCTTCTCAATCGCGCCACTGTCCAAAACGGTTTCTTAACCCTTAAACACGGTCAAAAATACCGCGTGCTCGCTCTGCCACCGTCGGAAACAATCACCCCGCAACTCCTCAAAAAAATCACGCACTTCGTAAGACAAGGTCTCGTCATCGTAGGCACACCGCCCACGCGCTCGCCATCCTTGCAAGGTTACCCAAATGCCGACGCTTCTATTCGCGCTAACGCCGCCGTCCTTTTCGGTGAAAATCCAAGCACTGTCGTCGATAGAATAGTGGGCAAAGGACGCGTTTTTAGCGGACATACGTTAGAAGAAATCTTCGCAAAAATCGGTCTCAAAAAAGACATCGCAAACTTACCCCGAGAAATTCTCTGGACGCACCGGACAGGTAAAAACTGCGATATCTATTTCCTTTCCAATCAAAGCGGAAAACGGATCGAATTATTGCCGCAATTCCGAGTCGCCGGCGTGCGCCCGGAAATCTGGAACGCCGAAACCGGCGAAGTTTATGAACCTGCCGTTTATACAACACATGCCGATACGACAACCGTTCCGATTACACTTGAAAATAGCGGCAGCATTTTCGTTGTTTTCGACAAAAAGAAAACCCCTGTCGCCTCTCCTCAACTCGTGTCTGTTGAGTTTTCCACAGGAGCGAACGTTCCTAAAAAAACAGCCGTTACGCCCCCGCCATCGCTTAAAATAATCAAAGCCGAATACGGTGTTATCGGCGATAGGGAACGCTCCTACAACGTCACCAAAATCGTCCGCGATCAAGTCAACCTCAACACGCTGAGCATCGCCGCAACTAACGACGTTTTGGGCGGAGACCCCGCCGAACATGTTCTTAAACGGCTGCGTGTCGAATACGTATTGAACGGCAAACCCGGTGTCGCTTCCGCAGAAGAAGATACAACGCTGGAAATCGGGACTGCCACCGGCGCCAACCCGCTCCAAAACCGCTTGCCTGAATTTACCATCCGCCATGCCCGCCCGAACGAAGGAAAGACGCTCGGCGAACTAAGGCTTACAACCTCCACCGCCGGTGTCTATACAGCGAAGTTTTCCGACGGAACCTCTCGCGTCTGGCAAACGACACACACACCTGCAACGGTCGCGCTCGACGGCGCGTGGGATGTCGTTTTCCGACACCCGCAAATGAATACTTCAGCCACCGGTCCCGCTTCCTTCGACCCGATTTATCGCGAGCAAAAAGTTAAATTCCAAACACTCCAAGATTGGAAAGACCATGCCCACCCGGATATAAAGTATTTCAGCGGAACGGCTGTTTATACAAAAAAGTTTAACTGGAACGCCAACCACATCGGCAATGCCAACGGTCTTGTCCTCGACCTCGGAAAAGTCGCCGAAGTTGCCCGCGTTATTGTGAACGGTATCGACCTCGGTGTTGTCTGGAAAGCACCCTTCAAAATAGACATCAGTAAAGCCGTCATTGGTGGCGAAAATACACTCGAAATCCACGTCGCAAATCTCTGGAATAACCGCTTCATAGGCGATAGCAAAATCCCTCTCCTCGATTCACACACCGGAAACAAATGGGCAAGCTGGGTCGTAGAAAACTGGCAACGCCCCTTAGTGAGCCGCGTAACGCTCACTTCGAATAACAGCCGCGGCGGTCGCAGCCTGCAAACATCTGGCTTAATCGGTCCCGTTGTCTTGCGCGGAACGATCACCCTCGGCGATGGTCTGTCCGACAATAAACGCGATGGCTACACTCTCTTTTGGGCAGATGAATTTAATACATCCGGCACACAACTTCCCGACCCAGCAAACTGGGGCTACGAACACGGGTATTCTATTCGTAATAACGAATTGCAATTTTATACACGCGAACGCCTCAAAAACACCCGTGTCCAAAACGGCATTTTAATTCTCGAAGCGCACAGGGAACCCTTCGGAAAAATTGTTAATAGGGAAACAGGAAAACACCAAGCCGACTACACCTCCGCCAGCGTCATTACCTTCGGAAAAAAACTCGCCCTTCACTACGGGCGCCTCGAAATTCGTGCGAAACTTCCACGCGGTCCCGGCATTTGGCCTGCCCTCTGGATGCTTGGCACCGATATCAGAAACGTCGGCTGGCCGCGTTGTGGCGAAATTGATATCATGGAACACGTCTGGTCTTCTCCCGGAAGAGTCTATGCCACCTTCCACACCGGCGACAACACCACCGATCCGAAAACTGGTAAACGCAGAACGCACTGGTCAAACGGCGGCGCAATTGACGACGAACCATGGAACGGTTTTCACACTTATCGACTCGACTGGACCCCCGACGAAATTGCCGTCTATTACGACGATATTTTAGTCCATAAATACCGTCGGGATCCCGCCCAAAACCCTCTCCACTGGCCTTTCAACAAACCCCATTACTTGCTCATGAACATTGCCCTCGGTGGCAGCTGGGGCGGTCCTCCAACAAAAGAAACTGCCTTCCCCGCCCAAATGCTCATCGACTACGTGCGCGCCTGGAAAAAATAAATGCGTGCGGGGAGTCTATTCCCGATAGGTGTGCGCCCCACAACACGTAACCGTTCCCGAAAGTGCCGTAAGCGTCCCCGAAAGTGCCCCCTTGACTTGGGACGCAGGGGGCACTTTCGGGAACGATTACCCACAAGCCCCAAAGGGGCGACCCTAATATAGCCCAGGGCAACGCCCTGGGTATTGGGAACCCAGAAAGAAAAAGCCCCAAAGGGGCGACCCCAAGCATTTCTCAGGGCAGCACCCTGGGGGAAGGATGAGGCGAAGGCGATGGTGTTACCCCAATTTACCCGCACCAACGGCGCATTCTGACGGTAGCCCAGGGCGTTGCCCTGGGATGGAATGGGACCGCCCCGTTGGGGCTTTGTTTTTGTGGTTGCCCGAAAACCCAGGGCAACGCCCTGGGCTATGTTAGGGCCGCCCCTTTGGGGCTTTCCTTTTCTCTTTCCACTCCTCACTCCCTCCCCTCTCCTCACTCCCTCCCCTCTCCCCGCGCTCTTTCCTCTCCCCTCTTTCCTCTTTCTTTCCCTCGTGGCTCACTGTGATGCGGCGGTGCTCGGGGTTCGGGTGCTGTTGAGGTGGGTCAGGAGAGAGTGGATGCACGCCAAGGTTGGGGTGGGGATGTTTTTGGCGCGGGCGCGGCGGAGAGGTTCTCCCCAGATGGAGTCGATTTCGAGGGGGCGGTTTGCGAGGTGGTCGATGAGGCTTGAGGGTTTGTAGGCGCCGAGGGTGTTGACGGTGGCGAGTTGGGTGGCGATGTGTTTTTCGGTGATTTCGGCACCGTTTGCGTTGGCGGCGGCGGCGACTTCGTGCATTAGGGTTTGGGCGAGATCGCGCAGGGTGGGGCTGGCGATGATGCGGTCGGTTGTGATGTTGCCGCCGAGGATGGCGAGGGCGTTGAAGGGGATGTTCCAGCAGAGTTTTAGCCAGAGGGCTTTGTTTAGTGAATCCACTGCTTTGCAACGGGTTCCGCTTGCTTCAAAAAGGGCGGCAAGTGCGTGGGTGCGCTGGCGAGCGGGACCGGTCATTTCGGCGAACTGGATGACGCCGAGTTCAAAGGCGTCAATTTTGCACGGTGGGGAGCGGTTGATGCAGACCGAACAGAGACCTGCGGCGACGTTTTCTGCGCCGAAGATAGCGGCGAGTGCTTCGACATTGCCCATGCCATTTTGCAAGGTGAGCAGGGTTGTGCGTCCTTGTTCGTAGAGCGGGGGCAGGAGGGAGGGGAAAAGGGCGTTGGCGGTGGTTTTGAGGGCGATTATGACGAGGTCGCAGGCACCGATTTCGGCGGTGGTGGAATGGGTTTGCACGGGGTGGCAGTGAAAACTGCTTTTGGGCGTGGTGATAAAAAACCCGTTTTCGGCGACCGCCTCGCTGTTGCTCCTCAACAAGAAATGAACCTCGTGACCAGCACGGGCGAGGGTGCTTCCGTAAAAGGCGCCGATTGCGCCTGCGCCGACGACGGCGATTTTGAGCGGTTTCATGACGGCGGCGGAAGATAGGGCGATTTTGGGCGGGTTGGGAGCATTAAACCCGAAAACCGCCTTTGAAAAGGCGCGACTTGCGGAAAGCTGCGGGCATCAGCGAGTTGCGCTCTTCGCTCGACGCACTTCCAGTGCACCTTCGGAAAAGCGCAACTCACTGCTCCTCCGCATCTTCCTCGCAATTCACGCCATTCAAAAGCGGTTTTCGGGTTAAAAAGAGAAGGCCGCAGGCTGTTCTGGGGCGGCGATGAGGGCGGCGCGAATTTCTGCCGGTGAGACGCCTCGTTGGCGGAGGGCGCGCAGGCTTAGAGCCGCGTTGCGTTTGGCGAGGCGTTGTCCGGAAGCGTCTCGCAGCAAAGGGGCGTGGTGCCAGGTTGGCGGTTCCCAGTTTAATGCTTGGTAAAGAAGCAGTTGGCGGGCGGTGGAAACGAGCAGGTCTTCGCCGCGGACAACTTCGGTGATCTGCATGGCGTAATCGTCTGCCACGACGGCGAGTTCGTAGGCGGGGACATCGTCGCGGCGCCAGACTACGAAGTCGCCGAAATTTTTGCCTGCCGTAAAGGTCTGTGTGCCGCAGCGGGCGTCGAGGAAGGTGATGCGTTTGCCATCGGGAACGCGGAAACGCCAATTAACGCCCGCAGGCGAGCGGGCATCGGTGCCTGTGCCGATTGGCGGACGCCATTGTGGCGGGTAGAGCGGTGTGGCGTCGTCTTCGTGCGGAGCGTTTGCCGCCGTGGCGACATCTTTGCGCGAACGTGCGCAAGGGTAAATGAAGCCGCCGGCGAGGAGCTTTGCCCAGGCGGCGAGGAAGCATTCGCGGCGCAGACTTTGTTGGTAGGGCGCGTGCGCGCCGCCGGTGTCCGGTCCCTCTTCCCAACGGATGCCGAGCCAGTGTAAATCTTCCATGGCAGCGGCGGTAAACTCCGGTTTACAGCGCGGCGGGTCTAAATCTTCGATGCGCAAAATGAGCACGCCGCCGGCGTTGCGGGCGCGTTGTTCGGCGAGGAGAAAAGTGGCGGCGTGCCCGAGGTGCAACAGGCCGGTCGGGGTCGGGGCGATGCGACCGCGGTAGCCGGCGGTGTTGGCGGATAGGCGTTGCTGACCGTTGCTGTTCACGGAGTTGCGGGAGTTGTTGCGGCGAGCGCGGCGAAGCGCTGGATAATGCCGTTAAAGGAGCCATTGGAAAAAAACACTACGAGATGGGGCTTTTCGGCTGTCGCGGAGGCGACGTCTGTGCACAGGGCGGCGAATAGGGCTTCGGGCGTTGGCGCGGCGAAAGCGCGGCGGCGTTGCCCGCGAAGCCCCTCGGCAACGGCGGCGGTGTCGAGGCATTCCCTTGCCGGAAGGCGTCCGGCGAGGTGAGGCGGCGCGAGCCAAATCGTGTCGGCGGCGGCGAGGGCGGTGGTGAAAGCCTCTTGGAAAACGCGGCGGGCGGCGGTGTTGCTGCGCGGCTCGAAGGCGGCGTGCAGGTGATAGTGCGGGTAACGGCGGCGGAGCGATTCGAGGGTGAGGGCAATGGCGGTCGGGTGGTGACCGAAGTCTTCGATGACGAGGAGACGCGGCGAGGAAGCGCGTTGTTCTTGGCGGCGTTTTACCCCGTGGAAACGGGCGAGCACGTCGAGGTTTTCCAGTTTGCCGCCGCGCCCATCCGCTTCAATTGCGATAGCGGCGGCCGTTGCCGCCATGGCGGCGTTGCGGGCGTTAAACAGCCCCATTGCATTCCAGTGAATTGTCTCCTTTGGCAAATGCGGGACGGCGGCGTGTGCGCGGTGCGTGGCGAGGCGGAAGTGTGCGCCCGCGTTGTCTTCGGCAAAATCTTCGATGCGCACGTCGTTGTCCGCGCCCGTGCCTACGCGGACGATGGGGCACCACGAAACTTCGGCGAGAATGCGGGCGACGTTGGGGTCGTCGCCGTTGGCGATTATCGCGCCGTTGCGCGGCACGACGCGGGCGGCATGGGCGAAGGTGCGCAGGACGTCTTCGAGATCGCGGAAGATGTCGGCGTGATCGAACTCGATGTTGTTGATTAACAAGAACGTAGGCATGTATTGAATCAGTTTGCCGCGCTTGTCGAAAAAGGCGGAGTCATATTCGTCGCCCTCGATAACAAAGGCACCGCCGGCGTTTCCCGCCGCGGAACCGTTCGGGAGGTCGTAGGGTTCGCCGCCGATGAGCCAGCCCGGATCGGCACCATTTTCAAGCAGGAGCAAGGCGGTGAGGCAGGAGGTCGTCGTCTTCCCGTGGGTGCCGCCAATGACGATGTTGCGCCGCTCGGACAAGACGTGGCGGCGCAGCAGTTCGGGGAGCGAAACAAAGGGGATGCGGCGCGATTCGAGCAGCCACTCGA
This sequence comes from Puniceicoccales bacterium, assembly GCA_031269335.1. Classification (GTDB taxonomy): domain Bacteria; phylum Verrucomicrobiota; class Verrucomicrobiia; order Opitutales; family UBA953; genus CALNBE01. The sequence goes on from JAISZI010000014.1 coordinate 8,973, forward strand.
CTTCGGGGTTTCCGCGGGAGAGGGCATTCCCGATGACGGCGAGGTCGGGCTTCAGTGCGGCTAAGCGCGCCGCGTCCCATCCTTCGAGAATGGAGACATTCGCCCCGCGCAACATGTCGGACATTGGGGGGTAAATCCCTGTGTCTGCGCCGCTTATCGTGTGTCCGGTTGAACGCATGAGCAGTGCGGCGTTTCCCATCGCCGTCCCACAAATGCCGAGAAAATAAATGTGCATGGGTAGGGGAAAACAGGAAATAGGAGAGTTTCCAACCTAAACCCCAGTTTTTGCCGGCGTTCAGGGTGCGCTCAGCGATGCTGCCGCGAGGCGCAAGGCGAGGAAGATCAACAAGATGCCCATAATGCGATCAAACCAGTGCCCGAAGTTGAGGAAGGCGCGGCGGACGCGGTTGTTGGTGAAGAAGAACGACACGCCGGAAAACCAGGTTGCCGTAATGAGAGCCATCCACGTGCCGTAGAAGGCTTTGCGACCGATGGGAGCCGCCGGATCAACGACGGTTGAAAAGAGGGCGATGAAGAACAGCGCCACCTTGGGGTTGAGCACGTTCACCCACAAGCCGCGCCAAAACGCGCCTTTCGCCGAGGCATTGTCCGGCGTTGCGTCGGCGTCGGCGCTGTTCGTTTTTTTTGCGAAAAGCATCCGCGTTCCGAGCCAGGCGAGATATGCCGCGCCGGCGTATTTAACGCATTCCGTGATGGCGGGGTGTTTTTGCAGCAGCCAGCCCAGCCCGAAGAGGCAGTAAGCGGCGTGAAAAAAGATGCCCGATGCAATCCCGAGGCTGGTGAGAAGCGCGGCGCGACGCCCGTGGTGAATGCTTTGGTGGAGGACAATGGCGAAGTCCGGACCCGGACTGGCTACGGCGAGGGCATGGACGGAGGCTACGAGAAGAAACTCCGTCAAAAAAGATTCCATGAGAAGGGAAGGGGGGAAGCAGCGTCCGCTGCGAACCGGCTCAACGCGGGCAAAAACGACCTGTTTTCAATAGTAGCGGACAAAGTATTTTTTCCGCAGGCGGGAGACCCATTCCTCAAATGCTTTGTTTTGTTCGCGTTCTGCAATTTCGCGAATGATAAGGTCTTGGACTTCTTCCAATGGCATTGCGCCGGCGGGGCGGTAACCCACCCGTTGGAGAAAATAAATCTCGGTGCGCCCGTTGGGCTGCGTGAAGTCCAGCGGGGCAGAAATGCCTTCGTCCGGCAGAGCTTTGAGCGTGGCGACGACCTTTTCGTTGAGGTTCGAGGCTTCGACCCAGACATTGCCGCCGCCGTCTTCGGTGCGCTGCGAATCTTTGTTGATGGTCAACTTGACCAATTGGGCGAACGCGATGCCCCGCGCTAATTCGCTCTGAATGTATCGTACTTGCGTCTGTATATCGGCGTTGCTTTCGGTCGCGCCGGGGGTCAGGCGAATCTGGCGAAAACGGACTTGTTCGGTGCGTTTGAAGACCTTGTCCATGTTTTCCTTATAGAACTCCAAGATTTTTTTCGGACCGACCTCGTTGGAAGGTTTGAGCACTTCGTTGCGCAAGATGTTCAGGATGATTTCTTCTTCGATATTACGTTTGTCTTCCATGGGCGTAAGCCCTTGTTGCTTCAATACATTGAGATACGCCGTTCGGTCTCCGCTGTATAGCAGCTGGATTTTTTCTTCAACGCGGGCGTTCACATAGGCAGACGGAAGTGCGCCGCCGCGTTCGCTAAATTCGCGGAGCATCAACTTTTGATCGGACATTCTTTGCACGATTTGGACTTCGGTGGCGTTCAGGCGTTGCTCGAACGCCTGTTCGTTTCCCTTCGTTTCGCTCTGGATACCCGGAATGGCGGAGCTGAGTCCCTTACGCACGTCAACGAAGGTGATGATGGTGCCGTCAACATTGGCACGCGCCTTGTTTCTATTGCTCGCCGCCCAAGTCAACCGCAGGCGTTCATCGTCGGTCAAGGGACGCCTCGGTGCCGTTCCCATCGGCGCTAAAGGGCGGATAGCCGACAAAGCGGGCGGCTTGGCAGGCGCGGACTCTGGCGCGGCGGGCGTGACAGGTGCGACTGTCGGCGTTTGCGCGGCGAGGACGGCTGGAAAAAAGAAAATGGCGGCAATGGAGAGAACTTTCATAGCTGGAAGAGAGCTGCAGTAATACGTCAACGGCGGGGGGAGAGAAGCAATAAATGCGCTTTGGCGGCGCATAATTGGCGGCGGATGTTTTCGCTGTCGCTTTGGCGGCAAGTGTTGTTTCGCTTTTGGAGCATGACAGAAATCATCCTCGCCCTTGATGTTGACTCGTGTGACGACGCGCTTGACCTCGCCCGCCCCCTCCGCAGGCATTTGCGGTGGGTCAAACTCGGACTTCAGCTCTTTACGCGCCATGGTCCGGGCATCATCGATACTTTTGCTGAGCAGGGTTTTAAGGTTTTTCTCGATCTCAAGTTGCACGACATCCCGAACACCGTCGTTTCTGCGATAAAAAGCCTGCGCGGACGCCCCTGCACGTTTTTGACACTCCACACGCTCGGCGGACCCGAAATGCTGCGCAGTGCCGTAACCGCTGCGGGCGAATTTTTGCCGGACACCACCTTGCTCGGCGTCACTGTCCTCACCTCGATGGACACCGCCCAGCTGACCGCCATCGGCGTTGGCGCCTCCCCGGTCGAACAAGTGAAATTGCTCGCGCAAATGGCAGCCGAAAACGGTTTGCGAGGCTTCGTCTGTTCGCCTTGGGAATTGGCGGCATTGCGCGCCGTCATGCCTCGGGACACGCTGTTCGTCACGCCAGGGATTCGTTCGGCGGATGCCCCCGCCGATGATCAACGACGCACCTTTTCGCCCGCACAAGCAGCGCGTTTGGGCGCGAGCTACATCGTCGTCGGACGCCCTATCTTGCGGGCACCCGACCCCGTGGCAGCCATACGTGCGATGCAGCAGGAGATCGCAAATGCCGGGTAGATGGGGGTTGGGGGGAGAGGAGGGAGGGGATAGGAAACCAGAGCCTCCAAAGGGGCGGCCCTAATATAGCCCAGGGCAACGCCCTGGGGTTCGGGAGGGAAAGGGAAGGAAAAAGCCCCAAAGGGGCGGCTCTAATATAGCCCAGGGCAACGCCCTGGGGTTCGGGGGACACCACAAAAGAAAAGCCCCAACGGGGCGGCACCAAGTATTTCCCAGGGCAGCGCCCTGGGGGAAGGATGTGGCGAAGGCGACGGTGTACCCCAATTTACCCGCGCCAACGGCGCATTCTGACGGTAGCCCA
>JAISZI010000073.1 GCA_031269335.1 Puniceicoccales bacterium
CTACTGCCGGTTAGTGACCTTATCCCCCTTCGGGGGATCGTGTGTGATACGAGTGTGGATCACGTATCCCCTTCCGGGGGATGCGTTGTCGGCTTGGCCCCAACGGGGCGGTTCTAAGTTAGCCCAGGGCACCGCCCTGGGGTTTGATGTCCATCTACACCACAAGCCCCAAAGGGGCGGCACCAAGTTAGCCCAGGGCAACGCCCTGGGTATTGGGAAGCATCCTCATTCGCCCGCGCCAACGACTATCCTCGTTCCCTCGCGCTCCCCCGAAGTGCCGTGGGCACCTCCTCGGCTCGCCAATAGCTTGGCTGCAAGCGTTCCCAAAAGTTACTGGGCGCCGACGGGAGCATTCACGCTCAAATCGCGAATCTTGATGTTTCGGAAGGAGACGTGATCGTTGTGGTCTTGGAGCAAGATATGCCCTTTTTCCCATTCGCCAAATTTGGGGATTTTCTTAAATTTGCTCGCTGCCACACGGGCGCGGAAGGAATCACTGTGGCGGTTGTATTCGACCACTTTCACGCCATTTAGCCAGTGTTCGATCTTTCCGTTTTTCGAGACGATGCGGGCGGTGTGCCATACGCCGACGCCGCAGGCAGGTTTGTCTTCGGGCGGAGCGATGAGGTCGTAGAGTGCGCCGACGGTGCGGGTGCCCTTTTCCCCTCTTTTGGCGTCGGGGTGCCTTTGATCGTCGAGGATTTGAAATTCCAGACCAATGCCGACGTTTTTAGCTAATCCCGTTTGTGCGAAATACTTAATGCCGCTGTTGGCAGCGGCGGTCAGCTTGAATTCAAGGACAAGCTCGAAGTCGGAGTATTCTTTTTGAGTGATGATATCGCCGCCACGGCCGTTTTTGAGCACGGAAAGCTCGCCGTTTTTCATTTGCCAGCCTTTTTTGGGGAAAGATTGGATTTTGGCACCCCGCCAACCCGTTGCATCAACGCCGTTCCACAGGGGAACCCAGCCTTGGGCAGGGGATTTTACTCCGGTATTTTGTTTTCCGTGAACACATTGCGCTGCGGCGGGCTGGTTAAATGCAACCGTAGCAAGGGCAAAAATCGCCACACTCGCCACCGATGCCGTTCTGGTCTTGAAGATGCTGTTCATATGGCGGGACTTGTGCGGCTGACACTGCCAGTTGGCAAGCCATTTTCCTCATTCTTGCTTCCGCTTCTGCTGTGAAAACCACAGAATTTCCCCCAAAAAATGGTCGGGCGAGTGGGATTCGAACCCACGACCCCCTGCTCCCAAAGCAGGTACGCTAGCCAGACTGCGCTACCGCCCGTTCTTTTTCAAGGCGCGGACACTCTTTTGCATTGCGCGACTTGTCAACTTTTGAAACATGCCCCGCGTTCGCCTTTTCACCAACTCTCCTTTTCAACCAGCAATCGTTTTTTCACTCATGGAAGACTCAGGTATCTCCGACATCACCGATTCGTCGAGCGAATCAAAGTGGCCATTCATGGCAGTCTGCGTAGTCACCGCCGTGCTCGCGGTCGCATCAATAATTATCAGCTTTCACAGCAAAGGTGCCATTGAAGAAATTCAAAACCAGCTTACCATCATCCGCTCCCCGGAACACGGGGCAAAAGCGGGTGAAATCGAAGACCGTTTAACAGCGTTGAACAGTGCTATCACCGTGCGAAACAACGAGATTACCGCACTGAAAAACAAGATCGATCAAAACAACGCCAACCTCACGACCCTGGCGACGAAAACGGAAAAACGCCTCACAGAGCTGGCTGCTGCGGTGAATGCGGTGCGCACGCCCGTCGGCACCCCCCTCACCCCAACACGCCACCCTCCGGGGGGTGACACCATACCGGGTGGCGGCACTCCGCTGCATCCCCCCACGCCCCCCACCATCGGCGCAACAGGCGGCACCTACGTCGTCAGACAAGGCGACAATCTAACCCGTATCGCACGGCAATACGGGGTGACAGTTTCCGCAATTGAGGTCGCGAATCCGGGCGTGGATTCCACGAAGTTGAAGGTCGGGCAACGCATCAAAGTCCCACCGCGGGAATCTGTTGGCACGCCGCGCCCGTCGCCCGTCCCTCCGCGCACCACGCCGCCGCCGCGCACGCCGCCTACTGCGGTGCGCAGAACCGTCCCCTGATAGCAGTTCCGCTTCCGCCTTCTCTTCGCCGCCACACGCACAAGGAAATGGCTACGCCCTCGCATTGGGACATCCTCGACGAAACGGTGAGTGGCGACTGTGAAGTCTTCAAAATTTTCCGACGACGTTACCGACACCCTCGCGACTCACGTGAGGGTGTTTTTTACGTCATCAAAAGCCCCGACTGGGTGCTCGCCCTGCCCTTGACCACCGACGGACGCCTCGTCCTTGTTCGCCAGTTTCGGGCGGGCGTGGGAGAGCTTTCGTGGGAACCTCCGGGCGGCATCATGGAAGCCAACGAAGAGCCTGTCGAAGCTGCCATCCGCGAGCTTGCCGAAGAAACGGGATACACGGGAGAAAACGCCCGCATCATCGGCACCTGTGCGCCAAATCCCGCCATTTTTAACAACACTTCCCACTTCGTAATCGTCGAAAATTGCCGCCTCACGCGCCCCATCGCCCCCGATCCTAACGAAGAACTCGAGACGGCACTGTTCACCCCGCGCGAAGCCGCTGCGATGGCGGCAAACGGCGAAATCCACCACGCCATCGCCCATGCGGCGCTCTTTCACCTGCACCTCGCAAAACCAGAGGTGTTCTGAAAACGCCCTCCCAAACACCAGACTTCCGCCACTCTTTTTCATGCGCCACGTCAGCCTTCCGGTCTCATTAAGAGCGAATCCCAGCGAATCCGCCCCACTCCTCGTCTCCGGCACAGTCGCCTACGACGACATCCTCACGCCCACCGATTCCGGCGAACACCTCCTCGGGGGCAGTGCTTCCTACGCCGCCCTCGCCGCCAGCCATTTCACCACGGTGCGCATCGCCAGCATCGTCGGCGCCGACTTCGCCGCAGCCGACCGCGAACGTTTCCTTGCCCGCGAAATTGATACCGCCGCCCTCCAAACAGACACCTCCGGCGACACCTTTTTCTGGCGCGGCCGCTACCACGACAACTTCAACACCCGCGACACGCTCGAAACCCGCCTCGGCGTCAACGCCCACCCACGCGCCCCCCTGCCTGCCGGACACGAGACGACCCCCTACGTGCTCCTCGCCAACGATGCCCCCGCCATTCAGCTCGACCTCCTCGCCCAAATGCGTTCCCCGCGCCTCGTCGCAGCCGATTCCATGAATCTGTGGATAGAGACCGATCTCGCCCGCCTCCGGCACGTCATTTCCAAAATCCACCTCTTCATCGTCAACGACAGCGAAGCCGCCCAGCTCACCGGTGAACGCAACCCCGTCCGTGCTGGACACGCCCTCCTCTCCTTTGGCGCACGCGCCGCCATCGTAAAAAAAGGCGAACACGGCACCCTCCTCTTCCACCCTGACGGTCTCTTCGCCCTCCCTGCTTTTCCGGTTACAGAGCTGCGCGATTCCACCGGTGCCGGCGATTCCTTCGCAGGCGCCCTCGCGGCATCTCTCGCCGTCATGCAACGCGAAGACTTCGACGCCATCAAAACCGCCATGCTCTACGCGACTGCCACCGCCAGCCTCTCCATCGAAGCCTTCTCCTGCAATAAACTCGAAGCCGCTTCCACCACCGCCGAAATCGAAGCTCGTTCCGCTTTCTTGCGCGAGATGACGCGCCTGCCTTCCGTCCGCTCCTCTTTTTGAGATTGAACACCTCGTTCCGACTTTTTCCCTGCCCACATGGCCACTGCTTCACTCATTCCCGATCTTCTCTCCGCTCGCTTTAGCGGCACGTTCACCGCACTCGTCACCCCGTTCAAAGACGGCAATGTCGCCTACGACGACCTGCGCAACCTCGTAGAATTTCAAATTGCAAATGGCGTGAACGGAGTCGCTTCCGTAGGCACCACCGGCGAATCCCCCACCCTCAACACAGACGAACACCTCGAAGTCATTGCCCGCACCATCGAGTTCGCACGCGGGCGCATTCCAGTCCTCGCAGGCACAGGTTCCAACTCCACGGCAGAAGCGGTTTTCTTCACACAACACGCCGACAAAGCGGGTGCGGACGCCCTCCTCATCGTCGCGCCCTACTATAACAAACCCACCCAAGAAGGCATCTACCGCCACTTCGCCACCCTCGCCGACGCCACCGCCAAACCCATTATCCTCTACTCGATCCCTTCTCGCTGCGGCGTCGAAATCGCCACCGAAACCGTCCTGCGCCTCCGCCAAAGCCATCCCAACATCGTCGCCATTAAAGAAGCAGGCGGCTCTACCCAAAAAGTCGCAGCCCTCGTCCGCACCCTCGACCCAGACTTCACCGTCCTCAGCGGCGACGACGCGCTCACCGTCCCTTTCATCGAACTTGGCGCCCGTGGCGTCATCTCAGTCGCTTCCAATTGGCTCCCAGCCGAAGTCGCCAAACTGACTTCCCTCGCTCTTTCCAAAGAAGACCCCGCCCGCGCCGCCAGCCTCAACGCCCTCCTCGCCGAGGTCTTCCAGAAAATCTTCATTGAGTCGAACCCTGTCCCCATCAAATACCTCCTCGCCCGCTCCAACATCATCGGCACCCCGCAAGTCCGCCTCCCGCTCGTCGAGCTTGCCCCCGATAATCAGACCACACTCGAATCCCTCTGGACCAAGTGGCAGAAAGATTGAGCCGACCTAATTCCATGCCTCTCAAAAACAACCAACTTCGCTCGCGCCATATCCTCGCCTGCATCTGGGATTTCGACAAAACCCTCATCCCTGGCTACATGCAGGAACCGCTCTTCAAAACCTACGGGATTGACGAAGCTGCGTTCTGGGCGGAGGTCAACCGCTTGCCCGATATTTACGCCGCCAAAGGCATCCACGTTTCCCGCGACACGGTCTATCTGAACCACCTCCTCAGCTACGTCAAAAACGGTCCGCTCAAAGGCCTTGATAATAAAGAACTTCGCAACCTCGGCTCCCAGCTCCGCTTCTGCGCGGGTCTGCCTGCCTTCTTCGACAAATTTAAGGCTTTCGCCACCGAAACAGGCTCCCACCACAAACTCGAAATCTCGCTCGAACACTACATTATCAGCACAGGCCTCGCCGAAATGATCCGCGGCAGCGCCATCGCCCCGTTCGTTGATGCGATTTTCGGCTGCGAATTTATCGAACAACCGCTCCCGCCGGGCTTCCTCAACCAATCCGAACTCCCGCTTTCAGACTCCGGCGAAATTAGCCAAATCGGTGTCATGGTGGATAATACGATCAAGACGCGCTTCATCTTCGAGATTAACAAAGGCACGAACAAAAACGCCTCCATCGACGTCAACGCTGTCATTAACACCGCCGACCGCCGCGTCCCTTTCGAGAATATGATCTACATCGCCGATGGTCCAAGCGATGTCCCGGTCTTCTCCCTCGTCCGCAAAAACGGCGGCATCACCTACGCGGTCTATAACGAAGAACGCGAATCCGAATTTCGCCAAAACGACCAGCTCCACCAAGCCGGGCGCGTCCACGGCTACGGTCCCAATAACTACTGCGACAACACCTTCACCCCACGCTGGTTGCGAAAACGCATTGAAGACAGAATCGACCTCATCGCCCGCGAACAAGAATACCTCCTCAACTCCCGCGTCTCAAAACCGCCTCGCCACCTCCATAGCGCAGACGAAGCCGAGGCGCGTAAATCTCCCCCCTCAACCCAACCTTCTCTCTTCTAAAGTAGGCAGTTTCCCCGCCGCCCCGATCGTGCGCCATCAACGCCTTTCCTTCGTAAAAACGTTAGGGTGCAGCTGCCGCGCCAAGCTTTCGTAGGCATCAACCCGATGATGCGAAATGCAACAGCTGTGCCAGCCGCCAAGCAGCGCAATCCGCCGTTCGCGCACGGCACGCATGTAACGATACGGCGTCATCCGCAAAAAAGGACGCCTCGCCCGCTCGATTTCATCATTACTCGGGACAACCCCGGCAAACGCATCGGCGATGAGCACAACCTTGTCCACAGGCCACGAAAGCACACGCTCCCCGGGAGCGGGAACATTGCCGGAAAGATTGCCAATCGTCTTCGCAAGATTCTCCGCCCCAGCATGATCGCAAAAATCTTGAAAATTCGTCCCCCCGCCCGGAATGACGTCGTAAGTCGAAGGCGAGATGACCCGCACGGGCTTCACGCCTTGCAACCGCTCCCGCAACGCCGCCACGCGACGCCGACTCTCGTCAATAACACCGCCAGCGCGCTTCTGGGCACCCGTCCCAAGTCGCGTCGCAAGATTGTTCAAACTGGAAAAGGCATCCTCAAGCGTGCTGTAACGATCAAATATCATCACCGAAACGCCCGCCCGCCTCACCTGTGCAACAAGTTCAGCACGACTGAAATCCGTAAAGAGCACAAGCTGCGGTCGAAGCCGAAGAATCGCCTCCGCGTCCGCATTGAACGGCAACGCAGGAAATGCACGCGCTTCCTTGTGAACGGCACTAAAACGGGAATCTCGCGAAAGATGGCTCAGCGCCACAACGCCCTCAGGTTCAGCAACAGCAAGAAGCAGCTCGTCCGTGAAAACCGTCTGCGAAACCACGCGCACACTCGCCGCAGTCGCCCAAGTGCCTCCAATAACGCCAAATACGATCTGCACCGTTAAAAAAAGCCAAAGGAACCGCCTGCACCTGCGGCAACGCCGACAAATCAAAGTTTTCACAACGGCGATCCTGTCCGCAAAACGGCACTTTCAAACAAAGAAATCCCGCAAAAAAGCACCGGCGCGCAAGCCCGTCATTTTAGCATTTCCGCAGGCGCGATTTTGCGCAACTTCCCCGACGATGAATATCCTCATTATCGGCGGCGCGGGCTACGTCGGCAGCCACTGCACCCGTCAAGTTATCAAAGCAGGACACCGCCCGGTGGTGCTGGACAACCTTGTCCTCGGTCACCGGCAAGCAGTGCCACCCCAAGTCCCGTTCTACCACAGCGATCTCGCCGACCAGGCAACAGTGCGCCACGTACTGCGCCACGAAAAAATTGACATCGTAATGCACTTCGCCGCGTTCACAAACGTCGGCGAATCGGTCTCAAACCCCGTCCTCTATTACAAAAACAATGTCGCGAAAACCCTCGCGCTGTTGGAGACGATGATGGAGGAAAATGTCCTCAAATTCATATTCTCCTCAACCGCGGCAGTCTATGGCATTCCTCAAACAATCCCCATAACCGAAGCCGCCCCAACCGCACCCATTAACCCCTATGGTCAAACCAAACTCGATTGCGAAAACCTGATCGCTTCCCTCGCCCACGCCCACGGTTTAAGCTCCGCCATCTTCCGCTACTTCAATGCCTGCGGCGCCGCCGAAAACGGCTCCATCGGCGAAGCCCACACCCCGGAAACCCACCTCATCCCAAACGCCATCCGCGCCAACCTCGGCATCGCCCCCCCCGTCAATATCTACGGCACAGACTACCCAACGCCCGACGGCACCTGCCTGCGCGACTACGTCCACGTTGACGACCTCGCCCGCGCCCATATCGCAGCCTTCGACAAACTCGACCGCCCGGGGACACTCCTCCGCTTCAACCTCGGCAATGGCCGCCCCAACAGCATCTACGAAATTATCCAAACCATAGAGAAAATCTCCGGCAAAAAAACACCGGTCATCGTCTCGGCGCGCCGCCCGGGTGACCCGCCAGAATTATGCGCCGACGCCACGGCGGCACGCACCCAGCTGAACTGGCGCCCTTGCTACGATAACATAGAAATTATCATCAAAACCGCGTGGACATGGCACATTTCCCACCCGAACGGGTTCTGTTGATCTACACACAACGTTTTCACCGACAGACCAGAGCCACACAACGCCATGCCGAACGCACAACCACGACAAACACTTAGCCGCCGCCGCTTCCTCCGCCTCAGTGCCGCCACCGCCGCCACTCTCACCACCTTCCCAGCCATCATCCCAGCCTCCGTCCGCGCCTCCGCAACCGCCCCGTCCAACCGCATTAACTTCGGCTTCGTCGGCTGCGGCAGCATGGGAATCGTCAACCTCGAAAACGTCGCCTCAGGCCTCGCCTCCAAAGGCGCCTTCGTCCGCGCCGTCTGCGACGTCGATAAATACCGCCTCAACAAAGCCGCGCAACTCGTTAACAAAGCCAACGGCACCAAAGATTGCCTGTGTTTCAACGACTTCCGCGATATCACCCGCCGCGATGACATCGACGCAGTCGTCATTTCCACGCCCGACCACTGGCACGCCTTAAACGCCCTCGACGCCGTCCGGCACAAAAAAGATATCTATTTGGAAAAGCCGCTCACGCTCACGCTCGCCGAAGGAAAACTCCTCGTCGCCGAAGCACGCAAACACGGGCGCATCGGTCAAACAGGCACCATCCAACGCTCCAGCCGCTTCTTCCGCCACGCCTGCGAACTGGTGCGCAATGGCCGCATCGGCAAAATCTCCCGCGTTAACGTCTTTATCCCCACAAACAAACGCCACTGCTCCGCCACTTGGCGCGAAGAACCCATCCCAGCCGGCTTCGACTACGACCTCTGGCTCGGTCCGGCCCCCTACGCGCCTTTCACCCGCCAACGCACCCATTACCAGTTCCGCTACATCCTCGACTACGCCAACGGTCAAACCACCAACTTCGGCGCCCACGACGTAGATATCTGCCAATGGGCACTCGGGCGCGACGATTCAGGACCCACTTCCTTTCATGGCGCAGGCGATTTCCCCTCAACCGGCCTCTTCACTTCCCCAACGATCATCGATTTCTCCGCCCGCTACGACGATGGCATCGAGATGACGCTCAGCAACCGCGGCGGCAAAGAAAACTGCCTCGTCTTTCACGGCGAAAAAGGCTGGCTCGAAGCCTCCCGCCGCGGACTCAAATCCTCGAAACCTTCCATCGTAAAAGAAAAAATCGGTCCGGGCGAAATACGCCTCTACGAAAGCAACCACCACATGGGAAACTTCCTCGATTGCGTCCGCACGCGCAGACACCCCGTTTCGGATATCGCCATCTGCCACCGCTCAACAAGCATCTGCAATATCGGCATGATCGCGATGCAGCTCCGCCGCCCGCTGCAATGGGACCCCGCCCGCGAAGAATTTGTCAACGACTCAGTCGCAAACCGTATGCGTGAACGCACCTTGCGGGGACCTTGGTCGCTGAACGCCTAAGCAAACAGCGGTGTTCGCCGACCCTGAAAACGCGGAACAAGCAAGGCGCGGCTTTGTCGAAGGCGGGTTCAAATGAAACAACTTCCGTCTCTTAAAACACTCATCGTCGGTGCCGCTGCAATGCTTCTGGCACCGGTGCTCGCACCAACCCTTCCAGCCGCCGCCGACACTTGTTGTCCAACTGCCTCAAAGCCAACGGCTAAAAGCTCCCTCTACGAAACCTTCCGCACGCCCCCAAATACCGCCAAACCCTACGTGCGCTGGTGGTGGAACGGCGACAAGCTCTCCGCAAAAGAAATTTTGCGCGAACTCGATGTCATGAAAGCCAACGGCATCGGCGGCGTCGAAATCAACCCCATCGCTTTTCCGGGCGGAAACGATCTGGGTATCCCTTCCCTGCGCTGGCTCTCGCCAGAGTGGATAGAAATGGTGCGCGTAGCACTCAAAGGCGCCGCTGAACGCGGTATCGTCTGCGACATGATTGTCGGCTCAGGTTGGCCATTCGGCACCGAAGTCCTTGAAGGCGCGGAACGTTCCCAAGTGCTCACCCGCACCGGCCGCAAACTGGTCGGTCCCGGCACCGTCGAAATCAAACTCGCCGATCTCATGAACGAAGCCGCCCCGCGTGTTCACTCATTTCGCGGTCGCACAAGCCGCATCCACGCCCTCGCGCTCACACCGGAAAAAATTGAAAAGTTCGTCGCGCCAAAATGGGTCAAGTTTGACCCCAAAAAGGAAACGGTAAAAATCGAAGTCCCCGCCGGCAACCACGTCCTCTCCGCCCTCGTCGAATACACAGGCTACCAATCAGTAATAAACGGCGCCCCAGGCGCCGCCGGTCCCGTTCTTAACCACTACAACGAAGCCGCCGTTTCGCGCTTCCTGAACCTTCTCTCCGATAACCTCTTCCCCAAAATAAAAGACATCAAGCCATCGATGCGGGCGCTCTTCTGCGACAGCATGGAATTGGAAGGCGCAAACTGGTGCCCCGATTTTGTAGAAGAATTTCAACGCCGCCGCGGCTACGATATTTCCCCCTATTTACCTTATATAATTAAAAAAATCGGCGGCATGGGACACCGCTCCGCCGCCGTCGAAACACAGCTCAGCGGCTCCGCCAAAGAAGAAATCACCCGCGCTAATTACGATTTCGTGGTAACTTGCATGGAAATTATCACAGACCGCTTTTTGAAACCTTACACAAAGTGGTGCAACGAACACGGCTTCAAATCACGCGTGCAAACTTATGGAAACGAATTTCACCCGCTCGAAGCTTCGCTTAACATCGATATCCCAGAATGCGAAACTTGGGTCGCCCATGGTCCATGGGGCTACACAAACATCAATAAATTCGTGGCGTCCGCAGCGCGTTACAGCGGAAAAAACATTGTAAGTTGCGAAGAGATCACGAACACAAACCGCGTCTTTAACACAACGCTCGAACAAGTGAAAATCATCGGCGATGAAAGCAACCTCTCCGGCGTAACACACTCGATCCTCCATGGTTACAACTACTCGCCGCTCGAAACACCGTTCCCAGGCTGGGTCCGCTACGGAACCTTTTTCAACGAAAGAAACACATGGTGGCCATTCTTCAAAAAATGGGCTGCTTACAAAACCCGCCTCTCCGCACTGCTCCTCGAAACAACGCCCTTCGCCGATATCGCCCTCATGCACCCGCTCGCCGACATGTGGACAATCCACGGCCCCCAACGCGACCCCTTCCCTGGCTTGAAATACCCGCGCTACCAATACAATGTCTGGGAAGGCGTGCACATGAACGGCAATAGCTGCGACTATACAAGCGAAGGCATTATCCAAAAAAGCACCGTCGAAAAAGGCTGGCTCAAATACGGTCCCAGAAAATACAAAACACTCGTGTTGATAGAAGTCGAAACAATGGCTCCAGAAACCGCGCAAAAACTCGCCGACTTCGCAGCGTCCGGCGGCAAATTGGTTTTGATCGCGAAAACACCACACAAGGCGCCGGGTCTCGCTAATTACAAAGAAAACAACAAACGCGTCGCAGGGATATTCAACAGCATTAAGAAAAAATATCCCAAGCAAGTCTTCACCGTCCCCGCGTGTGGAAATAATAGCATAGAATGGTTCGCCGAAGTCATGAAAAAAACCGGCATCGAACCCTACGTGAAAATAGACAAACCAAACGGCGAAGTCAGCCAGATACGCCAACAATCTAAAGACGGAAAAGACATCTTCTTCTTTAGCAACAAAAGCGGCGGAAACCGCCATGTCTTGCGCCTCAAATTTACACAATCCAAGGGGACCCCTTGGGAGTGGAACGCCGAAACCGGAGAACGCTTCATCCTGCCACGCAACGACGACGGCACACTGACCCTCGACCTCGCCCCAGCGGGATCAAAAATCATCGTCTTCGACTCGCTTGCCAACGGTCCAAAATTGCCCGTGCGCCCCGCTGAAAGCGATCCCGTCGAATTGCGCGACTGGACGCTCACGCTCGAACACGTCAACGGCAAAAAGGATACGCGCCAAATCGAAAAGCCCTTCGACTTCAGCAAAAACAAAGAAACGCAGACCTTCGCCGGATACGCCGTTTACGAACGCAAACTCCCCGCCGATGCCTCCGGCAAAAACTACATCGACCTCGGAAAAGTCCACGGCACCTCCGAAGTCTGGCTCGAAAGTAAAACCACCAGCGACGGCTGGGAAAAAATCGGAGAACACTGGTATGGACGCCACCTTTACTTCATCCCCGCCGATGCCTCCGGCAAACGCATCAAAATCAAAGTAGCAACCACTCTCGGCAACTACTTCAAAACAAACCGCGACATCCCCACCGGACACCGCTGGACACGCGGGCAACCATGGACATCCACCGGCTTGGTCGGCCCCGTGACCTTGCGGTAGAACACGTGCCGCCGCCCCTCTGGGGGCGAAAATAGAGCCTCCCCGCTGTGAACGGCGCGGCAGCATTCCCCTTTTGTGTTTTTTGTGCCTTCTGTGGTTCCTTAACTAAGTGAACCACAAAAGGCACAAAATGAATATCACGGGCGAAATAGCCTCCCACCGTAAACGCCGGGAGGCTTGATTTTTGCCCCAAAGGGGCGACTCTAACATAGCCCAGGGCAACGCCTTGGGTTTGATGCCCATCAACACCACAAGCCCCAAAGGGGCGACCCTAATATAGCCTAGGGCAACGCCCTGGGTATGAAGTCCATCAACACCACAAGCCCCAAAGGGGCGGCCCTAAGCATTTCCCAGGGCAACGCCCTGGGGGAAGGGTGAGGCGAAGGCGACGGCGCACCCCAATTTACCCGCGCCAACGGCGCATCCTGATGCCCGCCCAGGGCGTTGCCCTGGGCTAACTTAGAGCCGCCCCTTTGGGGCTTTCCACTCCTCCCCTCTCCTCTGCCTTTCCTCTTCCTCCCCCCCCTCTTTTGCGTTTTTGTGCCTTTTGTGGTTCCTCTTTGTAAAATAAATGTAAAAAAACGAAAATGGGAAAAAATTGTCATTGAAAAAGACGATTGTTTTGTCTTTCTCGCGGGCGTGTAGGGGTTTTTTTTGCCTCGTGCATTGTTGGTCTTCTCCCTTTTGAGTTTCTGTTAGCCACAGAGTATCAACCGTTAACAACGTTCTCCCATGAAGTCTATCCAAGTTCACTCTCGTCGTTCCGCGTGCAAATCTGCGGCGGTCTATCCGAATGCTGCGCCTGCGCTGCGTTCTGCTACCGCGCCTCGCCCCGCTGCTACGCCGTCGCCTGCGCCCGCATCGCCCACTGCCGCGCCGCGTTCCGCCACTGCGCCCACGCCGTTGGCTATCGCCGCTGCTACGCCGCATCCCGCTGCCGCTAAGGCATCTACGTTGCCCGTAGCCGCGTTGCATTGTGCCGCGGCGGGCGGCCGCCCGCCCCCCCCCCCCCCCCCCCCACCGCCGCCGTCCGATGATACGCTTTCTTACGTCTGCGGCGGCACGTGCGGCGACTTCGGCGGCGGGCTTTTTCGGGGCTTTGCCTAACGCCGCTGCTGCGGATTATTACTGGACGGGCAAGGTGAGTGCTCGCTGGGATGTCCCCGGTAATTGGTCAACAGATCCCGCTGGCAACGTCACCTCCTCCGTTGTGCCGGATGCGGGCGACAATGCACGGAAGGCCACCAGCGTCACCCGCAATCTTATTGAATTCACCAGCGGCGACCTCGACGGCTACGTAATTGCTGCCAATGTTATCGGTCTTGGCTTCTATACCGCCGTAGATGTCACGTTTACCGGAAACAACCAATTTACCGACAACTCCTATAACGCCATTGCGCCGGGAGTCTTCGCCATTCGCTCCGACGCTGGCCACATCGTCAAGTTCACCAGTGCGGCAGCCATCGGCGGGGCGGTGTCGAATCTCATGATAATCAATGCCATGGGGCATACCGAATACAGCGGGGATGAGGATGCCTCCATCGCGCTACTCGCCTCCCATACTGACGAGCGCACGAACGACATGTGGGCTTCCGAAAGCGCCCACTTCAACGACAGGCTCTATGTGACGGGAACCGGCGTCCTGACCATCCGGGAATACTACAATTACAACGACAACATGGTGGCGCGTCGTGTAAACAAGATGGGTTCCGGCACAGCCAGGTTAACCAGCAGCACAGCTCCGACGGCTTATTCCCGCATTTCTGTCTGGGAGGGCAAATTGATTCTCGACGCCGCGATTAATGCCAGCGGCACCGTCCACGCACTCCGACTTGATGCTGGTCAACCCGCGTTGCTTGTTGCGGGGAGCGGCACTGTGGAATTGGCGGCAAACCCAATGGTTGCCCACACCAGTGGAAACCAGATTGGCGGCTTGAGCGGAGTGTTGATGAAAGGCAACGGCGTTCTTAATCTCAATGGAGCCAACGAGCGATGGAGTTACCTGCAAGGCGACGGCGGCACGCTCACCAATGCCAACGCCACCACCCGCTCGACGCTCATCACGGGAACGGGGAACGCTGTCAC
The DNA here is from genome assembly GCA_031269335.1 of Puniceicoccales bacterium. Classification (GTDB taxonomy): domain Bacteria; phylum Verrucomicrobiota; class Verrucomicrobiia; order Opitutales; family UBA953; genus CALNBE01. The sequence continues at coordinate 14,165 of JAISZI010000073.1, forward strand.
TTTCTCCGGCGCCGTTTCGGGGAACCTCTCCCTGCAAAAAGAAGGCGGGAACGCATGGACGCTTGCCGGTCCCCTTTCTTACTCCGGCGAAACGATTTTCAACTCTGCCTCCATCATCCACATCACCACCGCGTCCGGTGCGAACTCCATTGGTCTGGTGAAATTCCTCAATGCCGGCGCGACCCTCAACGTCAGCGGCAATGCTCCGCTGGCGATCGGCGGTTTTTCCGCCGGGTCGGCGGGCGGCACGATTGCGCTGGGGAGCGTTTCTGGCGCGGGCGCGTTCACCATCGGTCATGGCGGCGTCCTTGCCGGTGGCGAGAACGACGGCTCCGGCACTTTTTCCGGCGTGATCAGCGGTAGCCGTCCCATCGTAAAAAACGGTGGCGGCGCATTGACGCTTACCGGCGCAAACACCTTCACCGGCACGGTAAACGTCACTGACGGCGCACTCGTTATCGGCACCGGCGCCCAGCTCGCCAGCAGCACCTCCTCGATCACGATTGGCATTGGGGCGACCTTCGCCATCGACCGCAATGCCGACGCCTTGGGCACGCCGTTCAATTTCTCCCGCAACATCTCCGGTTCCGGCACTTTCCTCAAAGCCGGCACTGAAGACCTCGTGTATTCGGGGAATATCAACCTCGAAGGCGTCAGCAGCAGCGTGAGCGTTTCCGGGGGCAAATTCACGAATACCAGCGTAATCAAGGCTGCGACGGTGACCTTCTCTCCGGGCACCACCTTCATCAACTCCGGCACAGTCACCGGCAATGTGAATTTTTCCGGCACGACCTTCGCCAATTCCGGCACAATCACCGGTAATGTTACTTTTCCTGAGAACAGCACTTTCACGGCGGGTGCCGGGTCCAGCATTACCGGCACCGTCGAGCTTGGCAATTCGAGCACCGTCATCAACGAGGGCGGCTCGGTTGGGAGCATCTCCCTTGGCGAGGACGAGACTATCCGTGCGGGAACTTCTGTCCTGTCGGTCAACTCCCTCACCGCAACGGGCAAAGTCTCCTTTGACATCGATAGCCTGATCGCCGCTCCCGTCTTCAAAAGCGGCGCAAAGATCCCCCTGATCTCATACAGCGAGAGCATTACTTGGGCGGACGGCAAGGACTTCGCCGCTGCTTACGCTGAGGGCGATGTGGCTCTCTCCAACCCCGATGCCGTCCGCGCCGATTTGTCCCTGGAAGATGAGAACAGTAAAATTCTCCTCCGCGTCGAAAATGCCAGCCCCGCGCTAAATATTCGCTGGAAAGGTGAAATTGGCGGAACAACAAACACCACTTGGGCGTATTCCACGGAAAATTGGACCAAAACCAGTGACGGCTCCGTCGAAAAATTTTACCTCGGCGACCATGTTTTGTTTGACGACAGTGCCGACGCTGCTCGCCGGACGGTTGCCCTCGGTGCCGCGCTTTCCCCCGGCTCCGTGACGGTTGATACCGACGACGCCACCGGCTACACCTTCACCGGCACCGGCAGCATCACCGGCACCGGCAAGCTCATTAAAAAAGGCACCGGCACGCTCCTTCTTTCTAACACTGGCGCAAACACTTACAGCGGCGGCACAGACGTCCTCGAAGGCACGCTGGAAATCGGCGCAAATTCCACCCCGGGCACCGGTGCCCTCACCGTCTCCAATGACGCCACCCTCAAATTCGGCGATTCCCTGCACGCCGAGGTCAAGGTCGCCGCCCCCGAGTCCGTCGCCGACGCCGTGAATCTCCACGCCGTCAACCCCGTCTCCATCACGGGCGACGCCGCGACCGGCTTGAATCTTTCCGGCGTAGGTCAAACGGGAAACATCAACTTCCTCGCCTCCGGCACCGGCGCGTTCACGATTTCCCAAGCCACTCCCACGCTGCCGGGCACTTGGACATTTAAGGACGGCGCGGGCTTCAACTTCACCGCCACCAATGGCGACTGGCGCAACATCGACCTCCGCGCCACCGGTGCAAAAGACGCCACTAAGTTCCAATTCACCCAAACCGGCGGCACCTTCAAAATCAGCAAATTCACCTTTGACGGCGGCAACATCGAAATCCTCGGCACGGGCACCAACTACCTCGACATCGGCGCAGGCATTTTCCGCGTAGCACCAGCGAGCGGCACCACTGCCGAGTCCGTCATTACCCGTGGCGGAAATACCGGTAACCGTATTACCACGTCTGACTCTTCCGGAACAGTAAAATTTAACACCGAATCAGGGCAAAAGCTCAAGCTCAGTGCTGAAATTGCGGCTAACTCCCTTGAAGTCAGCGGTCTGGGCGAATTTACCCTTGATGTGAGTGCTAACAGCGCAGCCCAGCCCAGCTTAACAACCATTACCGTTAAAGAAGGGGCGACTTTGCGTCTCCAAAAGGGGGGTACAGACACCAAATGGTTCATCCTTAACACCATCACCGCCGCCGGTAATCTTATTCTCGAACCCGGCGCGACCGTGATCTACGACAACTATACTGCAAACGGCAACGACAACGGACCAAAATACTACACGATACACATAGGGGAAGGTGCGATAGTAAAGGGTCTGAATTACCCAGAAATGACCGGTTTGGGGAATCTCGTAATGGAGGGTGGCATAGTCGATAACACAGACGGAAATCATACTTATTGGCGCATTGATGCAAATATCACGGTAAAAGCCTTGCCCGGTGCCACTGTGGATCTTCCGACTACCTCATATATTCGCGGAAAAAGCATAGCTCTTACTGACGGCTGGCAAGCAACCTCCCAAACAAAAGAAATTAATGTAGAGGAAAAAGCCCGATTGGAAATTTCTGCCCCAGTGCATAATTCGGCGAACACCAGTGGCACACAAGTTATTATCAAAACCGGTCCCGGCAAGGTGGTGTTCACGAACAACGCCAGCACCTTCACCGTCCCCATCACCATCAACGGCGGTGTTCTGGAAGCGACTTTGCTCAATGTGACGGGTAATACTTCCGCCTTGGGTCATAATAACAACTCCGCCCGCGTTCTCACCATTAACGGCGC
>JAISZI010000031.1 GCA_031269335.1 Puniceicoccales bacterium
AAGGGGGCATTTTCGGGAACGCTTACGAAAGAAAACATACGCCCGCAAGGTTACCAGCGGGCACCGACCAAAGTTAGGGGGTACTTTCGGGAACGGTTACAACCAAAGCCCCAACGGGGAGGTCCCAAGCATTTCCCAGGGCAGCACCCTGGGTTCGATGACCACACACAAAACAAAGCCCCAACGGGGCGGTCCCAAGCATTTCCCAGGGCAGCGCCCTGGGGGAAGGATGTGGCGAAGGCGATGGTGTACCCCAATTTACCCGCGTCAACGGCGCATTCTGACGGTAGCCCAGGGCGTTGCCCTGGGATGGTATTGGAGCCGCCCCTTTGGGGCTATGGTTTGTGTTATTGGCGAATACCCAGGGCGATGCCCTGGGCTATGTTAGGGCCGCCCCGTTGGGGCTTTCCACTCCTCCACTCTTTCCCAGGGCGTTGCCCTGGGGGAAGGATGAGGCGAAGGCGATGGTGCGCCCCAATTTACCCGCGTCAACGGCGCATTCTGACGGTAGCCCAGGGCGTTGCCCTGGGATGGTATTGGGGCCGCCCCGTTGGGGCTATGGGCAGTCGTGCAGGCGGGACGCCTGCGCTCCCATGTCTGGGCTATGTTGGAGCCGCCCCTTTGGGGCTATGGTTTGTGGTGTTGGCGAATACCCAGGGCGATGCCCTGGGCTATGTTAGGGCCGCCCCGTTGGGGCTTTCCACTCCTCTCTTTCCTCTCTCTTTCCTCCTCTTCCCTCCCTCCACTCCGTCCTCAAAGAGACTCTGTCGGGAAGATCGCTAAAAAATCTTGTGGGAGTGGTGATGTGGCGGTGAAGGACTGGGGGGTGTTTTTCCAGGAGAAGGCGATGGAGATGGATTGGGCGTGGAGGAAAAGGCGGTTGAAGGCGGAGAGGGCGGGAGAGGGCGGGAGTTTTTCGAGGCGGCGGTTTAGGAGGAAGTCGCCGTATGTTTTGTCGCCGATGATGGGGTGGAAATGTGCGGCGGATTGGACGCGCAGTTGGTGGGTGCGGCCGGTTTCCGGGGAGAGACGGAGGAGGGATAGTGCGGTGGGGGAGGTGGTGGAAGCGAGGCATTGGTAACGCGTTAGAGCCGGAATGGCGCCGGCGCCTCCGATTTGGGTGCGCAGTGCGCCTCCGTGATTGCGGCGGGTGAGGCGGTCGCGCCAGATGCCATTGGGGGGGGTGAAACGTGAGCCTTTGACCACGGCGTAATAAATTTTTGTGATATTTTCGGCGCAGTGGGATTTGAAGATTTTCTTAATTTCGTTGGCGAGAGCGTTGTCGATGGTCGCGAGCAGGACGCCGCTCGTTGGGGAGTCCAATCGGTTGAGCAGGTGGAGGCGCGAATTATGCGGCAGGCTGTAACATTCGTCGGCGAGGTTGTAGGGCGCGTCGAGGAGCGTATTGCGTTGGGCGCCGTCGCGGTTCGGGTGGGAGAGGATGCCCGCCGGTTTGTCTATTGCGAAGAGCGGAAGAGAAGGGTGGACGGCGAGGACGCGGACACCCGCGCCGAGCGGCAGTTCTGGCGTCACGGCGGGCTGCGGGGAGGGGGTTGGGTTAGAAGCGCACGCGGAAGGAGACGTTGATCTGGTGGATTTGTTGATTTTTGAAGTCGTATTCAAAGTGATAACCCGCGTGGACGCTCATTCCCTTGATGGTATCCCAGACATCTTCGGCAAATTCCAAGTCGAAGGTGGGTCCGATGCGGAAGCTGTTTTCGGCGGACGCCGGGGCGTTGACGCGGAAGCGGTTGCCGGAGAGATCGGAGGCGAAGCGGGCGGTGATTGGGGCGTCGGCGTCGAGCAATTCGCGGGCGTAAGAGAGGTCGAAGCCGAAGCGCAGGGAGTAAGTTTCGGTTTCGGTGGGGACTTGCCAGTTGACACCTGTGCCTACGCGGGCGCGCAGAGAGTCTTGGGTGAAGGAATCGACGCGCAGGGCGGCTTCGTGGCCTTGTTCGGTGAAGCCTTTGACCGTGGCGGAGTCGTATTCGAGGGAGGCGTGCGGTGTGAGGTGCAGGCGTTGTTGAAGTCGGACGACGGAGCCGAGGGTAAACGTTGCGCCGAGGTCGTAACCGTCGGGTTTTGCGGTGGCGTCGCCTGCCTGTGTTTGGTGTTTGATATCGTAGAAATTATATCCTGCGAAGACGGAGGCGTCGGCATACCAGAAGTCGTTAAACATGTAGGTTCCGTAGATGGCGCCGCGGAAGGAGTCGTGGTCTATGCGACCGGTGCTGAAGGCGAGGTCGGCTCGACCGATGGAATAGCCGACATTTGCGCCGAGGACGAGGTGTGTATTAACGTTGTAATCGGCGCCGACGAAGCCGCCGTGGGAACGTTGGTCGAAGGCGGGACCTTTGAGGTTGCCGTTGTTTCGTTCAAGGAAGCCGGTGGCGAGGATGTATGGTTGGAAGTTATCGAGCGAGGCGCGGACGGCGCGGCCGTAGCGGAGGCTTTCGAGGTGACTGTGGAGGACGGCGGAGCTTTCGTGGGCGGCGCGGATGGGCATCGCTGTCAAGGCGGCGAGCGACACGGGGGAGGCGGCGTTGAAGGCGCGGCTGACGTCGCTGGAGCCGAGGAGGCGGCTGACGGTGGCGATGAGGGCTGTGTCTGTGCCGCCGAGGATGTCGTTGCTGAGGTAGCTCTCGTAATTGCCGAGCGATTGGTGGAGTTGCAGCGTGCGGATGTCGCCGACTCGGCTGGCGAAAAGGAGCGTGAGGCCGCCGTCGCCCTTGTTGTAAGTGAGAATTTCTCGCGTGCGCGGGATGTCGATCTGGTTGTCGAGGTCGTCGGTGAGGATCAGCGAGATGTTATTTTGGGAGAAGTTTCCGGAAACACTGGCGTCGGTGCTGCCCTCGGTGTCGGAGAGAATCTTAAATTCTGCGCCGCTGGGCAGTGCGTCGAACACGCTTTTCTTCAAGCGGATAGAGAGGGAGCCGACGGTGTCGAGGATGGCTGAACCTGCGTAATGAATGGAGGAGAAGGAGTCGGCGGAGTCCATGCTAAGCTCGAGGGCGCCTTCGTTGAGGAAATTGCCGGAGAGCGTGATTTGACCGACGGAGTTGCCTGGGCGGACTGTGCCGCCGAGTCTGTTGTGGAGTGTCGCATTGATGACGCCATTTCCCGTGAGCAGCGCGCCATTTTCGACGCGTAAAGCCGAGGCGGTGAGGATCGGTTCTTGGTCGGTTGGCGTTCCGGTGAGGTGCAGGGTCGTTCTTTCGCCGACGGCGATGATGCCGGAGAACTCCGCGCGTGAGGCGAGGGTGTAAGCGACGGCGTTAACGGTGGTGTCTTTGGCGCCGAGGGTGATGATGCCGTCGCCTGTGCCGAAGCGGGGCGTGAGCGCGGTATCTGTTTGCGCACCAAGGAAAAGGTTGCCGGCACCGGAGGCGTCGAGGGTGGCGCCCGCCGGCAGGGAATCGGCGTCAACGGCGAAAGTGCCGTTGCTGGCGAGGAAGGTGCCGACGAAGGCTTTGTCGGTGCCGATAGTGGTCGCGCTGTTGAAATGCAGGTAGGCGCCGCCGTCGTATTCGATGATGCCGCCTTCATCTTTCGTGCTGTAAATTGCGATGGCTGGGCTTGTTTCGCCGAATGCGACGCGGGTGAAGCGCAGTGTCGAATTTGGGTCGAGGGCGACTTTGACGACGGAGGAGCCGTCGTTCAGGCGTGCCGGAGTGGCGGCGGCGCCGATTTGGAGAATGGTGGAGCGGTGCACTTCGATCGTGCCCGTGATTTGATTGGAGGCGCTGGCGAGGATGGCGACGCCGTCGCCGTTGAGGTCGCCGTGCATGTCGATGGTGCCCGTGCTCGTGACGGCTTGGTCGAGCGAAGTCGTGCCCGTGCGGGAAATGGCGAGTATGGCGCCGGTCTGGACGTTGATGGTGGAGGCGACGTTGAGGGTGGCGCGACTTCCGCGGGCTTCGCCGTTGCCGATGTAGAGCGTTCCCTCGCCGACGAGGATGTCGGCGTTGCCGTTGAGGCTGTTGTGGACTTGGATGAGGCCGGTGAGGACGGCGGTGCCGCCGCCTGTTTTTTCAATGCGCCCGGTGCCCGTCACGTTGCCGAGGGTGATTTTCCCCGGTTCGCGTTCTGTCCCCGTGGCGGGCGAGAGGAGGAGGTTGGTGTCGCGGGAAGTTTCGATGGGGGCGAGGTGTTGTTGGTTTTTGAGGTAGATGACATTGTCGCTGAAACGCAGCGTGCCCGCGTTCAAATACGTTGTTCCCGTGCCCGTGTGTGTGCCGAGGTAAGTTACTGTGCCCGTGCCGTTTTTGGTTAATGTCCCCGTGCCCGAAATATCGTTTACCAAGGAATAAGAGTCTTCGCGGTTCAGCTCGATGGACGCGCTATTTTCGAGTTTTGCGGTGCCGAAAGTGCCGGCGGCTTGCAGGCTCAGGACGCCGGCGGTGACGCGGAAAATGCCGCCGAGGGTGTCGTTTGTCACCGGAATCGCGAGTGTGTTCGTGCCCTGTTTTTCAATAATGCCTTGGCTCTCAACATTTTGCGAGAAAGCCAAAGAGACGGGCAGGTTGATGACGAGTTTCGCGTCCTCTTTGATCAGCAAGGAGCCGTTGACGAAGGAGCCGTGGAGACCGTCGCCGAGTTGCAAGGTGCCGGCTTCGACGGTGATGCGTCCGCTCAAGCCGCTGTTGTAGGAGCCGGAGAGGAGGAGTTTGCCGGTGCCCGTTTTTATCAGCGAAAGCGTGTCGGTGCTGTTGTCGAACACGCCCGAAAACTCCGAGTCTTCGCCGCGTGCGCCCGTGCTGATGACCTGTTCGCCCGGGGTGGTCGCCGTGATGCGCGCATTTGTCGTGCCTTCGAGGGTGCCGATTTTGGTGGTGCCGCCGCCGAGCACCAACACCGGGGCAATACCGTCGAGGATGACCTTGGCTGCTGCGAGGTCGGCATTTGCGCGGGTCGCGAGTTCGCCGGTGCCGATGATGAGTTTTCCCTCAAACGCTGCTGTTTCGCCGTTGAGGACGAGCGTCCCCGTGCCTGCTTTGATGAGACTTGCGCCGTCGGCTCCGCCTTGGAGGATGCCGTTGAGAATGAACGCGCCAGAGTCGCCGGCGTCTATGGTGACGCGGGTGGTCTGCCCGTCTCCGATGATGATCGTATTTGCGATGGAGCGGTCTTCCAAGCGGGCGCGGGCGAGAGTGCCCCCCGTTATCAAGATGGCGTCGGGACCGAGTGCCTTGTCGTGGCCGAGGGCGATTGTGCCTTCGGAGAGGATGGTGGCGGCGTAGCGTTCGCCGGTGATGCTGTCGGCCCTGCCGCGATAGGTATTTTCGGCGTTGATCGTCAAGGTGCCCGTGCCCGTTTTCCAAATATAGCCTTCGCCCTCTATGGTGCCCGGTCCGCTGATGGAGTAGTCGTTGCGGTTATTGTTAAAGAAGATTACGCCGAGGGTGACGGTTTCGCCCGCGTTTTTGCCAACGGTTATCTCGAAGCCCGCGGCGGAGTCGTCGAAAAGCGCGCTGGACGCGATGTCGTATCCGAGGAGGGTGGTGCCGTCGGTGAAGTTCGGGAACACATTATTCCAGACCGTTTCGTCGCCCGCCATTCCTCCGACCCAAGTGATAAAATTATCTGTGGAAGAAGAAGTTACGTTGAGAATGAGGCGCGAGACGCCGGGTCCTATTTCCGGGCGATTTTGAATTTGGTAGGTATAGCGCGGGTCGTAGGGATTCCCCGGTATGTTCAGCAATTGAGTGTAGTCGCCGTTGAGTGTGCCGTATTCGACAAGCGTGTATTCGCCCGGTGTGATGAAGGCTTCCGTCATCCTGATGCGGACGGTGGCGATGGCGTTGAGGTTGAGCGTATCGGTTTTGAGGACGGAACTTGCGTCGCCCGGATAGCGGGCGAGGTTGTATTCCAATTCGGAGCCGACGCTGGCGACGGTCAGGGAGCCGTCGAGGCGCAGCAAATTGCTGGCGGAAAGCGCGGTGGTGCTGCTGCCGTTGCCGATGATGAGAGCGCCGCCGTCGAGGATGAAGTCTCCCACCAAGTCGGTGCTGAGGTCGGTGGTTGCCGAACCGGCGGTGATTGCTTTGCCCGCACCGAGGACGAAGCCGTCGGCGAGCGGTGTCGCGTCGAGTGTCGCCCGTGGCGAGACGATGATGCTTGCGCTCGCGGGCAACGCCGCAGCCGTGGAGAACGCGAGCGTGCCTTCGATGACGCGTGTTTCGCCCGTGTAGTGCAGGGAGCCGCCGAACGTCAGTTTCGCGCTTCCGGTTTTCTCGAAGATGAAGCTGTTGTTCGTGCCCGCGCCCGAGGCGCCGAGGGCGGCGTTGAAAACTGCGTCCGCGGTGGCGTGCCATGCGAAGACCGGTGTCGTGCCGAGGGCGGAGTTGATGACCGCGTTGCCCGGGCGGAAGCCTTCGACGGCGAGGCTGGAGACGGAGACGTCATTCCCGTTCAAGTCGAGGATACCCGCGGAGAGTGCTGAGCCGAGGGTGACGCTGGTTTGGGCGGGAATGGCGTTTGCGGCGCCCACTTTGAGGGTGCCGTTTGCGATTGTGGTGCCGCCCGTGTAGGTGTTGGGGACGACGGCGTCGTTTTCGGAACCATGTGCGAGCACCCATGTGCCCGAGCCATTTTTGACGAGGCTTGTTTTTGCGCCCACCACCCAGTCCGGGTCTTTCAGCCCGACGGCGAGGGTATTGTCGGCGGTATTTGTTCCGGAAAGGGTTAATGGGTAATCCGATACGTTGATGCTGAAGCTTGTCACGCCCGTGATGCGCACAGCCGAGGCGCCGCTGGACTCGATCGTGGCAAAATTGCCGTCGAAGTGGATATTGTGGTCGAGCGGTTCCGATTCGCCGCTGGGGGTGATGAAGCGCACGGTGCCGTTGTTGATGGCGAGAGTGGCGTTCCCGAGGATGTCTTCGCGTTGGCGGATAATCAGCGTACTGCCGGGACCGACCGTGATGGCGCCGTCGGTATCGCTGGCGGGGTTGGTCAATTCGAGGTAACCGCTGTCGAGGGTGAAGTTGACCGATTCGCGCAGGCTGCCGCGGATATCGGCGATGTCGGTGTCCACGATGCTGCCGATTACGTGGACGGTGCCGAAGCCCGTGATATCGCCCGTGCCTTCGATTTTGCCGAAGGTCTGTGTCACATCGCGTCCCACGAGGCGCAGCGATCCGCCGTTTAATTTGAGTGTGGCGTTATCGCCGGCAATGGCGCCGGTGATGCCGTTCGAGGCGACGAGCTGCAGTTCTCCGGCGGTTATCGCGATTGCGGAGACGCGCACGGGCGGCGTGTCCGGAGTATCGGGGTGAAACGATTCTGCGTTGATGACGAAGGTCGGGGCGACGTCCGCCACATGCGGCGCGAGCGACAAGGTGTGCGAGCCTTGGACGGTGGTGATGACGGTTGTGCCGCCGGAGGTCAGGGTCGTGTCTCGGGCGAGGGTCAAGAGAGGCAGGCTGCCGCCGCCCGTGCTGTCGGTTATTGTGCCGTAATTTTCGCCGTCGCCGACGGTTATGGTGCGTTCGACGAGCAAGGCGCCACCGGCGTCTTTTTGGGCGAAGTTCAGCCCCGCGATGTCGAGCGTGCCGCCTGCTACGATGACGGTGCCGCCGCTGCCCAGCGCGTAGATGCTCCCAAGGCGCAAGATGCCGCTCGTCACGCGGGTTATGCCCGTGTGCGTGGAGACGCCGGATATGACCTGCGTGCCGTAGCCGGCTTTGGTGACATTGAGTTTCGCGTCCCCGTCGGCGAATCCGCCGGAAAATTCGCGCGTTAAATTAGTCGGGACGTTGATGGTGAGCGTTGCTTCGCCGGCGGACCGTCCGTTGGCGATGATTCCCCCGCCTGACGCCTCGGAGTTGATGCCGGAGACGTTGACGGCGACGACTGTGCCGCTGCCAAGCAACGGGTGGTTCAGTTCGACTCTTCCGTTTGACTCGACGGTGAGGAGGCCGGAAGACGGGACGAGCGGGGAAGTGTTCACTGCGCCGAGCGGGTTGGCTTCGTGCAATTCGAGCACGCCGTCGTAAATGACTGCGCCGCCGCGGAACAAGCCATTATTGCTTGCGAGGATGAGGGTGCCTTTGCCGCGTTTTTCAATGGGGTAGGTGCCGGAGAGCGTCGCATCCCTTGAGAGCGTGAGCACGCTTCCGGTCGGAATGAGGAAGGAGCCGCCGTCGGCGGAAGTGACTATCCGGTTCGGGATCGTTATCTGTGTCGGCTCGGCGAGCAAACCGCCGGTTTCACTAATATCCGCGACGACGAGGTCGCCGCCCGCGAACGTTATCGCGCCCCCGCCGACGGCCATGTCGGTGCTAATGACGAGGGCGCCTTCGCGCAGAATGGTGCCGCCGGTGTATCCGTTTTCGCCGGTGAGATGCCAGACGCCGGTTCCCTTCTTTTCAATGGTGAGAATTTCTCCGGAAAGTTCCAAGGGGATGGGCAGACCGAGGATGCCGCCCGCGGTGGTCACGGTGCCGAGCAAACCGGTGCTGCGCAGGTAGTCATAGCCTTCACGACCACCGGCACCGGTGAGGGTGAGCGTGCGCGCACCGGCTCCGGTGAACGCTACGGGGTCGGTTCCGTTGAACCAGACGCGTGTATTTTCACCCGTGGAGGCGATTTCAATGGCGCCGCCGTTGAGGCGCGTGCCTTCGGAGGTGCTGCCTACGCCGACGGTGAAAGAGCGGTTTGTCGTGGTGGCGTTGTTGACATCGCCGCGGAAACGCAGTGTGCCGCCGTCGAGTCGGAGAAATTCCGCGCTGTTGACTTCGTTGGATGTGTCACCGCCGGTGCCGAGAAGGCTGTCTGCGTTCGGGTTGTATGTTGCATCTACCGCGCCTACTCGTTTATTGCCGAGCAGGGTTACGCCGACGCCGCCAGTTACTTCTATTGCGCCTTCGATGATTACAACGCTACGGGAGAAGGAGTTAAGAAATTGCGCTTTTTCACTTGCACCTGCATTTCCAATTCCGCCTCCTTCAATCGCCAGAACGAGCGTTCCGGAGCCGCGTTTTTCGAGAGACACCTGCCCGGAGATATGACCCCCGGAAAATCCGCTCTCCGCAAACGTTACACTATTAATTAAGCGATAAGTTTTTGATGTGTCAACGGTTATTGAGAACGGGCGAACTTCGGTGTTTATAAGTATATCTCTACTTGCACTGGAGTCGTTGTCATTGAACTCTACGGAACTCCATGTTTCAAAATATGTTTTCAACCCATCCTCGACGTTTACCCAGTTCGTGACTTCCACCTTATCATTCCAAATTCTTTTATCAGCTTCAGCGGCGTCGTGATCGTCCCAGATAAGCACCCTTGTCGCCTTGATTATGTGGACTAACAAGGATTTGCGATCGAGAGACACGTCGAGGGTGGGCAGTGCGCGCTGGCTATTGGTCACGCCACTGGTGTCTAAATGGAAGGTATCAAACATAGCCTCTGTGATGGTCCCACCGAGAGCAGACAGAGTCAGAACCGGGAGTCCGTTGCTGCCGGAGAGAGCATGATTATCCCAGTCAACGGCGTCGCCGGAGATAGCGATGACGTTGGAGCCGGTGGCGGAGAAGGTAACGGTGCTTATCAAGTCGGCGGAAGCGTCGTTGGTTATGGCAAACTGGAGGCGGGAGTTATTGGTGGTGAGGCTATTGACATTGAGGGTTTCGCCGCTTGCGGCGGAGCCGATGCGCAGGGAATGCCCGCCTGTGACTATCAATTCTCCGGCGATATCGATGATGCCGCCGCTACCGGTGTGTCCTGCGTAGGAGAGGGCGTTTCCGTTGAGGGTGAGTGAGCCGTTGGTAACGGTGAGTCTCGCGCCGCTTTCCATTTCGAGCCTTTTTGGCGTGACGGTATTGGAGATGTTTCCGAAGGTCAGGGTACCTTGTTCTATGCGGATGTAGCCCGTGTTTCTTAACGTGATATTACTCAGGTCGATAGTTCCGGTGCTTTTGACTAAAATGTTCCCCTCGGAACTGATGGCGTTGGCGATGGTGGTGCCCGTTCTCGAGAAGGCGAGTGTAGCGTCAGCGGCGACGATCACGGCACCTCCGTTGCTGATGGCTCCGGTGGTCCCGCCGTTGCCCACTTGAAATGTGCCTTCATTGATAGTGGTCGTTCCTGTGTAAACATTGTTGCCCGACACCACCATTGTCCCCGGTCCCGTTTTCAAGAGGTTGCCGGTCTTTGACGCATTGCCGATGACGGCGGTTACTAACAGACCGGGTATCCCGACATCGGGATCGCGCAGCACGGCAAATTCGTTCAGGTCGACACCATCCCCACCACTCAATCGCACGCCCCGTCCGTCTGTACGGCCCATGTCTTCAATTAGCGAGGTGCTGCTTCCGTTGACGGTGACTTTTCCGTTAAATGTGATGCAACCCCATGCCTCCTGTACAATTGGATTCATCTTAAATTCGTTTCGTATCGTTCCGCCGTTTAGGAAGATGTCTCCAAAGGCATTATTTCTTTGGCGGACATCATCATGATCTACGACGAGTAATCCGCCCGCCTCAATAGTTATCACTGCACTGGGGACAGCGTTTCCTCCACCCCAACTATCGAAGTGGGCGATTCGCAATGTGCCTCCGGACTCGATCTTGATTGGGGCAGAAGGAAGTTTGTAACGGTAATTTTCCGAGGATCCCCCGACAAAAAGTTCTCCCTCCTTAATTACCAAGCCGTTGTTGACGGAGCGAAGATCCTGAACCCTCAACTTTCCCTCTCCTTCTTTAACGAGGGTAAGCCCTATGCCAGCAATGGGAACGATGAGGTACTGCACAGCTTCATCGATATTTATATCTCCGCCGCCGGTGTCGATGGTGAGTACTCCTGTGGAAGAAGTTATTCTGCCGGCACCAGAAATAAGGACCTCGCCTCCCGCCGTGCTAGTGCGGGAAATTTTCTCCACGTCGAGAATCGTGGAATCCGAGCCGGTCAGCAGCATCCTCCCCGAAGCGAATTGTATTTCCTTAAAATACGACCTGCCGCCAGTGAAATAAAGTGTTCCCGCGCCGGTGGTGTTGGCCATTCGGAGAGTGGCGTTTCTCCAGTTGGCGCCGTCACCGTTTCCGTCGAAGTAATAATTAAGCCCATTTCCTATTATTGTGCCGCTGTATGCGCTGCTGCCGGTGGAAGTGAAATGCCGGTATTTGCCGTCGGCTGGACCGAGTGTGATGTCGCCGGTGCCGGAAAATGCGCCGCCGAAATACAGGTGCTCGGTGGCTCCGCCGCTTCCGATCAAGTTGAGGTTAACGGAAGCATCAAGCTCGGTGTGAATCACGTTGCTAACACCGTTGACAGTAACGTCCAGGGTCGTGCCCGCAGCTGCAAAGGAGACCACGCCGGAGCCAAGGGCGTTTGTCTCCGCAGCTACCACCGTTCCGCCTTCGATAACAGTGCCGCCGCTGTAAATGTTGGGGGTGCTGATTGTCAGCTTCCCGCTGCCTCTTTTCGTCAATTTTGCACCACCGGCTATAGTGCCCTCACCAGAGATAATATAGTCCTTCGTAGTATTATCTACCACGATGCTCCCCGGTGTGACACTGACGTTTGCTGGAATCTCAACCTCGGTATGCTGGGCGGTGTCGTCAAAAAGGACATTGTCGCCGGTAAAAAATCTGTCGCTGGAGTTGTCTTTGAGTTTTATCCAGTTTAGACCAGCAGCCTCGTAACCCCAAGAATTCCCTCCTAAAATGCCGTTCCAGAGGAGGTTGGCGGGCAAGGCGTCTTCCGGCACTAAGAGGACAATTCTACCGTCGCGCTCTTCGATGAGCGGTGCTTCTCGGAAGGATTCAACGTCTTTAACCGCGAAATCGCCGTTATTTTTAACAAAATTTCCGGAGTATAACAAGGCGTCCACTTCGCCATCTACCGCATGGGAGAGGAGGGCGCTGACGTCCAGCAAGACGGTGGCGTTACTGTTGAGTGTGACGTTGCGAAAGGACACGGCGGGTTCGTCGCCGATGGCGGTGAGGCTGAGCGTGGTGTTTTGGGCGAGCGTGATATCGCCGAATTTATTTCGGTCTAAGGTGAGCGTCCCTCCGTCAAGTTTAAGGTTTAGGTCGTCGGTCTGGACGTTGGAAAGGATGAGCATGCCGTCGCCCTTTTTCACGATTTCGCCGTTGCCGGTCACTGCGCCCGTGACGGCGAAGATGCCGTTTGAATTATTGACCGCAAACACGCTGTTTTGCTCGATGTGCAGCGGTCGGCTTAATTCGCCTGAATCGGAAGTGCTGACCCCAAGTTCGCCTTGGGCGACCGTCACGGGACTTCTGAACGTCTCCAAATTGCCGGAAAGGGTGAGCGAGCCGAGGCCGCGTTTTTCGAGGGGGCGGGAGCCGGTGATTGTGCCCGAAAAAGTGCTGACGGAGGCTGGGGCATCTTGCGCTCCGATGATGAATGCGCCCGTGCCCGTGCCCAGCGCGATAGTGCCCGGAAGCGAACCCGCCGCGAAGCCGGCGATCTGCGTGGAGGCATTTCCGGTGAGGGCGAGGGTGGCGCCGGCGTTGGCGAAATTGAGCAAGCCGATCGTGTTTTCGCCCGATGCCGTGGCAATGGTGAAGGTGACGGCTTCCGTTATCGTCGTTTCGCCTGTGTAACGGAGCGCGCCTTCGAGCGTTATCGTGCCTGTGCCTTCTTTATAGACGGAGACATTTCCCGTAATGGAACCGCAGTAGTAGGAACTAAGCACGCTGGTGCCACCGTCGTTACCGATTTTAAGCGTGGAGACGTGCGCGGTGTCGGAATTGGTGATCTCGCCGCCGGTGTAGGGGGAGGTGGAGTCAACCTCCGTGATCCGTGAACTGCTGGCGAGGAAGGCTACGCGTTCGCTGTGCCCGTTGAGGTCGAACACGCCGCCAGCGACGACAAGACCGGACTGAGCGTTAATCTGGTTTCCTTTATCGTGCACCGGCTGCCCCAAGGAGGCTTCATGGATGATTTTTACAAGACCGTCTTTGATGACGAGACCTTCGGCACCATCATTATTGCTGGAACCGGCACCAGTCACGCGTGTCGGGCTGACTGCGGCTCTGTCTCCCGTGGAGGCGGCGTGGATCGTGCCCTCGGCGTTGAGTTGGGCGTTGAGTTCCACTACGCCGCCCCAGACAGTTACGGCGGCTCGGATGTCGTCTGGCGTGGAGGTGGCAAGTTCAACAGTGCCCAGCGAGGGACCATAATTGAAGGAGGGGGCGACGCCATGCGGACCTTGAACGTCGCCGCCAAGGTTCAGGCGGCGGCTATTCCAGCTATCTAAGGGGTAGTTCCAGTAGCGTTTAACGATGACTCTTCCGTCGGGGTCGCGGACGTAGATGTGGTTCCTCCTCTCGGGATTGTCTCTATTATCATATTCGAGGTAGAGTTGGTTAATGGTAACCGTCTCCGTGCCTGTATAATCCAAACTTCCGCGATACATGAAAACAACCCCTTGGATGCCATCACCGTTGTCACCGATACTTTCGGGGTAGGCAAAGGTTAGGAGGGTTGAATTCTGATACAGCGCAATGAAAGAACCACCGGTCGGGTAAGTCGATGTACTCTTAGAAGTAAATTCATTGCTCCCTTTGAGTTCATTTCTCTGGGTGAAGATAATGTGATCGCCGCTCCAAGGGGTATTGCCATACTCGATACCGACCAAGAATGTAAAATCACCTATGATGGTGGCGTCAACGGAAACAGGCTCGCCATATGGACGTAAGCCATGTCCGATGCGGATGTGAGAATTGGCTGCATTGGGGGAGAGATAGACGATGTCGCCCTCGCCCGGAATTTCGGTGACGGCACCGGTGCCGTCTGCGTTTTTTGAGAAATTATCAACAAACTCCCACCAGTGCGCGGAATTTGCGTCCCCGACACCGAAACCCGTCCAGTAGTAGATCTCGGCAGAGGCGGAAGGCGCGTCGGCAAAAAAGCCTGCGGCGGAAGTCGCTGCAATCGCGGCGGCATTGGCGAGAAACCGCACAAACCCGCGCTTGCTGCGGCGAGCAGCGGGAGAAGTGCCGGAAACAGAAGAAGTGCCGGAAACAGAAGAAGACGTAGAAGTGTCCATAGGAGGAGAGCAAAGCGGATGGTTTTTAGGTTCTGACGAAAAAGTGGTGTGAGTGGAAGTTTTCATGGGAGGAAGTGGAAGCGGTTGGGTTTGGTGTTAAAGTTTCGCGATTTCGGCGGCGTCGAGGCCGGTGGATTGAGCAATGACTTCGGCGGAGACTTCGGCGGCTCTAAGCGTGCGTGCCGTGGCGCGCTTCGCCTCGGCAGCAGCAGCCTGCTCGGCGGCGAGAGCAGCAGCGGCTTGGAAGTAGCGCAGCCACGATTCGTGCAACTTGCGCTCGCCTCTGCCCGATGGCTTGAACTTCGGCAGCTCCACAAATATCAGCTCCAAACCCTCTATCCGCTTCTCGGTGTGCTGCAAATTCACCACCGCGTAATGGTGGTAATACTCCTTTGCCATCTCCGGAGTGTTCTCGAATGAATCATTTATAAGATTCAGCGAATAAACAGGTTGGATGTCCTTATAAATGTTTTTGCGCAGATAAGGCTTTGTCTTCCCCATCTCATCCACCTTGTTCTTCAGGTCTTCCTTGTCGAACTGCGCGATGTATGCCTTCGACGCGTTGAACGTCACGCGATTCGTAAAACTATCCGACCAATACATTTGCATCTCGACAAGAAACTGCCGCCCCGTGGAGTCCTCGCACCTCACGTCAAGAATGGAAGTGCGAAAGGAATCAATGCGCGGAAGCGAGGCGAGGGGCAGGTATTCGATTTCGATGATTTCGCGCCCTTCAAGCGGCAACAATGAGTTGAGCAGGCTGATGCACAAATGCTTATGCTGCCCGAACACCTTTTTGAAAGGGATGTCGTTTCTCGGATCAAGGTAACGCGGTATGGTGGTCATGGCGGCGTAACAGTGGTTAAAGCGGGAGCGAATCGGCGCAGCAAAGGCGTGATCATGGAAGTGGTGTGGATTTGAAAAAAGGTTGACGAGAAGTGATGGCGAAAAACACACCAACACCCTGTTCTTCAAGCCCGCTCCGCCTCGGTTTTCAAGAACAAAAAACAAACGCCGTGTCGCTTGAACGTATCGCTGTATTCAGATACTCACACGACGCGCTTGCTCACAACTCACAACTCAAAACCGCCCCTTCCTTCGTTCGTGGGAGGATCGCTTACACGAGGCGCAAGGCGAAGGGCGAGGGTGTGCCTGAGGCACTGCGGCGGATGCTTTCGATGTATTCGTCTCCAAACTTTGCCACAGCGGACTGCACCGGCCACGCGGCGGCTTCGCCGTGGGCGCAAATGGAACGTCCGGCGATTTGGTCTGCGATACTTCCCAACAGTGCCACGTCTTCCATGTGTCCGCCCCCGCGGATGATGCGGCGTGTGATTCGCGCCAACCATAGCGAGCCTTCGCGGCACGGTGTGCATTGCCCGCAACTTTCGTGTGCATAAAAGGCGTTCAAGTTGGCGAGTGCCTGAATCATTTCCACGGAGTCGTCCATCACGATCATGCCGCCTGTGCCGAGCGACGAGCCGCTCGCGGTCAGCGACACGGCGTCGAGTGGCACATCTTCTAATTTCCAGTCGAAGGCGGTGCCGTTGGGCAGTTTTCCGGTAAAACGTTCGCCGAATTTGAGTATTTTCGTAGAGGAACCGCCTGGAATGAGTGCCTTGAAGGTGCGACCGGCAAGCGGACCTCCGCAGAGATCGTGCAGGAGTTCCCCAATCGTCGCCGCGCCAGCCTCAATTTCGTAAAGACCCGGACGGCGCACCAACCCGCTGACGCCCCAGAGATGGGTGCCGGTGTCGCCGGGGGCGCCTGTTTTTGCAAATGTCGCACCGCCAATTTCCAACACGCGGCGCACTTGGGCGAGTGTCTCGACGTTGTTGACAATGGTCGGGCACTGGTAAAGCCCCAGCACCGCCGGAAAAAAGGGCGGTTTCAACCGAGGTGTCCCGCGCTTGCCTTCGAGCGACTCGATAAGCCCTGTCTCTTCGCCGCAAACGTAACAACCGCCTCCGCGGTGGACGACGATGGCGATGCTCGCGCCGTCTTTGTCGGTGAGGCAAAATCCGTGTTGGGCGGCTTCTGCGGCGGCGCGTTCAAGGATACGCGCCCCGTTTTGAAATTCGCCGCGGACGTAGATGAACACCCGCCGTGCTTCAATTGCGCGTGCGGCGATGAGTGTGCCTTCGATGATTTGGTGCGGGTCGTGGTAAATGAGCCGCCGGTCTTTGAAGGTGCCCGGTTCGGATTCATCGGCATTTACGATGAGATAAACCGGTTTGCCGGACTTGCGGTCGAGAAAAGACCATTTCACCCCTGTCGGGAATCCCGCGCCCCCGCGCCCGCGCAGACCGGAAACGCGCACTTCTTCACGAATCGCCGCCGGTTCCATTGTTAATGCCTTGCGAAACGCCGCGTATCCGCCGTGTCGCAAATAACAATCAATGTCGGTTGTGTAACCCTGCATCCCTGCCCGCGCCAAAAGCACACGCTGTTCGCAAATCGCCATTTCCCGGCAGGAAAACGCCTTCCGCGCCCGTGGCAAGAACGGGGATAAGAATTTTTCGCGAGGGCATCTTCTTTGCGCCGGCGCGGCTATCGTTGGCGGAAGCGGGCGATTTTTTTGCGAAGGAAATCGGATTCGGGGTGGCGAAAGGCGAAGAGTAGCGCGAAGTAGAGTGCCGCCGAAATGGCGATGAGGAGAACGAGCACGGCAGCTTTGCCGATAGTGTCGATGCCGCAGGTGGCTATCCAGGCGCAGAGGGGCGCGGCGATAATCCATGCACCGTAAGCGAAAACACCGGTGATGAGCGATGCGGCGAGGCTTTTGGCGAGCGGGCTGGCGGGGGATTCTCGCGTGAAGGCGGGGTCTTTGCCGCGCAGGGAAACCCAGAGTGCGGCGCACTGGAAGATGGCGGCGGCGAGGTTTGCGACAGCAAGACCGGTCGCGCCATACGCCCATGCGAGCGGCGGGGAAAGGAGGAGGTTCAGCGCGAAAACCCAACCCGCGATTTTTGCTTGGATCCGCGTCTCTTTGACGGCGTTCAAGGCGCGTCCCATGAGTATTGCCATGCCGTGAAAGGGCATTGCGCCGGCGAAGACGCACAACACAGGGAGCGCGGCGGCGGTGTCGTCTGCCGTGAACTTGCCGTGTTCGAAGAGGATACAGACGATAGGCTGGGCAAGTGCGATGATTCCCGCTGCGGCGGGAAGGGTGATCGCGAGCAACAGGCGCGTCCCGCGGGCAAACTCCGCGCCCATGCTATCATTTTCACCGGCGGCGGCATGCATTGCCATGATGGGGAAGACGACGGTGGAAATGGTGATGGCGAAAATGCCGATGGGCAGTTCGACGATGCGATTTGCGAGGTAATAGACGGTGAGCGCACGGTCGTCTGTGTTGAGGGCGAGGAAACGCGAGACGAGGAAGTTGACCTGTTGCACGCCCGCACCTGCGACGGCGGGCAGGAAAATGGTTTTGAGGCGTTCCCACGATTCGGAGGGGGAGAAGTCTATGCGCGGACGCCAGCCCTCGCGCCAAAGTGCTGCGGCTGGCGCGAGCAACTGCAAGGCACCGCCGAGCAGGGTGCCGTAACACACCCAGACGGCGAGCGTGCTTTGCCCGTGCGCAAAGAGGATGCCGCCTGTGCAGAGGGCGCCGATCATGGCGATGTTTAGCCAGAGTGCGCCGAGTGAGGTGACGCCGAAGCGTCCGAGGAGGTTCAATGCTCCCGAAAATACTGCGGCGAGACACGCGAGGGGCATGTAGGGCATGCACAGCGCGGTGAGGGTGGCGGCTAAACGGTGGCGCGGCTCCATGTCGCAATGCGAGAGCGACCAAGCCGTCAACATGGTGACGAGGGCAATGGCTACGATAAGCGGCGTGGCGCGGGTGAGGACTTGGTTGAGGAAACGAAACGCACTTTCGCGTCCACCGAGCCGGTGTTCGTCCGACATCACCGGGACGAGTGCCGCTGTGAGGGCGCCTTCGCCGAGCAGGCGGCGGAAGAGGTTGGGAATTTGCAGCGCGAAGAGAAGGGCGGAGCCTACCATTCCTGCGCCGAAAAAGCCGGCTGTCAGCTGGTCGCGCAACAGACCGAGTATCCGCGAGCCGAGGGTGCCCGTGGCGGTAAGCGACATGTTTTTGAAATGTTTGCGCATGGGCGGGCTGGGAAGAAAAGCGGCACTACCTAAGGTCGGGAACAATGATTTACAAAAAAACCGCCGCAGGTAGCGGCGGTTTCTTTTCGCTGGTCGGCGAAAGCGGGTTCACGGGTCAGCGGTTTGTCGTTCCTAATCCACTCATCATCGGCATGCCGCTCTCCCAGCTCTGCGGGGCGCCGTGGGGCTGGAGGGATGACGATGGGCGCGGACTTTCACAACCACTGACCGCGAAGAGCGAGGCAACGAGCATCAAAAGTGTGAACGAACGCATGTTAGAAGGAAGTGAACAGGAAGCGGTTAAGGTTAAAGACCGGCGACCGGGACATTGTCCACTGCGGAAGCGGGGGCTTTCGCGGCGGGCGGCGTCGGTGTCGTGGGAACGCTCGGGGCGACGTTTTTCGTGCCAGTCACTTGGGCGCGGACGAGGTTGACGGTGTTGTCGCGAATGAACAGGCGGTGGTTGGCGCCCGGAAGGATTGTGGCGACGGAAAGGCCTGGCTCGACTTTGGAGATGCGGATTTTGCCGATGTGGACGCCGACGCGGTCTTCTACGTCGTAGATTTGTCCTTCTTTCAGGGAACGGTTTTCCAGACCGAGGGAGATCGAGAGCACGCCTCGGCGGTGGTCAACGGCGATCACCGTTGTCGGGATGCGCGGCAGGACTTCTTTTGGCACCGGACCGGTGGCGACGGGATCGGGGTCGGTTACGCTTTTGGAATAGGGGGGTGTGAGTCCGGTCTGCGCGATTGACCAGTTGTAGAGTCGGGTGTAGCGGCTGGCGGCGCGTTGCAGGTCGTCTTCGGCTTTGTTGCGGGCGCCGACTTGCTCGTCGTAAGCGGCACGGGGCATGTATTGTTCCGTGTCGTTCATCTTTTTGTTCAGGGCTTCGCGCTCTGCCTGCGCTTGTTGCAGGTCGGCTTCCAATGTGCCGATTTTGTTATTCGCGGCGCCAAGTTTGCCCGTGAGATCGTCGCGGGTGCGAATGAGGTCGGCTTTCTCGCCTTCCAGTTTGGAAATGGCATCGTTTTTCTCCACGATTGTTTGGTCGCGCTGGGCGATAGTCGCGTCCCGGGCAGCGATTGTTGCGATGTGTTGCTCAATCTCTTTGCGCTTCGCATTGATGAGGTCGTGGATGCCGGGCATCGCGGTCATGCGGGCAACGAAGTTTATGCCATCTTTGTAGAGCGGATCGGTGGCACTCCATTTGGCGAGTTTCTTGATCTCTTCATCCTTGGTGAAGGATTCGGTTTTGGTCATGGCCAGCTTGATATTTTCCTCGTGGATAAAATACCATGCGACGCCTGCGCCGATGGCGGCAAGCAGGGCGATGACTCGGATGAATAGCGACAGTGTCTTGTTCATGGGGAAGAGCGGTGGAGCGTGTTAGTGGTTGGTTGTTGGTGCGTTGGCGTCAGGCCGGAGGTGAGTGTAGGTGGTGTTGAAAAAAGGTTTTGTGACTTGTTTCGTGACGTGCTTGTCGGGGTTGACCGCCAAGTGTTCGCAGACCTTAAAGATGAGTTCGGTCAGTTCTTCAAGCTTTATTTTCGAGGTGGCAAGGGTGCTGTTTTTTAGGGCGGCGGCGATGCCTTCTGCGTTGAACGGTGTGCCGGGGTGTGCGCGCAGCAGGGCGAGTGCTTCACGCTGGACGCTGAGGACGGTGTCGGCGGCAAGTTTACCGGCTTGGACGCCGGGTTGGTCGTAGGCGTTGATGTTGATGAGAACGGCGTAGATGCCGACGGTGCGCTCAAAAAGCGCGATGAGCATACCCAGAACGCGGGCATTCACGCGTTCGACGGTGAGGGTGATGTTTGCACGGCCGTTTTCGGAAAGCGCATTGCGCGTGCCGAGTAAGAAGCCTTCGAGATAGTCGCCGCTCGTGACTTCGGGGGCGATTTGCGGGGAGATGCCTTCGCGGTCGCGCAAGACTTCGATGAAGAGGGCGAAGAAGTTGGGGACGCCTTCGCGCAGTTGTTGCACGTAGGCGTGCTGGTCGGTCGAGCCTTTGTTGCCATAGACGGCGATTCCCTGGTTGACCGTGTTTCCGTCGAGGTCGCGTTCTTTGCCGAGCGATTCCATGACAAGTTGTTGGAGGTAACGGGCGAGCAAGAGGAGCCTGTCTTTATAGGGCAGGACGACCATGTCTTTTGCGCCGCGTCCGTTGGTGAGGTGAAACCATGCGGCAGCGAGAAGGGCGGCGGGGTTTTCGGCGGTGTTGTGCGAGCGCGTGAGCTTGTCCATCGCAGCGGCTCCATCGAGCAATTCGCGGATGGGCAGACCTTGCAATGCGGCTGGGAGGAGGCCGACGGTCGCGGTCTCACTGGTGCGCCCGCCCACCCAGTCCCACATCGGGAAGCGGGCGAGGAAGTTTTCGGCGATGGCAAGTTTGTCGAGTTCGCTGTCTTTGCCGGTGACGGCGGCGGCGTGTGCGCCGAAGACGAGACCGGCGGCTTCGTAACGCATTTTGGTCTCAATCATGGCGTTGCGCGGCTCCGGCGTGCCGCCGGATTTGGAAGTGACGATGACGAGGGTGCGTCCGAGGCGCGTGCCGAGTTTGGCAAAGACGAGGTCGAATCCGTCGGGATCGGTATTATCGAGGAAGTGGACGGCGAGTTTGTCTTGGAGCGGGTTGCCGAGTGCTTCGGCGGCGAGTTGGGGACCGAGGGCAGACCCGCCGATGCCGATGCAGAGCAAATTTTCAAAGGCGCCGTGTGCGCCTTGGATTTTGCCGGAGTGAATTTCGGCGGCGAAATGCTCGATGGCTTCGACGGCGGCGGTTATCTCGCTGGCGATTTCCGGGGAAGGAGAGAGGA
The DNA here is from genome assembly GCA_031269335.1 of Puniceicoccales bacterium. Classification (GTDB taxonomy): domain Bacteria; phylum Verrucomicrobiota; class Verrucomicrobiia; order Opitutales; family UBA953; genus CALNBE01. The sequence continues at coordinate 20,947 of JAISZI010000031.1, forward strand.
AGGGGGCGCGGAGCCAGTAGTGACCGACGCGGCGGTTTTCGCCGGGGTTGGCAATGGCGCCGTTTTCGAGTGCGTCCATGCGGGTGTATGCCCTTTGCAGATCCGGCTCGATGCGGTCGAGAAATCCGTCGGGCAAGTTTGCCCGGCTGAGGTCGAGCGCGAACGGTGCTCCGTCGGCGTCGAAGGCGTGGTAGTGGAGTTTGAAATTTTCCCAAGTGTCCATGCGGGGCGGATAAGAACTGTTTTCGGGCGGGAGGAAAACACCGAAAATAAGTGTTTTGAGGCAAAAAAACGCCGCCCCTTTTCGGAACGGCGTTTTTTCGGTGTGCCACGGGCGGTGAGCGCGTGGGTGAGCGAGGCGTTATTCTTGCTCTTCCGTTTGGGCGACTTGACCAGCTTCGTCGAGGAGGGCACCGAGGTTGTTAAGGTTGCGGTACTGACCCGATGAATCCGGGGAGGCGGCTTGGGTGGTGGACGAAGCGGCGGAACCTCCTTTGAGACGGTCAAAGGCACTGATTTCCGCCTGCAACTGGGCGGGATCATAGGTGGCGGCCTTGATTGAGAGGCCGATACGGCGTTCTTCGCGGTCGATTTTGATGATGCGTGCCGAGACTTGCTGCCCGACTTTGAGGACGTCTTTGATCTTTTCGACGTGTTCTTCGCCGATCTGGGAGATGTGGACGAGGCCGTCTATCTCGTTTTCCAGTTCTACGAACGCGCCGAAGTTTGTGATTTTGGTGACCTTGCCTTCGACGATGTCGCCGATGCGGTGTTTGTGGTCGATGTCCGCCCACGGATCGTCTTGCGTCTGCTTGATTCCGAGGGAGATGCGTTGTTGGTCGGCATCTACGTCGAGCACGATTGCTTCGACCTCGTCTCCTTTTTTAATGATTTCGCCCGGGTGGGTGATGCGGCGCGTCCAGCTCATGTCGGACACGTGCACCATGCCGTCAATGCCTTCTTCGAGTTCAACGAAGGCGCCGTAGGCGGTGAGGTTGCGCACTTTGCCGTGCACGCGTGCGCCGACGGGGTAGTTGTGGCGGACCATGTCCCACGGGTTGGCGTCGAGTTGGCGCACGCCGAGGGAAATTTTCTGTTCCTCTTTGTTAACGCCGAGGATGACGGCGTCTATCTCTTGTCCGATTTTGAGCACTTCGCTTGGTTTGGAGATGCGTTTTGTCCAGGAGAGTTCGGAGATATGGACGAGACCTTCGACGCCCTGCTCGATTTCGATGAAGGCGCCGTAAGCGACGAGGTTCACGACTTTGCCGCGCACGCGTGCGCCGACGGGGAACTTGCGTTCGATATTTTCCCACGGGTTTTGGACGCATTGTTTGAGGCCGAGCGAGACGCGTTCGCGGTCGCGGTCCACTTCAATTATCATCACTTCGATTTCTTCGCCGACTTTGAGTAATTCGCCCGGGTGGGAGACGCGGCCCCAGCTCATATCGGTGATGTGGAGCAGACCGTCCAAGCCGTCGAGGTCAACAAATGCGCCGTAGTCGGTGATGTTTTTGACGGTGCCCTTGCGTTTCGATCCCGGCTTGACTTCGTCGAGCAACACGCGGCGTTTTTCGTGGCGTTGTTCTTCGATAAGTTCGCGGCGGGAGACGACGATGTTTTTGCGTTCCGTGTTGATTTTGAGGACTTTGAAGTCGTATGTCTGCCCTACGTATTGGTCGAGATTTTTGGGCGGTTGGACGTCTATTTGGGAGGCGGGCATGAAGGCATCCACGCCGACGGAGACGATGAGACCGCCTTTTACCTTGGCTTTTACGCGACCTTGGACGACGGCGCCTTCGACGCTGTTGGCGGCGATGTTTTCCCAATTCTTCTTTTGCTGTGCTTTGTCGTAGGAGACGACAGGGCTGCCACTGCGGTCTTCGAGTTTTTCGAGAAAGACATCAATTTCGCCGCCGACTTGCAATTCGCTGATGTCGGGGAACTCGTTGTGAGGGATGATGCCCTCGGACTTGCCACCGATATCGACGATTATGTCGTTTTGGCGGATTTCTGTGATAACGCCCTTTACAACCGTTCCGGCTTTCAAAAGGGGGGGCGTGCTCTGTGCGAGCAATTCTTCCATTAACTTGGACATGTTTTTTATGTGACCTGTCGGTGTTGGGCACCGCAGGGTTTGTGGTTTCTTGCTTGGTTTTTGACTGTTATTCCTTCGCCTGATCCGGCACTTGCGCGGGGGCGTCGAAAAAGAGGGCGGGACGCTGGGGACGGCTGCCATTACTGGCAAGAGAAATGTTTGCGTGTGATTCCGGTGGGCGGCAATGGGCACAGGCGAGCTTGGCGGGGCAGCTATTTTCTCACGGAATTGGGGGAGGGAAGTGGGTTTCGAGGAAGTCTTGGAGGATGAGGGTGGCGGCGCGGGAGTCGAGTATGCCGGTGGCGCGGTGGCGGCGGCGTTCGGCTGGGGTGCGGCCGCGTTGGTGGGGGGAGAGGGTTTTGGAGGCTTCGACGCTTGTGAGGGTTTCGTCGCTGCGGTGGACGGGGAGTTTGAATTGGGTTTCGAGGGTGGCGATGAATGCGTCAACGACCTGGGTGCGTGCGCCTGCGGTGCCGTCGGGGAGGAGGGGGTATCCGACAACGAGTTCGTTGATGTGGAGGCGGCGGATTTCGGCGTTGATGTGGGCGAGGCGTTCTTCCGGTGTGGGTTCAATTGCCGGTGGGAGCGGGAAGGCGAGGGTGGTTTCGGAGTCGCCGTGGCTGAGACCGATGCGGCGGTCTCCGTGGTCAATGCCGAGGAAGTTGCGGACGGGGGTGTTGCTTCTCATCTGCTTTGTTTTTTTAAGATGGCGAGCGTGGGGCGGGGAGAAAATAAGCGCGTTGGCGGTCGGAGACAGGCATTTGGAGGCGTTCCATGACGCGGAGCATATCTTCCCAGACGGTGCGTTTGGTGTTGTTGGTGTTATTGCGCAGGAGATAGGCGGGGTGGTAAGTTGGCATGAGCGGGATGCCTTGGAATTCTTGCCATTGACCACGAATTTTACCGAGGGAGCGGTTGGCGTCGGCGCCGAGCAGACCCTCTATGGCTGTGCGACCGAGGGCGACTATGATGCGGGGCTGGACGATGTCGATTTGGGCGAGGAGGAAGGGGAGGCAGAAATCCATTTCTTCGCGGGTGGGGGCGCGGTTGCCGTATTCGGTGGGCATTTCCGGGCGCCATTTCATGATGTTGCCGATATAGACTTGATCGCGGGTGAAGCCCATGGCGGAGATGATTTTCGTGAGGAGTTCTCCGGCGCGACCGACAAAGGGTTCGCCGAGGGTTTCTTCGTCGGCACCGGGGGCTTCTCCACAGAAAAAGATGGGGGCATCGGGGTCGCCGGTGCCGAAGACGAGTTTTTTGCCCGGGTGTTTGTGCGCGTTGCAGGTTGGGCAGGTGAGGACACGTTCACGCAACCATGCGAGGCGCAGTGACTTGTCGGCGATATCAGGGAGGATAATTTGGGGCGGTGGCGGAAGGGCGGCGGGAGTAGCGACGGCGGGAGTAGCGGCGGCGGGAGTAGCGGCGGCGGGAGTAGCGACGGTGGGAGTGGCGACGGTGGCGGGAGTAGCGACGGTGGGAGTGGCGACGGTGGCGGGCGGCGGATTTGGCGGGAGCGGTGTGACCGGTGCGGCGGTGTAGGGCAGGATGGCGGCGTGCAGGGATTTGAGGGAGGAAGGGAGGAGGGGGACGCAGGAGACGCCGTCGCGTTTCATTTCGGCGAGGCTTTCTCGGAGGAGGTGCAAGAGGGTGTGCAGTGTGGCTGTTTCTGGTTTTTGCACGGCATTAGGGAGAAGGAATTGCGGTCAGAAGACGGCGCCGAAGGAGAAGTTAAAGCGCACGCCGTCGTTGTTGTCGTAATGCTTTGATGTTGTCAGCGGCCAGCCGATGTCGATGCGCATGATTGCCGCCATGACCTTTATGCGGAAGCCGAAGCCCGCGTTGTCGTTGTAATTGGCAGCCTCGAAATTGAAGCTGCCGCTGTTGAGGAATCCCCAGTCGTAGAAGAAGGCGACCCGCAATTCATCGAAGAGTTTGACGGTGTATTCGGCGCTGAAGAAGGCGTAGGTATTGCCGCCGGTGGGTTCGTCGCCATCGAAGGGACCGACGTGGTCGTATTTGAATCCGCGGAGGTTGTAGGCGCCGCCGAGTTTGAATCGTTCGTAGAAGGGGATGTAGCCGCTGCCGTAGTGGATCATGGAGCCGGCGCGGGCGCGGAGGAGGAGGGTTTGCTCGGCGGCGTCGAAGATGGGTATCCATTGGGCGGCGTGGGCATCGATGCTGTAGTAGTTAATGTCGCCGCCGAGGGGTCCGCCGGCGACGGTGTTGAAGAGGGAGAAGCGATTGCCGTAGGTTGGGAAGAAGGCGTCGTTTCGGGTGTCGCGGTAGAATGTGAGTCCGACCTTGGAGGCTACTTTGGCACCTTCTTCGGCGCGGACGAAGCTGGGGGCGCTGTATGCAATGTTGCGCGTTTTAATCTCTTCAATGGTGTAGCCGAGCTGTGCGTTGATGTTTTCGTAGATGCGGCGTTGGGCGTGGATGTTGAGGCCGAGGCGTTGCGTCTCGTAGTCGCTGCTGGAGAAGCTCTCGTTGCGGAGATAGGCTTCATAGCCGACGGAAAGCTCGCGTTCTCCAAACCAGGGAATCTCGAAGCTCTGGAGGACGAGGTTGGAATGGGTGCCGATTTGGACGCGGAAGCGGAATTTTTGTCCGCCGCCGCGGAAGTAATTGCGATAGTTAAAAATGTCGAAGTTGCTTTCGGAGTATTCCGCGAATGCGTAAAGTTTTTCGATGCTGGAGAAGCCGCCGCCGAAATTGAGACTGCCCGTGCTTTCTTCGGCAACCTCGATACGCAAGTCTCTGCGGTTCGGGACGTTGACATTGCTTATTTCCGGCTGGAGTATGACGCTCTTAAAGAAGCGCGTATTCCGCAGTATCGTTTCGGAATTTCTCATGCGCACGGTGTCGAAAACTTCGCCCGGCGCCATGATCAACTCGCGGGTGATAACGCGGTTACGTGTTTTGGTGTTGCCGATGATGTTGATTGTGCCGAGGTAGGTTTTGACGCCTTCGGTGACGTAGAAGACGAGATCGACTTCGCCGGTTTCGACGTTCGGGCGGCGGCGGACGGTGACGAAGGTGTTGAGGTAGCCGTATTGTCCGTAGTGGTCGCGGATTTTCTGGATGGCGTTTTCAATGGCGGTGGGGGAATACCAATCGCCGCTTTCGATGGAGTCGAAGTTGGTGCGCACTTCGGAGACGTCGTCGGCTTTGACGCCGTCGGCGAATACGCTGTCAATGACGCGGCTGCCGAAGGGGTAGGGGCGGGTGATGTCGCGGCGACGTCGGGCGAGGTTTACGAGGATGGTTTTGGTGTTGAAGACATTGATTTCGTGAAGGCGGTCCGGGCTGGCGTTGACGGTTTCGTCGGTCTCGTGTGGTTTTTTTGAGCCGAGGATATTCCCTTCAATCGATAGTTTGCCGACTTTGTAGCGACGCCCTTCGGAGACTTTTATTTTGAGCGAGATACGGGCATCCTGCCCGCCGGTTTCGATGATGTCGCGCTCGATGGTTTCCTCTGGTATTTCGATATCGAGAAAGCCTTGGTTGCGGTAGAAAGCGCGGAGTTTTTCGATGTCGGTGCGAAATTCTTCGGAGTGGTAGTAGCCTAATTGGCGAATGGGAGATATTTTCAGGAAGCGGTTTCCGGGGAAGTCCGCAGGGTCGAAAAGCAATGCCCATGAGGAAGTTTCGATTTGGGGGCGCAGATCGGCCTCCCGGATATGCGTGTTGCCGGAAAATGTTACCGAGGAGATTGTGACATCATAATTTTCTTTAATGACAAAAGTAACAGTGGCAGTGCCATTTTCCTCGTTGCGGTCGATCTTTGGTGTGATTTCGGCGAAGGGGAAGCCCGATCCGTCATATTTTTTGCGAAGTTTTTCGCAGGTGCGGGCGATGAGGACTTCGTTGAGCGGGTCGCCTTCGCGAATGAGGCTTTCGTCGATGAGTGCTGTGCCGAAGGTGCTTTCGGTGTCCCAGTAGGTGTTGCCTTGGAAGCTGACTCTTTCGACGCGCATGCGCGGACCGAGGGTTACGCGCACGCGCACGGTGCCATCGGCGGCGGGCGGGTCTGGGTCTATGCTGACGTATTCATAGAAGCCTGTCGCGTAGAGGGCGCGGACGGAGGCGTCGGAAGCTTCTTGGGTGAAGGGCAGACCGGGTTTGAGCCGCATTTGAGCGGCGGCTTCGTCGGCATTCATCGGGCGTTGTCCCTCGAAGCGGTATTCGATCGTGGAGACAAGCGGTTCGCGATAAAGAGGGGCGGAAGGTGCGGGCGGGCGCGGATTTTCCTGCGCATGTGCGCAAATAGAAATGCCGGCGGCGCAAGCGGTGAGAAACGCGAATAGGCCGGGTTTAAGGAGATTGTGAGTCATGTATGCGTGTGCGCTGGTGTTTCAAAGCGAGTCAGGCTTTTACGGAATAAAAGTTCGATCTCACCAGTAGGTCCGTTGCGTTGTTTTGCAATGATAAGTTGTCGTGGGACGACGTCGTGACCGACTTCGTCGTCATCGGGTTCGGCGGAGTCGGTGCGTTCCTTTTTTTTCACGGCGCGCCGTTTTTTATCAATGATCATGACCATGTCGGCGTCTTGTTCGATGGATCCCGATTCGCGCAAGTCGCTCATGCGCGGGGCGCGGTTTTCGTCTTCGCTTTTGCGGTTAAGTTGGGCGAGTGCGACGACAGGCAGGTTGAGTTCTTTCGCCATGGCTTTGATGCTGCGGGAGGCTTGGGCGATTTGTTGTTCGCGGGGGGTGCGTTCGTCCGTGCCGTTGATGAGCTGGAGGTAGTCAATCACGACGAGGCCGATTTTTTCCTGCTGGGCAATGCGGCGGGCCTTGGCGCGGATTTCGAGTATGGTCTGCCCGCCTTGGTCATCGATGTAGAGGGGCTTGTTCTGGTATTCGGCGGCGATGTCGGCAATGGAGCGCAGGGTGTCTTTGTTCGTGAAGCCGTCGCGCACTTGGCGCAGATTGGCACCGGAACGGGAGCAGAGCAGGCGGAGCGCGAGTTCCCGTGATGGCATTTCAAGGCTGAATAATAATGTTGGGATAACTTTTTTGGCTGTTTTTGTTTTGGGGAAGAGCGCCGCCTCAATGAAGTTGAGTGCAATCGAGGTTTTGCCCATGCCCGGGCGGGCGGCGACGACGATCATTTGCCCGGGATGGAAACCGAAACACATTTTGTCGAGTTCGTCGAATCCCGTGGGCACGCCGGTGATGGCACCTTTGTTTTGAGAGAGGAAGTTAACGAGTTCGACAGCCTCGTGGGCGGGTTCCCGAATGTGCGCGATGCTGTTCGACTTGATTCGGTTTTCGCTGATTTCGTAGAAGTTTTGCTCTACCGTGTCGAGGAGGCTGTCGAGGTCGTCGTCCAAGGTATAGGCGCGTTCTATAGCGTCCTGTGCGCTGCGGATGAGTTCCCTTCGGAAATACTTTTCGCAAACAATTTCCAACCAATAAGAGGCGTGGGCGGTGACTTCGATTCGGTTCGTGAGCGAGGAAATATAAGCGGCGCCCCCGCTTTTTTCGAGATGCCCGGCTTTGCGAAGAGAATCGGTGAGCGTGATGTCGTCGATGGCGATATTGTTGTTTTTCATTTCCACCATGACCGAGAAAAGCAATTGATTACGAACGTCAAAGAAATATCCGGACGATACATTTTTGGCGATACATTCATTGAGAATGAGACCGCCGCCGTCAATGATGCAGCTGGCTATTAAACCGGCTTCGGCGTCTAAATGGTGCGGCGGAGACCTGTCCATATTAGCGGCGGTACTTGTGTCGTCAGCGTCGCCCGTGGAACGTGAACGCGATGCGGTCTTGAATTTGTTGTTTTTAGATGGGCTCATCGATTTTCGTTATCTTTGTTTCGCTGTCTATTTTACGCCCCAGAAATTTATTTTTTCGTTGGGTATCACGACAGGAGCGACCGTTGTAGGAAGGTTTTCGTCATCGCAGTAGAGGAATACTTCCTGATCTTTTTTCAAATCAATTTCAAAAACTCCGGGTTTAATTTCATTCACCTTTATTTGAGAAGGTGGCGTTGGACTGGCGCCGCTTGATTTATTTAACTTTGACGGTAGCGCAGATGCGATGCGGAAAGGTTGTTTGAAATTTGGTTTTATTTTGCACGGTTCGCCGGCGAGGCTTTTTATTTTAACCCAGTTTGTTTCTCCATTTTTTCGTATTGCCGTTACGAGAAAAGCACCTTGGGTGCGGAGATTTTGAAATGTGGCATCTTTCCATGCTGGCGGGACTGCCGGGAAAACCCGGATGACATTGCCCCAACTTTGGAGCAACATTTCTTGGAGTGATTCGGCGGCGGCAATCGAGCATTCGATCACCGGTGAACCTTCGATATACTGCGTGTTAGGCATTACGAAGCGTTTGTTGTTGTGATGCGCTTTCAAACATTTCAGGGCATTCTCGCCATCGCCAAGATAGGAATATATTGCGGAGGCTGCCGCGTGCGACCATCCGTAAATTTGCCTGCCTCTATCGACCGTCAACCAATGTTTAATCGATTTTTCAATAATTGCTTTGTTCTCGGCTTGGTCGGTGGAGAGAACGTGCAATGGCCACGTCATCAAGAGATGCGACCAGTGCCGGTGGGATTGTTTAAGTGATTTAGTGCGACCGATGCGAAATCCAGTCTCGTCTCGTGGAAAATCTACAAGGTCTCTCAAAATTTCTTCCCACCGTGGGCGGCGCGTGTCGTTGAATTTATGGCGATTGTCGAGGTAAATCAAGGTTTCACACGCCCAGCGCAAGAGGGATAAATTGTAATTATTATCAGCATCGTCGCCGTATTCCGGCGAATGGAACACTGGCAGATGTAACTTGCCGTCGTTGCCTTTCTTTAATAAATTGGAATACAAATTTACGCTCTGTTTTAATAGCGGATAAAAGGCGTGTGTTTTATGATCGGTAACGAATTTTTCGTTCATGGAAAAGCGGTATTGCTGCCAGTAGAGGTGCAGTGCCCATGTGAAATCGCCCGGATTGATGTAGCTGGCGGGCGCGCAGGTTCCATCGCCGCGCAGGCCCTCGTAGTCGGTCGTGTGCGGAACGGTGGCGCAATCGTCGAATTTCCAGATGTCTTTTGCATTCTTCACAAAGTTGTTTCTTTTTGCGTCAATAAACCGCGTAAAAGATTCGCCAAGTTCGAGGCGGTTGGCGGTATAGACCGGGGAGTAAGCGAGCTGGATGTTGAGGTTCCACCAGATGCGTGGCCAACCGGTCTCGCGATACCACGGACCGAGCAAGTCTATGACCATGCGGTCGTTGCGTGTCGCCGAGGCGAGTTTATAGATTTGATTCCAGTAGAAACCTTCGACTTGTGAATCGGGGACGGAGACGAAGCTGGCTGGATAATAGTTGTTCCACCAATGCCGGTGGGAGTTTTCGAGTTCTTGTGTTGAAATTTTGGCGACTTGCGTGACAGTTTTCACCGCTATTTCTTTTGAGTTGGCGGCGGGGAAAGTGTCGGCGACGGTGAGGATTAGGCGCCGTCCATTGTCGCTATCCGCATTAACGAGCCATGCCGTTGTATAAGAACCGCCGGCGGCGCGTTTTTGTTCACAGTATTCGACATTTTTTACGCGACCGCTTTCGGGTTGGGGATTAGGTGTTATTTTCGTTTTTTTCATTTCGTTTCGGAAGACGACGGCATTTTTTGGTCCCCACTGGAAAGTGGCGTTTTTTTCGGCGCCGCTGAATTTGAAATTGGCGATCAGCGCAATTTCTTTGGCGTGATTGAAGGCGCGAAAATTAATGGTTCCCGCGTCGGTGATGACTTCTCCGAGGACTTCGGCATTCCAGATGTCTGTGCGCAAGGTGCCGGATTTTATTTTTCCTACTGTTTTTAGTAGAAGACCGCCGATGGGTAAACGTCCGTTGTCGCGGCGGTGGTCGGTGACGTCGGAACGTCCAATTTCAAATCGAATTTGCTGTTGTGAATCTTGGAAGATAGTCGTGCCGAGTAAGCCGTTGCCGAGAAAAGCACCGTGGTCGAACTTGAGCGGCAATTTTTCCCAGACTGGGTCTTGTTTTGCGAGGAATGCCTGCCAGTTGATACCTTGCTGGACTGCCTGTTGTTGCTGCTTGGAGTTCTGTTGGTCGCGGATAAGTTTTCCGACTTCGCGCAAGGTCGCCGCATCGATATCGCTGAAAGCACCGTGGTCGAACTTTCTCGGCAATTGAATAAGTCTTCCGACTTCGCGCAAGGTCGCCGCATCGATATCGCGGAGTCTTCCATTATAATCGGGTCCGACGTCGATTGAAAAAATATTTCCGTATTTGACCGCTCCGAGATAATCATTAAAGAGTCTTTTCGCAGGATGAGCCAATTTGTCATGTCTCGGCAAGGAATAAAACCACATTGCACCACCTTCATGAGGCGGCAATATCGGGTAAGTAAATTCCGCGATCTTCCAGTTGTTGCGTCCGGCTTTCATGTAGGGTCCTGCCGCGGACGTGTTTGCAAGTGGTCCCGGTTTCCCCAGTTCGCCGAGGCGTATGTCGGCACTTGTTTGGTCGCCGTGATTGTATCCGATGAAACAGTTGGGCTGGAACTTCTTGCACCATGCGGTCGTTTCCTCGTGACTTAATCCACCGGTTCCTACCGCGTGGTCGAACCAGATAAATTCGATGGGACCGTAGTTTGTCAGAAGTTCTTTGAGCTGCGCTTTTTTTGCTTCGGGATTGTGTCCGCCTTTATAGGAATGCCCGTCAACCGCGCCTTTCCAAGTCCAGTCGCCTTCCGAAAAATATAATGCGAGTTTGATTCCATATTTATCACAGGACTTTTTTAGTTCGGCTAATACATCTTTTTTTAGCGGCGCATTTGTCACTTTTCGCTCAGTTGTTTTTGTGTCCCAAAGGCAAAAACCGTCGTGATGTTTTGTCAGAAATAAAATGTAGCCCATTCCGGCTTCTTTCGCCGTCTTTGCCCATTGGTCGGTATCCACATTCTTTGCTGGAAAGAGTTTGTCGTAATCCGTCCGTTTGGCGACGCCGCCCGTCCATTCGCGTCCCGAAAACGTGCTAAATGACCAGCAAATAAACGTTCCCCAGCGTAAATTTTTGAGTTCTTTTACGCGTTCATCGGAAATGGTAGAAGGCGGGACGGAAGCTGGGTTTGGCGCGGGCGCGGCGAAGGTTGTGGGAGAAAATAAAACTATGGGTATGAACAGCAGCGACAAAATAAAACCGACATATTTTTTAGTCCACTGTGAGGCGATGTTTGTGCGCGCCAGAAAATTCTCTACTGTGCGAGAAAAGGGCAGGGCGCGAGTTTGTTTTGTATTAAGACGGGCGCGTGAGCCGTCAGTGGCAAGGAATGCCGGTGGTGTAGTGTTTTTTAGCGAGAACATGATCATGGCGAGTGTTGTTTGGAAGTTTCGTCTGTGGAGACAAGTGTTTTTTTCAGAAGAGAAGGGAAGGTGTTTATGTTTTTGGTGGAGGAGGGAGTGTTCCGCGGGTTTGCCCGTGGCCGATGATTTGGTATTTATAGATCGTAAGTTCTTCCAACGCCATGGGACCGCGGGCGTGGAGTTTGCCGGTGCTGATGCCGATTTCGGCGCCGAAGCCAAATGCGCCGCCGTCGGTGAAGCGGGTGCTTGCGTTCCAATAGACCGTCGCACTGTCCACGGCGTTGAGGAAAAATTCGGCGACGGCAGCGTTTTCGGTGACGATGGCGTCGGAGTGGCGCGAGCCGTGTGCGGCGATGTGTTCGATGGCGTCGTTGGTGTCGGCTACGATGCGCAGGTTGAGGATCGGGGCGAGCCATTCGGTGTCCCAATCGGAAGGGGAGGCGGGTTTGGTGATGTTTGGCGCGAGTGCGTGACTGTTGGCGTCGGCGTGGATTTCGACGCCGTAAGCGTTGAGGGCTGCGGTGATACGCGGGACGAAGGTCGGAGCGATGGCGGCGTCAACGAGCAAAGTTTCCATGGCGTTGCAGACGCCCGGGCGCTGGCATTTGGCATTGAGGACGATGTTTTCCGCCATGTCGGGGTCGGCGTCGCGGTGGACAAAGGTGTGACAGATTCCGTTGTAGTGCATGATGACAGGCATCCGTGCATGTTGTTTAACGGTTTCGATGAGGGTGTGACCGCCTCTGGGAATCATGAGGTCAATGTATTTTTCGAGGGAACAAAGGAGGGGAACGGCTTCGCGGGTGGTGACGGGGACGAGGGAGGCTGCGCCGTTAAAGCCATGCTTTGCAAGTGCTTGTTCGAGGGCGTTGGCGATGGCGGTGTTGGAGTGAAAGGCTTCTGCGCCGCCCCGCAGGATGGTGGCGTTGCCCGCTTTGAGGCAAAGTGCGGCGGCGTCGGCGGTGACGTTGGGGCGCGATTCGTAGATGATGCCGATGACGCCGATGGGGACGGCGCGTTTGCGGATGCGCAGGCCGTTGGGGAGCGTCCATTCGCGGAGGATGCGCTCGGTGGGATCGGGCAAATCGGCGATTTTTTCGATGCCGGCGGCGATATCGGCGATGCGTTCTTTTGTGAGGCGCAGGCGGTCTATGAGTGCCGGGTGGAGCTGGGAGGCGGCGGTGTCGGCGGCATTGGCTTCGAGTATCGCTGGGGCGTTTTGTCTAAGGGAAGAGGCAATGTCGTGCAGGGCGGCGTTTTTTTGCGAAGCGGAGGCGGCGGCGAGAGCGCGGGAGGCGTCACGGGCAACAGAAGCGATAGCGGTCAGGGTTTCAAGAAGGGCAGCTGTGCCCGATGTTGTTGATGGGTGCATCGTTATTTGGCGAGTGGGGGATGCGGCGTTGCGCGGTGAAGAGGGAAGCGGGCTGTTTTTCTTTTATTTAGAGAAGCCCAACACGTCTTCCATTCCATAGACGCCCGCGGGGAGATTGCGTTGAGCGACCCAGATTGCAGCGCGGATGGCACCGGAGGCGAAGATGGTGCGATTTGAGGCGCGGTGGGTGAGTTCGACGCGTTCGCCCTCGCCCGCAAACAATACGGTATGGTCGCCGACTACGTCGCCGCCTCGCAAGGAGTGGACGCCGATTTCGGTGTTTGGGCGTTCGCCGACGAGACCGGAGCGCCCGTGGCGCAGGGTTTCTGGGGGGAGATTGCGGGCGGAGCGGAGAATTTGGAGGAGTTTTTCGGCTGTGCCGCTTGGGGCGTCTTTTTTGTGCCGGTGGTGTGCCTCGACTAATTCTATTTGGTAGGACGCGTCGAGTGCGGTGGCGGCGATTTCGACGAGGTGGTTGAGCAACGTTATGCCGACGGAGTAATTACCCGCCCAGACGACGGGCAGGTTTTTGACGGTTTCTAAAATCGCGGCGCGTTCTTCCGCCGTGTGTCCCGTGGTGCCGATGACGAGCGGTTTGGCGAATTTCGCGCACAGGCGGGCGAGGGGCAATGTGGCATCGTGGTGGCTGAAGTCCACGGCGACATCGGCGAGTTCGACGTAGTTTTCGGCGGAATCATCTTTGTCAATTGCCGCCGCGATGGAGACGCCGGCGGCGGTGGCGGCTTCGGCAAGGGCGATTCCCATGCGCCCCTGCGAGCCGTTTATTAAAATGGAAAAAGCCATGTGAGCAGAAGAGAGAGGCGTGAAGGTGTTTCGGAGGAAAGGTCTGGCAACCTTTTTGCTGACCTCATGCTTCGGCGAGCCGTTTGCAGGCTTCGTCGATGAGGAATCCGGGCGTAGAGGCTCCCGCAGTGACGCCGATGACGTTGTATTTGCGGAGGTGTTTGAAGTCTAATTCGGCGGCGGTTTCGACGTGGTAGCACGGCAGGTTGTGTTTTTCGACCAATGCGGCGAGTTTCACGGTGTTCGCGGAGTGGCGTCCGCCGATGACGATGATTGCCTCTGCGCCCTCTTGCGCCAGCACGCGCACTTCGCTTTGGCGTTCACGGGTCGCCCCGCAAATCGTGTCGAAGACTAACGCATTCGGATAGGAACGTTTCAGGTATTCCGCAAGTTGTTCAAATTCAAAGATAAACATTGTTGACTGGGACACCATGCAGACTTTTTCGCCGAGCGGTGGCAGCGCGTCAATGTCTGCCCGTGTTTTGACAACGTGCCCGCGGGCATCGGTGTAGCCCATTAAGCCGATGACCTCCGGGTGATTCGGGTCGCCGAAGATGACGGTTGTATAACCTTTTCTTGACTGGAGTTTTATGCGCCCCGCGATGGTGCCCACGTCGGGGCAGGTGGCGTCGTGAAATTCTATGCCGAGGCTTTTTAAGTAAGAGCGGCGTTCGGGCGAGACGCCGTGGGCGCGCACGATCACGACGGCGTGTTTTTTTTCGGCTTCATCCACGTTTATATTGAGTTCGGAACGGCTCATGTAATCGCCGATTTCGTGAATGCCTTCCGATTCGAGCCGTTCCATCATTTGGCTGTTATGGATGAGGGGACCGTCGGTGAACACCGGTCGTTTTCCTTTTATGGCGTATTCGCGGGCGACGTTGATGGCGCGTTCGACGCCCCAGCAAAAACCCGCCGTCTTGGCTCGGATGACTTTCATGGATTGTGTTGGAAGAACGCGAAAGATGGCGTGAGGGAAGGGCAGGTGCCGGTGTTTTTCAAGGAAGTTTTCGGGATTCTGCGGCGGCGGGGGTGTGTCCGGCGTTTATTTATTTGCGGGTTCACGGGCAGCGTCTTCTGTCTCCGCATGAAAATAAATTTTCATAATCTCGGAGGGTTACCCGATTTTGTTCGCGTGACACGCGTGCTGGACGAAGCGCTTGGAGAAGTCGTCTTCGGGTGGTCTGGGGAAGCACTTTGCCTGTGTTGTCTTGGCGAAAATGCTTTGGACGCGCTCCGCGAGCGTGCAGACCGGTGGGAAGTTCCGGTTCTTTGCGACGGGGTAGGGGTGTCCGACAAGCCCTCTCGTGCCGCGCTGAAAGCCTTTAAGATTAACCGCCCCGAAGCATTTCCGCAGCTGTTGTTAATAGGCTCGCCATTTCAGCAGAAAGTGTGGCGTCAACTTATCCACATTCGTTCGGGTGAGACAACCTGTTATAGCGGCATCGCCCATGATATCGGTGTGCGTTGTTACCGGTGTGTCGGCACGGCAGTTGGGCAAAACCCAATCGCCCTTTTTGTTCCTTGCCACAGAGTTATCGGTCGCGATGGCGCGCTTTGTGGGTTCGCTTACGGAATTCCTCTTAAAGAAAAGCTCCTCGCATTTGAGCATTCGACCAAACACAGACATGGAAGGCGACGCGGCTGAAATTATAGAAAACACGGCGGGAAAGTATTTTCCGTCTATGCGACGCGCTGTGGCGCGTTTGTTTGACATCGTTTTTCCCCGCGACTGTCCCGTCACGGGAGAGCCTTCTGACAATCCGCCGTGGCGATATATTTCTGCGAAAGGTCTTGCCGTTTTGCCGCGTGTCGCGCCGCCGCATTGCGAGACTTGCGGTTTTCCTTTTTACGGTGTCCTCGCCGGTTCCCAGATTTGCCCGCATTGCGCACAATTTTCTCCTGTTTTCAGCCACGGTAAAACCGCTGTGATAGCGAAGGGCGCGGCGCGTGAACTCGTGCATACCTTAAAATATCGCCGTGGCACATGGCTCGCCGAAGACATGGCGCGCATTATCGCCACCACGGAATTTTATCCCGAATTTCTTGATTCCGCCATGCTTGTCCCCGTCCCGCTCCATTCTGCCCGTTTGCGGTGGCGCGGGCACAACCAATCGCTTCTCATTGTCAGGCACTTAGCGCGGATTCTTCGCGATCGTCACTTGCAGGTCGCCGATGTCTTGGAACGCACCAAAAACACGCTTACCCAGACACTGCTCGACCGCGAAGAACGCGCCCGCAACATGCAACGCGCATTCGCTTTGCGCGCCGGTGTCAGCATCGATGTCAACGCCCGTTATGTTGTTTTTGACGATGTTTTTACGACAGGCTCGACCCTTAACGCTTGTTGTTCTGTGTTGCTCGACGCCGGTGCGAAACATGTCGATGTCGCCACTTTCGCCCACGGCTGATTGCCCTGTCGGCGTTTTCCCTGTGAGGCGCGAAGTTTTGATTTGTGAGCGGGCGTAGGAAATAGGCTTGATTTTCGTCCCAAAGAGGCGGCTCTAAACCAGCCCCTTTGGGACGAAGGCAACGGCGCTCCCCCTTCGGGGGAAGAGGAGCGAGCGGAGGAGTGAGCACCGCCAGAGTAGGTGTTGTGCCCGCGCTCATACTCACAACTCACAACTTCCTTCCCTTTGTGCCGTTGCGGACCTCGGTCAATTGTCCTACAAGTCGCGAAGTATATGCCATCTACAAGTTTGACACAGCTTGCCCATTCCGCCCTTCGCGAGACCCTGATGGCGGGCGATTTTGCCGTGGATGCTACTGCGGGGAATGGTCACGACACCGCATTCCTCGCCGATGCTGTCGGCGTTTCCGGGCGTGTCATTGCCCTCGATATCCAGCAAGTCGCGCTTGACGCCGTCCGCCTCCGATTGGAGCAACTCAATCTTTTTCAACAGGTAACGCTTTTTTTGCGCGGACACGAGCACCTCGGCGAAGTTCTCCCCGCGTGCTGGTGCGGCATGGTGGCAGCGGTGATGTTCAACCTCGGTTATCTCCCGTGCGGGGATCACGCATTGGTCACCCGCCCTGAAACCACGATTCCTGCGCTCGAAAGCGCCGTTGGCTGGTTGCGCAACGGGGGCATGTTGAGCGTGCTCGTTTACCCGCGCCACCTTGGGGGCGAAGTCGAAAGCGACGCTGTTCAACACTGGTTGAACGCATCGCCGTCTGCCCGCGCTTTGCAATGGGCTTTTCACGGCGATCCCGCCGGAAAAAAACGGCATCCGTGGCTCGCTCTTGGGAAGCGCATTTCGCTCCGGTAAAAACACGCGCCGCTTACCGATGCGTATGCAAACTGAACGCTTCGTGGACGGCGCGAACGGCGGCGTCGGCTTTTTCCGGTGCAATGGCGACGGCGATTTTTATCTCCGACGTGGTGATGAGGTCGCAATTGGCACCGACACTCGCCAGGGCGTTAAACAGCACGCCCGCCACGCCTGGGTGCGAGATCATGCCCACGCCGACGATGGAGAGCTTCGCCACTTCGCCGGAGGCGCGCACCGTGCCGCTGCCGATCTCGCGCAGTGCCGCAGCGATGACTTTTTCAGCGTGTGGAAATTGTTCTGTGCCAACGGAAAATGTAAGGTTGGCACGCCCGTTGGCGCCAAGGTTTTTGATTATCATGTCCACGCTCACGCCGGCTTCACCGAGGGCGTTGAAAATGGCAGCGGTCGTGGCGGCGTTATCGGGAATATCCCCGACGGTGACGCGTGTTTGAGATCGGTCGAGTGCGACGCCGCTGATGACGGCTTCTTCCATGGTCTTGGCGTTGTTTTTCACAAGTGTTCCGGGTTTTTCGTTGAAAGAGGAGCGGACTTCAAAGGGGACGTTGTATTTTTGGGCAAACTCTACCGAGCGTGCCTGCATGACCTTGGAGCCACTGGACGCCAGTTCGAGCATTTCTTCGTAGCTGATCTCCGTGAGCTTCCGTGCGTTGAGCACCAAGCGCGGGTCGGCGGTATAGACGCCGTCAACATCGGTGTAGATTTGGCACAAGTCCGCCTTGATGGCAGCCGATACCGCAATGGCGGTCAGGTCAGACCCGCCACGGCCGAGGGTGGTGATTTCGCTTTCGGAAGAGACACCTTGGAACCCGGCAACGATGACGACTTTTCCCTCATCAAGACGGGCGGGGATATCGCCTCCCGTGATGCGGGCGATGCGGGCGCGTGTGTGCAAGCTGTCGGTGTGGATGCCCGCTTGCGCTCCGGTGCGTGAACACGCTGGGACGCCGATGGCGTGCAGTGCCATGCTCAAAAGGGCGATGGTCTCTTGTTCGCCCACGGCGAGGAGCATGTCCATCTCGCGTTCGTCGGGCATGGGGTGGAGCGCTCGCGCCCGGGCGACGAGGTCGTTAGTTACGCCGCTGCGGGCAGATACGACCACGACCATTTTGTGGCCTTGCTGCCAGAACGCTTTGATGCGGGCGGCGACATTTTTGATGCGGTCAACGTTGGCGACGGAAGTTCCGCCGTATTTTTGAACGATGAGAGACATGAAGAAGTGATGGTCGCAATGAGAACTCGGCGGGTATTTGGCGCAAGAAAACAATGCGGCGGGCGGGTGTTACATGGATTTTACCGTCGCAGTGATTGCATTTTTCAGCGGCAGCTCAATATAGGGCGCGTATGAAATTCAAAACTTCTGCTTTGCTATCCCATCGGTGCGCCAAAGTTTCGCGCCGTTTTCTCTCTTCTGCATTGCTTGCGGCGGCTGCGCCGTTGGCGAGCGCGTGGCTGATTTCTTCAGATGTCGCTGCTGCCAATGATGTTGTGCGGCTGACATTTTCCGCCGAGCTGACTTTTTCCGATGGGCGCACGGTAAACTCCGTGGACATCCGCCTTTTCCCTGACGCCGCACCGATCACCGTGGAAAATTTTCTGCGCTACGTCACCGAGGGAAGATACAATGAAACTTTCATTCACCGCAGCGAGAAAGATTTCGTTGTTCAGGGTGGCGGCTATACCGTCGTCGCGACGGAAGAGGGTAACTCGATTACGCCCATTGATAGATACGATGCGATTACTAACGAGTTCAACCAGTCGAACCTTCAGGGCACGCTCGCCATGGCGCGAGCTTCCGGGGTTGAGGACTCCGCAACCAGCGAGTGGTTTGTCAACATCGTGGACAACGACCCGCTGGACGGTGTGGACGGCGGTTTCACGGTTTTCGGCGAACTCCGAACTGCCGCCGATGTGGAGTTTTTCAACGCGCTCAATAGTCTTTCCACCTTCAGCGTCGATGGAACGGGCTTCACCAATATTCCGACCCTCGACGATCAGGGGTCTCTCGTTTGGATCATTTCCGCCGAAGTTATTTCCCGCGACGAAACCGTGAACGACCGCATTCACACATGGGTCGGCGGGACTTCGGGAAAATGGGACCTCACGACGCGCAATTGGAATATCGTAGAGGGGAACGGCATTGCCCGCATTTTCACGCAGGGTTCCGAAGTCGTTTTTAATACGCCAGTAGGGACGCGCAACGACATTGCCCTTGTCGGTGGGTTGAATGTCGCTGATCTGTGCATAAGCGGCGGCGGCACCCTTGTTTTTAATGGTGCGGAAGGATCTGGTGGCATCACGGGGCAAGTCGGCGGCGTGGTTCCGAGCAATGCCGGTGCGCTGCTCAAAAAAGACGCCGGCACGGCAGTTTTTCAATCAACGGTGCTCGATTTCCCCGGCGGGACCCGCGTTTCCGGCGGGATTCTTGCACTGGATAACACGCTGTTGAGGTCTAACGTCCGCGTCGATCCTGGGGCGGTGCTCCTCATTGGACCCAATGGATCGGGCACAGGTATTTACGGGAACATCGTCAACTACGGCACCATCCAGACAGGAAACAACGTCGTGGGGCGGCTCGTCATCAACGGCACCTTGACGAACGAGGGCGTGCTCCTCCTCAAGCTCTTCGCCGATGGTTCGCGGGACATTATTCGCAATGACACCGCGCAACCGATCGTCATCGGGGGAACGCTCAAACTCGACATTGCCAGTGAGTTTTTCACGGGAAACTCCGCAATCAGCTTCAACTTCGGCGAATTTGTCGAGGCTGGTGCCGGTGATGTTTCACTCTCGCCGGACACGACACTGGCGTTCGCAAATCCGCTTTTTATAGGAGAAATTACAGACTGGGCCAGCGGGCAGATTGAACTGCGCCGCAGTATCGAGGGAATCCCGGTGCGCTCCCACTTGATCCGATTCCGGAGTGCCCTGAACGCTCTCCACGCAAATGACCCCACAGGCGCCAGCGGCAGCTTCGTCGAATCCATTCTCTCCACTGCCTCTGGCGCAGGCGGCACTGGCGCTACCACGCAGGCAATCGCCGTCGCTTCTCCGCTCGGCTACTCAAGCCTGACCACCATGTCTAACGCCCTCGCCAACAGCAATGTTGCTGCCGTGCGCGGTCGCATTGCGGCGTTTTACAACGGAACCCTCACCGAGAATGCCCCCGCCAAAAAGACCGACGCGACCAGCGCCGGCATCCGGCATCCGTATTCCTCGAATCTCTACATCGCCGCCGGCGGTTCCTTGGCTAAAAACGGCACCGAAAACACGAACCCCTTCTACGACACGCAAACCTACTCCGTCGGCGTGGGCATCGACGGGCACGTGAAAGATAAAATCCTCGCGGGTGTCCGCCTCGACGGCGGTAGCGGCAATGCCGATTTCCACTTTGACGCGGGCAAGGCGACCACGAACCAGTTTCAAGCCACGGGCTACGCCTCCATTCCCCTCACAAACCAGTTCCGCGCCGACACCGCCGTTTTCGCCGCTTACGCCAACCACGAAGTAAAACACCGCACCCTCGCCGGTGGCGCGGTCAATGAGGCTGACGCCCGCGGTATTACGGCAGGTGTATCTTCATGGCTAACAGGCAGTTTCACGATAACCGAGACGCTCGACTTTTCCCCGTTTGCCGGCGTCGAATTCACCCACGCGAGCACAGGTTCGCTCACGGAAGATGGCGGCGAAGCCAATGGCGCACTTTCCATAGACGCCATTTCGCAGAATTCGCTCCGCGTCCGTGTCGGCGGAGCTGTCCGTTGGCGTTTCCTGCCGGACGCTCACCTTTCCTTGAACCTTGCGTATGCACGAGAACTGCTCGGGACGGACACCGAAATTAAAGCGCGTTTCACCGCCGCAGGATTGCCAAAATTCCGCGTGAACGCCCCCGCCCTCGCCGAAAATGCAATTGAGGCGGGTCCCTCCCTTGATGTGAAACTTTCCGATGCCACCGCGATCTCCGCGGGATACTTCTTTGAAAGCAATTTTGCCGACCGGACCGCACATCATTTCAACGCTTCTTTTCAATGGCGTTTTTAACCCGAAAACCGCCTTTGAAAAGGCGCGACTTGCGGAAAGCTGCGGGCATCAGCGAGTTGCGCTCTTCGCTCGACGCGCTTCCAGTGCGCCTTCGGAGAAGCGTAACTCACTGCTCCTCCGCATCTTCCTCGCAATTCACGCCATTCAAAAGCGGTTTTCGGGTTCTAACCCGAGCCGAATTCCCCGAAATGCTACGCCGCCAGGAGGATTTTCCTCGACTCTTCGCGCCGCGAGATGAACCTCGCGTGCTTAGCTTTTTTCAGTCACTTCCAGCTACTTCTCATGCCTAAAGTTACCTTGTCCAGCTTGGACCCGCGATTGCAAAAACAAGTCGCGTCCGCCGAGAAATCCCTTCTCACCAATCCCTTATACACCGTCGAAGTCCTCCGTAGCATTGTTCAGAACAATCCCGAATGTCTCGAGGTCCGGCGCCTCTTGCGCAAGGCGCAAAAGCGCGTCTATGGTCCCGTAAAAAAAGGCTTCGGCAGTTTGTTTAGTTCGTTCCCAGCCGTATTGGGCGCCAGCAAGCTCGTCGCTACCGCCCCACTCGAAGCGATCAAAGTCGCAGAAAAATTACTCGATAAAAAACCAACCGACTCTGCCGCTAATAAACTGCTCGCTTCCGCCGCCGAAAAACTTGCCTGGTTCGACACCGCTGCATTCGCCTACGAAGAAGCCTCCGCCGCCGAACCGAAAAACCTTTCCCTCCTCGTCGCGTGGGGCACTGTCCTCATCAAAGCCGAAGATTTTGACGCTGCGTTAAACGTTGCCGACGAAGGGCTTAAACGTTTCCCAGGCAACGGCGATTTACAAGAAGTCGCCCGCCGGGCATCCGTCGCCAAAACCCTTCAAAAGGGCAAATGGGAGGCGCAAGGCGACTTCAAGGAAAAGACCAAAGACCTCTCGGCTGCCAGCCAGGTTGACGTCGAAAGCCGCATCGTGCAGGACATCGCCGTCGCCGTCCGCATCGCCGCCGAATTAGAACAAAAAATCGCCGCCGACCCCGAAAACGTGGACTACTACCGCGAGGCAATCCGCAATTACCAAACCGCCGGAGACTTAGATAAAGCCCTTGATGCCATCCGCCGCGCACGCCAAACAAATATCGGACGCGCCGACGCAGCACTCGAAAAACAAGAAAACGAAATCTCGCTGGCTATCCTCGATAAAAAAGTGGAGACAATCGCCGAACAGCTCGCCGCCGACCCCGAAAACGACGCCCTGCGAACGAATCACCAACAAGCCGTGAACGATGCGCTTTCCTTTCGCCTCCAAATCTACAAAAACCTCGTCGAACGCTACCCCAACGACTACAGCTACCGTTACAGCCTCGGCGTCCTCCTCCTTCAAACTGGCAGCGTAGATGAAGCCATCCAACAGCTCCAAGTCGCCCAACGCAATCCGCGCAACCGGCACAACGCCATGCTCCACCTCGCTCGCGCCTTCGTCGCCGGAAACAAATTCGACCTCGCCGTCGAACAATTGCAAACCGCCAAAAGCGAAATCCTTCCGATGAACGACACGAAAAAGGAAATTATTTACGAGCTTGGCAGCGCCCTCGAAAAAGTCGGACGCGAAAAAGAAGCTATCGATGAATATAAAGCCCTCTACATGAACGATTCCTCCTATCGCGACGTCTCCGCCAAAATCAACGCCTACTACGCCGCACAACAAAACGCCTGATACACCCCAACACCGGTGTTCTCTCATGCCCGCTCGCTTTCACTTCTTCACCGGCGACGACGACTACCTCGTAGATCGCGCCGCCCGTGCCTGTTTCGAGAAGTTTAATAAAGAAACCAACGACCCGCTCTCTTCCGAAATTATCAGCGCCACCGCAACGAAGGAAGATGACGCCCTGGCAATCCTCGCCAATTTCATCCCCGCCGTCACAACCCTTCCTCTCTTCGGCGGCAAAAAAAATGTCTGGCTGCGCACCCTGAACTGGCTGGCGAGAGATACGCTCTTCGGCCGCTCCGAAGCAGGTAAGGATTGCCTCGCACGCCTTCAAAAAACACTCGATAAAATCGATCCGGAAAATTTTAACGTCGTAATCAGTGCCTTCCCCGCCGACGGCACCCGCTCCGAAACAAAATGGCTGAAAAATAACAGCGACCCCTCCGCCTCTGTCCCTCTTCTCAAAGGAAAGGGCGGCGATAAAGGTGTCCCAGCCGCGATACTCGCCGCCGAAGCAAACGCGCTCGGCGTGAAATTGTCCGATACAGTCTGCGAAGAACTCCTCGAAAAAGTCGGCGCAAACCTTCGTATGGCGATCGAAGAAGTGCGCAAACTTGCCTCTTATATTGGTGCTTCCGGCGGTGCCATCACCTCCGATATGATCGCAAAACTCGTCCCGGTTTTCGGAGAAGGCGATTTTTTTGAACCAGTCGAAGCTTTTTATTCTGCCAATATCGAATACGCATTGGATTCCCTGCGCCGTTTCTTTTTTCACAACCCAAAGGCGGGGCGGGGTTTGCTGGCCACTCTCCAAAAACGAAACCGCCTCCTCCTCCAGCTGCGCACCTTGACCGACGCACGAGCCATCAGCGGAAGTTTCAGCGAGGCAGCATTGTCCCGCGCCGCTGCGGAATATGGCTCCGCTTTCGGCGATACCATCGGCGAAAAAAACGAACTGAACGTGTTCGCCCAAAACGGATTTTACCTCTCGCGACTCGCCCGCTCCGCAAAAATCTTTTCGCTGCGCAGTTTGATCGAACTCCAGCTCGCCTTCGTCGATTGCTACAACTCCATCCTCGCCCGCCCCAACGAAGAAGAAGCCGTCTTCCGCGAATTCTTTGAACGCTGCCTCACCAAAAAATAATTATTACGCGAGTTATTAAACAATCTTCATTAATTCTGTCGGCTTGGGGACATCCTTAATGATTTGATCGGGATCGGGACCGACGCCGATGTAGCGCAAATTCGGAGCGGCGACTCCTGCCAGATTCGCAATAGTTTTCACGACAAAGGCGACATAACGCTGCGCTTCGAGAGGAAGTTCGGCGAAGTTACGCGCTTCGGAAATATCGCGATCCCACGACGGAAGTGCCGCATAGACAGGACGTAAAGTGCGGCGCAACGCATCGTTGCGCGGCACGCAAGTGTAAGTCTTGCCGGTGGCGGGATCGCGGTATGCCGTGCAGACAAGCAATACCCCGCCTTTCCATGCACTTCCCGCTGAAAGCGCATCAAGCTTATTTATCACAATGTCCTGATAACCACCATGACGCAGCGCGTCCGCTTTTTCCACACAATCAAACCAGCCGACCATGCGCTGCCGCCCAGTGCTCGTCCCATACTCCAGTCGGCGCAAACGTATCGCGAGCGGATGCGCATCATCCATTTGCGTAAGAAAGGTATGCGTTCCGACCTTGGTGTCGTAAGCCTTGCACACGCCAACCGTGTGGACAGGCTGCACGGGCAAACCCGCCGATTGAAACAGCTCTGGCGTAAAAGTGTGCGAGGCGGTCACGTTAGGCGCAAAACCATGGCGCTTATCAAGCCAGTACGCCTGACCAAATTCACCGATGACGTAATTTCCTTGCGCAAGGCAAGTTCGGATTCGCTCGCGCACGTCACCGATATTTTCGCGCAACGCATACCCCGCTTCCCATGTCGCTTCAATGACCGCAGAGCGATTGAAACAAAAGGCTTCCCCAGACCCAAATCGCGTAAAATCAAACGCTTCCTCAGCAAACACCCCCGATTTTATGGTATCGTGGTTGGCGTGCTTTTCGGCATCGCTGAGCTTTTCCAGAAATTCCTGCCAGCGAGCAGGTTCCACGCGACACACATGGCGAATGACACGCTCGGCACGGTCAATGCGGGCATCGAGTTTCGCAGCAAATTCATCCGCCCCAGCACAAAAATCGGCAAAATATATCTGCCATTGCCCCGCCTCATCCGTGTAAGCGGGCGTAATCCCGCGCCCAGTGCTCCCGCGCGGCAGCTGCCCAAGGATATTCACGCGGTAATCTTCCCACGCCAAGTCAAGCATCCGGTGCGTGACGTCGCTAACAAGCGTGCGTTCATCCACAAGCAAACGCGTATATATCGAATAACCAAGCAGATCGAGCGGCTTCGCTTCCCAGTGCACCTTGCGCGGATCGGCAACCACACCAGCCCCAAGTGCCAGCGTCTTCACATCGCGTTCAATAAGACCGCCCGGAAGCAAGTTCAACTTGAGACCCCCAACCGTGTGCCCGGAATTCGCCCCACCATTAACCTTGAGCACAACGCCGACAATGTCGCGCCGCCCATGTTTTTCTTGTAACTCGCGGATAACCTCTGGTATGAGGCGCCCCTTGCCCTCGTCGCCTGTGCTGATACCGGTGTCGGCTATTATCCGACTTGTGAATGGTGTGAGTGCCATGTGGAATTTTAAGAACGCCCATGAATAGGCACAAAACCGCAAAAGGCAACAGCCGAAGGGCGAGAAGTAATTCATATCCTCACGCGAAGCCAACAGCGCTCCCCCAAAGGGGCACCGGAGCGAGCGCAGCCAGAGCAAGTGCTGTGCGCCGTTCACGGCGGGAGGCTCTCCTCCCTCTCTCCTCTATCTCCTATTCCCTATCTCCCCACTTTCCATTCACAGATTTGCCGTTTTTCGCCGTCGAAAACGACGCCGACTTTTACGAGTGTTTTGCCGGTGCCGGTCCATGCTGTTAAATACTCTTTTGTGTCAATTTGCGCGAGGGCGACGTCGGCGGTGCCGTTTGTTTTGAACTCAAAACAATAGACGTATTTCGGCGTCTCAACAATGCTGTCGGCGCGACCGCTGGCGGTGCGCACCTCGGAGCGGCAACGCAGTCCGAGCATATTAAAAATGATGTGAAAAACGCTCTGAAAATACTTCTCTTCTTTTGAGGAAATGTCGTAGGGAATGCCCGCGAGAAACGGCTTTATTCCCTCTTCGAGAGCGCGGTCTATTTCGCCGTTGTAGAGTAATTCGGGAACCTTGTTTAGAACAGAACTCTTCTTGAAGAGCGGAATCTGCAAGTAACTTGTAGCCAATTCGTTGGCGAACGCGCCGCGAACTTCTGTGTTTGGATAATCCAGCGTGAAACGCTCGAAATCGGCGTTGTAATCTTTGATTGTCAGATAGCCGGATTGGAAAAGAACAGAGGTCGGCTCAAGGTTCTCCAAATCGAATTTGCGCAAATCCTCGACCGTGATTTGGACATTGCTAAATTCTATTATTGGCAGGTTCGCTTTCTTCAAAAGTTCGACAAGATAGTTTGGTGTTCCGCTCTCAAACCAGTAGGAGTGAAATTCGCCGTTATTGAAATGAAGCAACAAGCCATACGGGTTATAGACAGTGAGCGGTTTTTCCGTGAAACGATAACCGTTGTAGAAATTGCGCAACCGCGCAAGATAGGCGTCGCGCCCGCCAAATTTAGCGGCGTGTTTGTCAATGTATTCGACGAAATCGCGCTCCATCTCCTCCTGCATAATTCCGCAGATGTCGGCGTATTTTGGGTCGAGCGTGATGTCGGTGAGATTGTTCAGCGCAGAGAAAATACTGACTTTTGAAAACTTGGTGATGCCGGTGATGAAGGTAAATCTCAGGTCTTCCTCCTTCACTTTAACCGTCCGGTAAAAATCGCGTAGAATCTCGCGCATGGCGTTGAACTCCTGCGGCTTACCAATCATGCTCAACAAGGGGCTGTCGTATTCGTCAATGATGACGGCGGCTTTTTCGCCGTATTTGGCGCGGACGTCCTCAATAAGTGCCGCAAACCGAGTCGCGAGTGTCTCGCCGCGCAGAGGAACATCGAGCCGCCGCGCCGCACTCACCAGCCGGTCTTGCAGGGAAAGGGCGCACGCCGCCGCGCCATCGCTGAATCCTCCGGCACTCATATCGAGCCGAATGACCGGATACTTTTTCCACTCCCAGCCGCTGTCGGCGGCACCGATGGCGAGGCCATCGAAGAGTTCGCGGCGAGCGTCGAAGATGGCGTGAAGCGTCGTGCACAACAGCGTTTTACCAAAACGGCGCGGTCGGGCGAGGAAGAAGACGCGGTCGGGAGCGCGCAGCATTTCGAGAATACGGGCAGTCTTATCCACATAGAGCAAATTCTCCTCACGGATATCCCAAAAAACCTGGCGGGCGATTGGCAAGCGTCTCATAACACCGCGCATGGTCGCGAACCGGCGGCGCGGCGCAAGGGGATTTGGAGATGGAGATAGGAGGAGAGAAAAGAGGTGGCAGGAAAGGAGCGGAAAGGAGAGCCTCCCGCCGTGAACGGCGGGCACAGCATTTGCTTCTTCGTTCACTCGCGCCAATGGCGCATCCTCTAATGGTAATGGTAGCCCAGGGCGTTGCCCTGGGCTGACTTAGGACCGCCCCTTTGGAGGCTCTGGTTTGCCTCTCCATTCTCTACTTGCAGGCGGAGTTGGCCGCAGGCGGCGGCGATATCGGTGCCTTTTTCGCGGCGCAGGGTTACGGAGATGCCGCATGAGTGGAGTTCGTGGGTGAAGGCTTGTTGGCGAGCGATGGAAGGGCGTTTCCAGGGGAGACCGGCGACGGGGTTGCAGGGGATTAGGTTCACGTGGGCGTGGATTTCGCGGGCAATTTTGGCGAGGGAGCGGGCTTGGTCTATGGAGTCGTTCACACCGGCGATGAGGATGAACTCGAAGGTGAGCATACGCCCGTGTTTTTCGGCGAAGGTTTTACAAGCGGGCAAAAGCGTTTCGAGCGGGTATTGTTTATTGATTGGCATTATCTTGTCGCGCACGGCGTTAGTTGAGCCATGGAGGCTTACGGCGAGGCGCACGTCGAGTGGTTCTTCGGCGAGGGTGAGTATTTTTGGGACGATGCCGGACGTTGAAATTGTCATGCGCCGTGCGCCCAGACCGAGTGCCCAAGGTGCGTTGAGTATGCGGAGTGCGGCGATTAGATTGTCGTAGTTTGCCAGCGGTTCGCCCATGCCCATTACGACGAGGTTGTCGAGTGTGTCGGCGGCTTTGTTTTCCAAGGCGGACATCACTTGTGCGACGATTTCGCCGGCGGAGAGGTCGCGTTTCCAGCCTTTGAGGCCCGATGCGCAAAAGCGGCACCCGTAGGCACATCCGATCTGCGTTGAGACGCAGAGTGTCGTGCGTGCTTTTTCGTTGTCTTTGCCCGTGCGCGGGGCGCGCAAGATAACGGTTTCGATGAGCGACCCGTCTCGCAGGCGTTGGAGGATTTTTCGGGTGACGTCGCTGGAATCCGTTCCGAGCACGGGGGTGTTTGGGGCAAAGTCAAAGTTGGCGGAAAGCCATTCGCGGAGCGGTCGCGGCAAGTTAGTCATTTGGTCAGGAGAACGGGCACGTTCCTTGTAAATCCATTTGAACACTTGTCCGGCGCGAAAAGACGGCTCGTTCCTCTGGGCGAGGCGGAGTGCGAGCGATTCCGGTGTCTCGGCGAACACCGGTGGCTTGTCCGGTTGAAACTTCATTTACGGTGCTTTTATGAAAAGGTTTTTCCCTATGAGAAACATCTTTCTGCGCCATCGCGGGCAGGTGTTGCCAATTGCTTTCTTGCGCGGGACGGGTGCCCGCTCATGCTCGCGCCTCTTTGCAACCACCGCAGCTAACGCTTTTTTCATTCGTAACCATGACCACGAAACCCTTCTACATCACGACTGCCATTGACTACGCAAACGGCGCACCGCACCTCGGTCACGCCTACGAAAAAATCCTCACGGACGTCATTGCCCGCTTTCAACGCTTGCGTGGGCGCAGTGTGCATTTTCTCACGGGTCTCGACGAACACGGGCAAAAGGTGCAGCAGACCGCTGCCCTGCGTGGCCTCACTCCACAAGAAGCCTGTGATGAGGCCGCCGTCCTCTTCCAAGCTCTCTTGCGCAATCTCAACATCACTCACGATGATTTTTTGCGCACTACCCAGCCGCGCCACAAGCAGGTCGTCCAATGCCTTTTGCAAAAGCTTTTTGACGCGGGTCTCATCTACAAAGCCGAATACACGGGCTTTTACAGCGTGCGGCAGGAGCAGTTTGTCCTCGAAAAAGATAGAAATCAGGACGGTTCGTGGCCCGAAATTTTTGGCGAAGTAACGTCGATTACCGAGGGCAATTACTTCTTCCGCCTATCGCAATACCAAGCGTGGCTCGTGGATTTTCTTAATAAAAACCCAGACTGGATTTTTCCGAGTTTTCGCCAGAAGCAAGTGCTCGAATTTCTCAAAGACCCCATCAACGACCTCTGCATTTCGCGCCCGCGGGAACGTCTTGGCTGGGGCATCGCGCTGCCTTTTGACAACGATTTCGTGACCTACGTTTGGTTCGATGCCCTCGTTAACTACTTTTCCGCCGTAGAGAACACCGGTCTCTGGCCTGCCGACGCCCATGTCATTGGCAAAGACATCCTTGTGCCGCCGCACGCCGTCTATTGGCCGTGCATGTTGCAGGCGCTCGGACTCGCGCTCCCGCGCCGCCTCATCGTTCACGGTTGGTGGACTATCCGCGGCAGCAAAGCCTCCAAAAGTTCCGGCAACGCCGTTAGCTCGCTCGACCTCGCCAGCATTTATGGCACCGACGCCTTTCGCTATCACCTCATTCGCGAAATGAGTGTCGGGCAAGACAGCGAGTTCTCCGGAGAACAGCTTGAATCGCGCTACCGCTCCGACCTCGCCAACGAACTCGGCAATCTCCTCAACCGCCTGCTCAACATGGGCACGCGCCACACCGGCGGCATCGTCCCCATCGTCGGCGAAACGCACCCCGTCGAAGAACCGGAGACCGAGCTGCTCGCGCTCTGGGAAAAGACGGCGGCGCAATTCATCGAGCTTTCCGAAGGCTACCGTTTCCACACGGCATTAGAAACGCTCTGGGTCTTCATTCGCTTTATGAATCGCTACGTCGAGCACCGCGCCCCGTGGAAACTCGCCAAATCGGCTGACCCCGCCGACCGCATCCGCCTCGAAAATTGCCTCGCGCACCTCGCCGAAGGACTGCGCCTGACCGCCGTCCTGCTCTCGCCGGTTATGCCGGACACAGCGGCGCGAATCCAAGAAAACATCGGCGTCGCTCCGGCTCGCACTTTTGCGGGTCAAATCGAGTGGGACCTGAAAAAAACGGGCGGCGCACACCTCGCCGAAAAAGCGATTCTCTTCCCGCCGGTCGCTGATCCGGCCGCGCAAAAATAACCGCCTTCACGCTGTCCATTCCGCCGCCGCCGCTGTTCCCCGTCCGCTTTTTTCTCCGGCAAATCAATGCCCGCCACGCGCCTCATTAGTATTTCCCGCCGCGTCCGTTGCGCAGAGCCGCTCGCGGCGTTGCTCGCCAGAACCGACGGCGATTTTGGCGCGTGTTTTGAACACCCGACCTCCGGCACGGCTTTCGCAGGCGTAGGCGCGGCGTGGCACGCTGTTTTTCACGGCAAAGAAAGATTTCGACGCGCCCGAGACGCTGCTAACACGTTGATGGCAAACGCTATTTTTGACGGCGACGTCCGCGAATCGCCGGCGATGATGCATTTTTTCGCCGCGTTTTCCTTTGAAAATGACGCCCCCGAAGATGCGCCTTTTGCCCCAGGAAACGTTTTTTTGCCGCGCTGGCAGATCGTCCGTTCGGGAGAACAGTGTTTTCTCGTCAAAAACAACCTTGTCCGCTCAGACATCACCCGCAGCGAAATCGCCGCTATAGTTAATGCTGCTAACGGCGATGCCCTTGCGAGCGAACTTCGCCTCGACGACGCCCCTCTCCGCCTGCGTTCTCTTCTCGACGCCCAACGCGTTGCGCCAGTGTTCACCGAAGAAGGCGGCTCGTGGTTCTCGGCGGGTGTCGCAGATGTCCTGCGGCGAATTTCCAACGGCGACGCCCGTAAAATCGTGCTCGCCCGCAGATTGCGCGCTACCGCGCCAATCCCGTTTTCCATTCCTGCCACCTTCGCCCGCTTGCGCGAAACTTTTCCACCCTGCCACACTTTCGCCTTCGCCTGCGGAGCCGATCGCATTTTCACAGGTTCGACCCCGGAATGCCTCGTTGACGTCGCCGGAGGCATTCTCAACACCGAAGCTATCGCCGGCTCCGCCCCGCGACCGACGCCCCACGCCGCGCCGGAACCCCTTGCCGCCTGCCTGCTTGCCGACGCCAAAGAACGCCGCGAGCACACCACCGTCGTCGAGACCATTCTTGCTTCACTGCGCACCCTCGGCATCGAAGCGCGGGCAGCCGACCGTGCGCATTGCCTCGCCCTGCCGTATATCTTGCACTTGCGCACGCCCCTTCGCGCCAGCGTTTCTAACAAGATTCACTTGCTCGACATCGCCGCCGCCTTGCACCCGACCTCCGCCACCGGCGGCGTGCCGACTGCCGCCGCCCTCGACGCCATTCGCTCCCTTGAACCGAATCCGCGCAGCCTCTACGCAGGCACGCTCGGCTGGTTCGACGCCGCCGGCGAAGGCCGCCTTCTCGTCGGTTTGCGAAGCGCGTTGATTTCAGGCAACGACGCGCTCCTTTTCGCCGGTGCAGGTATTGTCGCCGGTTCGCTTCCGTCCCGCGAACTCGCCGAGACACAGGCGAAGTTTCGCGCCATGGCAGACGCCCTCGTCGCCCCGTTGATAAAATCATAGGTGCAGCGGCATAACTACCTCCCCCGACGGAGGATAATGTGATCCGCGCTCGTTTCATTCGCACTCCCCGACGGAGGATAACGTGAATAACCGGCAGTGAAGCGTAGCGGAATCGGCGGATGCCCCCTCCCCGCGCTCGCTGTGCTCGCGCTCCACTGGCGGTTATTCACGTTGTGCCCCTTTGGGGCACTGGTGGCGTATCATAACGCCTGAATCGCTCATTTTTTTACAAAAGAAGTTTTTTTTATCTTATTGCGTAAATGGCATCGTTTTCGCTTACACTTTGAAACCGTGGTGGATGTCGCGATACTTCCGAATGCAAGGGCTTCGGAGTCACCCGAGACATGCCGCCGCGCACTCACAAAACAACAATACATGAACCAGAACTTGAAAACCGTAGGACTCTCCGCAGTCCTCGCCGCCGCAGCGACACTTCCTTCGCAAGCTGACGTTACCATCAACCAATACTTATCCATCGAGGGCTACGTCGCCGCGTCAGCTACCTTTACCAAGGTGAGCAGCGGGGGATTACTTGGCCTGCCCAATGCAGGGAAAAACTATACCCTCTTCGACTCCCAGGCTGAGAACCTCGACCGGGCGTTCGTCGGTCTCAAAGGAAAACACGGTGCTTTTGACGGCGAAGTGAGCTTCCTCTATATCCCAGACGGCGGCGGCAACGAAGCGGGCATCCTCGACGCCTACGCACGGTGGAGCCAAAACGGTTTTGCCGTCAAAGTCGGCAAGTTTCTGACTAATTTAGGCTACGAAGCCTTTCACATACGCGATATGAACCAGCTCACGCGTGGACACCTCGTGGATTTCCCCGGTGGCTATCATACCGGCATTGACCTGAGTTATACCGCCCCCGATGAAAAGTTTTCCGTCGGCGGCGCCGTTCTCGACTCGCTCTTTGGCGGACAGGGCTTCTACGACGGCGACTACAATTTGAAAAACATCGGTTTCGAGTTTTTCGCCTCATTCAAACCAAACAAACAAAGCAAAATTTTTGCCTCTGTCGGATACGACTCCAAAAATGATGACTCTTTCCGAACGGATGGAGATGCCGCCAAAGACCAACTCGTCTTTGATTTCTGGGGAAGCTACGATATCACCGACGATATCTCCGTTGGAGCGGAATACTCCTATGCCCAAAATAAAGCCTCGGACGACGGCTCGCGCGCCTGGATTCTGTTTGCAAAATATACCCTGCCTCAACTTAATCGAAAATTCTCCCTCGTCGGCAGAATAAGCTCCATAGACCGCGATTTTGATGACGGTTCAGAATACAGGTTCACGCTATCACCCGCTTACAAATACTCAGATAATCTTCTTTTCCGCGCCGAAGTCTCTCATTTGCACGGCTCCGGAAACTATAATGATTATTTCTTCGGATTGCAGGCAATTTTTAGTTTCTGAAAAACGCCGGCGTATCAGTGAACGCAGTAACGCAGTGGACCTGGCGTCCACTGCGTTCGCTGTGCTTGCCTCCCGGAAAGAGGGAGAAGGGAAGAGGGGGAAGGGTGGGGCGAAGGCGATGGCGCACCCCCCCCCAATTTACCCGCGCCAACGGCGCATCCTATGCCAGCCCAGGGCAACGCCCTGGGTAATGGGGGCACCACGCAAACCAAAGCCCCAAAGGGGCGGCACCAACATAGCCCAGACATGGGAGCGCAGGCGTCCCGCCTGCACGACTGCCCGCAGCCCCAACGGGGCGGCCCTAATATAGCCCAGGGCAACGCCCTGGGTATTGGGCAACCACAAAAGAAAAGCCCCAAAGGGGCGGCACCAACATAGCCCAGACATGGGAGCGCAGGCGTCCCGCCTGCACGACTGCCCGCAGCCCCAAAGGGGCGGCCCTAATATAGCCCAGGGCAACGCCCTGGGTATTCGGGAAAAAGCGGAGGAGTGGAAAGCCCCAACGGGGCGGTCCTAATATAGCCCAGGGCAACGCCCTGGGTATCGGGCAACCACAAAAGAAAAAGCCCCAACGGGGCGGCACCAATCATTTCCCAGGGCAACGCCCTGGGGGAAGGGTGGGGCGAAGGCGACGGTGTACCCCAATTTACCCGCGCCAACGGCGCATTCTGATGGGGTAGCCCAGGGCGTTGCCCTGGGATGGTATTGGTGCCGCCCCGTTGGGGCTTCTGGTGTTAATGACGTTCAATACCCAGGGCGTTGCCCTGGGCTATGATTGGTGCCGCCCCGTTGGGGCTGCGGGCAGTCGTGCAGGCGGGACGCCTGCGCTCCCATGTCTGGGCTATGTTGGTGCCGCCCCGTTGGGGCTTTATTTTTGTGGTTGCCCAATACCCAGGGTGTTGCCCTGGGCTATCATTGGTGCCGCCCCTTTGGAGGCTCTGGTTTTGTTGTTCCCCAATACCCAGGGCGTTGCCCTGGGCTACATTGGGGCCGCCCCTTTGGTGCTTTGGGGACAACGCTTCCCCCGGAGGGGGATAACGTGAATAACCGCCGGTGGAGCGCGAGCACAGCGAGCGCGGAACCGGCGGAATCGCCTCGCCACCCACCCGCGCCCTGAAGGGGCGCAACTCCAGACCTCGGTCATGCGCCGCTGCCTCGGATATGCTCCCGCTGTGCGTCCGTCTCTGCACGCCCCTGCTGCGACTATGCTGCGCTTATGTCGCCCCCCCCCGCAGGAAAGCACGGCAACGGTTGTTGGTCGCGCGCCCCGTCGGGGCGCGGGGAGAGAGAGGTCGCCGTCCGGCAGTTCCGCTGCGCCCCACTGCCGGTTATTCACGTTGTCCCCCTTCGGGGGAGCGCGAGTGAAACGAGTGCGGATTACTGTCCTCGCGTTGAAGTCCAACGCCGCTGCTACCTTCGGGGGAGCGCGAGTGAAACGAGTGCGGATTACTCGGCGAGGCTGGAAGAGGCGAAGATCGCAACCCTCCTTCGGGGATGCGCGAGTGAAACGAGTGCGGATTACGTCATTCCCATTCGGGGGATGCGCCATTGGCTTCGCCTCAAAAGGGTGGCACCAATTGAGGCATAGGGGGGTGATTACCGCTTGCCCCTCTCATTCCTCCCCCCCCTCCTCTTTCCTCGCTTCTCACTCCTCACTCCTCTTTCCTCGTTCTTTCGTGACGGCGTGGGTGAAACCGGAAGCAAGCCCTGCCTTGCCACTGTGTTTTTCTCGGTGTCCACTATGTCCACTATGTCCACGGCATCTACTACGCAATGGCTCTATGCCTTGAAGAACCACGGCTCGAAGTTTGGGGTTGAGCGCATGGCGTTATTTGCGGGTGCTCTTGGGAATCCCGAACGGGCATTTCCGTCAATTCTTGTGGCGGGGAGCAATGGCAAAGGTTCTACGGCGGCGATGCTTGAGGCGATATATCGTGCGGGCGGGTTGCGGACGGGGCTATACACTTCGCCGCATCTTGTGCGGCTTGGCGAGCGAGTCCAAATTGACCGAATCTCGCTTTCTGACGCGCTAATCAGCGCGTATGTGGAAGAGCTTGCGGTGGTGGCGAGAGGGATTGCCGACCAAGACCCAGAAGATAGCCCTTCCTTTTTCGAGTTTATGACGGCGATGGCATTTCTTGAATTTAACCGACGCAGGGTGGACGTCGGCATCGTGGAAGTGGGACTCGGCGGGCGTTTAGATGCGACTAACATTTTGTCTCCGGCGGCGTCGGTGGTGACGTCCATCAGCCTCGAACATACGAACTTGCTTGGAGACACTTTAGAAAAAATTGCGGCGGAAAAAGGCGGAATAATCAAAGTCGGGGTTCCGGTCGTGCTTGGGTTATTGCCCGATGCAGCCGAGCAGGTTTTACGAAAAATTGCCCGCGAGCGAAACGCTCCGGTGTTTTCCGTGCGGGAGCGTTTTAATGTTGGCGAAAAAGTGTATCCAGAAACGAATCTCGCGGGGGCGCACCAACGGGCAAATGCGGCGCTTGCTTTGCTCGTTGTAGAAGTGCTTCGCGGGCAATTTCCTGTGGACGATGCCGTGGCGCGTGCAGCCTTGCGGAAAACAGAATGGGCTGCGCGGTGGCAGACATTTACGCTTTCGCGTTCGCGGCAACTCATAGTGGACGCTGCACACAATGCCGAGGGTGCTGCTGCCATTGAACCCTTGCTGGAGAAACTTACACCCGCGCCGACAATTATCACAGGGGCACTGGGAAAAGAACGTGCTGAACCGTTAATTGCGACATTGGCGCGGCACGCCCGTGCGTTGGTTTTCGTGCATATCGGGCAAGAACGTGCGTGCAGCTTTGAAGAACTCGCTTCTTGTGTCCCGCAAGGGTTTCGGGGGACGATTTCGTGCACCAGCGTCGAGGAGCTTTTTCCTGCGCTGGGAGAGTGCGCGGTAGGAGAAGACGGCGGAGCGGTGGTCGTCGTCGGATCGGTGTATCTCGCGGGAGAAGTTCTGACTCAATTTTTATACGGTGAAAAAAGCGGAGAGCCGTTTTTACAAGACTCGTTGCCCGTGTCGCGTGCCTTTTAATTCGCGTTGTGGGAACTTTTCTACCCGTGTTGTGTATTCCTTCTGTTACAAACCCAAAAAAGACATGAAACGTAAGGAACCATCGTTTTTCCAACATTCGTTTTTTCATTTTTTAACGTTGTTGTTTTTTTCAACTGCGACCCTTGCTTCAACGGGCGCAGGTGTTGCGTCGCGTAGTGAAACAAAAGCGCCGTCGGTGCCCGCAGAAGAGGATTCAGGCGCGCCGATCGACCATGAAACTACTTTCGTTGTTATTGATTGGCTGACAGATATGGAAGAAGCGCGGGCACTCGCCAGCCAAACGGGACGAGACATCCTCGTCGCCTTTGTCGGCTCTGATCACAGTATTTGGAGCGGGCGTCTTGAAACGGAGGTCTTTTCGCATCCCGCCTTTGTCGCGAGTGTAAATAAGCACTTCGTCTGTGTATTAATAGATGATCCGCGCACCTATCGACTTCCCGAAGATGAAGAGCGTAAAAACACCGCCTTGAGGCAAGCGTGGCGGGTGCAAACAAACCCCACTGTATTCTTGGCGGACGAGACTGGGCGCCCTTACGCCGTCACTGGTTACCGCAGCATTAGCGCGCCCGAATATGCGAACCATTTGCTTACGCTACGCACTATCCATGAGCAGCGGGACCGGTTTTTTGCGTCCGCAAAAGCAGCCGGTAGCGACACTGAGCGCGCGGTCATGTTTTCACGGGCATTGCGCGAAATGGACGAGACGATTGTCCGCTTTCATTACCGCAACGAGTTGATGGAGCTGCGCAAAATTGATCCCAAGGACTCAACGGGGCTAATCGGCGATATCGAATTTGTCCCCAGAATCACCCAGCTGCGCAACCACGTATTGCGGCTTGTTCGCCAAAAAAAATACCAAAACGCGACAGATGCGGTGGACACGTTTATCAGGAGGAACGCTCCCTCTGGCGAGCACTTGCAACGGGTGTTGTTTTTGAAATTGCCCGTCCACGCTGCGTTTGGCGTGCGCGATCACGAAGCAATTTTACGGCTCATGGACACGATTATCGCCATCAATGCAGA
This sequence comes from Puniceicoccales bacterium, assembly GCA_031269335.1. Taxonomy (GTDB): domain Bacteria; phylum Verrucomicrobiota; class Verrucomicrobiia; order Opitutales; family UBA953; genus CALNBE01. Next base: position 57,974 of record JAISZI010000031.1, read on the forward strand.
AACGGAACACGGGAAGATGGCTGTCGAAGTGAAAGCAAACGCTAACGCATTGATTGAAACAGAACGGAAAAAGGCGGTGAACGAAAAAGCTGCGCGAAAGGGAAAAGAGAAATCACCCCCAAAAGAAACGTCGAAATCGCCTGTAAAACCGCCCGCAAAAACACCGCCTGCGCCGCCACCCGCGAAAACACCGCCCGCGAAGTCGTCTGCAAAATGAGAGCACGGGCGCGGAAAATTTTTCGGGGCGGTATCGGCGCCGTTGTCGTCGCCGTTGTCGCTGCCGTGATCTTTGTGAAAGCGACCCCGTTTGGCGGGCGAGGCGTGACGCGTGTCGTTGACCGGGCGACGGCTGCGGGCGTGTTGCTTCTCAACAACAGTGCGGAACCCGTCTCGCTTGATCCGCAGGTTGTCACCGGTGCGGCTGACATGCGCATTGCGCGGGCACTTTTCGAGGGGTTGCTCGTCAACGACCCTATCAGCCTTGAGCCGCGCCCTGCGGCGGCGGTGCGCTACGAAGTCAGTGATAGCGGGCTTGAATATACTTTTCATCTGCGAGCCGGTTTGCGCTGGTCGGACGGGGAGCGAATCACCAGTGCCGACTTTCTTTTTGCGTGGCAACGCGTGCTTAGCCCCCGCTTCGCCTCGCCCAATGCCTCGATGTTTTTTGTCGTGAAGAACGCCCGTGCTTTTTACGAAGGGCGTCTGCGTGCGTTTAGTGACACTGGTTTTTCCGCGCCCGATGCGCAGACAATTCGCATCAAAGTCGAGCATCCTTGCGCCACCTTACCCTTGCTTCTTTGCCATCCCGCATGGGCACCCGTTCCCCGCCATGTTATTCTCCGTTATGGAGTTGCGGACGCGCCCGGGACGGCTTGGACGCGCCCCGGGCGCATTGCCGGCAATGGCGCCTTTCGCCTCAAGACGTGGAAGGTTGCCGACCGAATCGAAGTTGAGCGCAATCCCTTTTATTGGAACGATGCCGCCACGCGGCTCAACGGCGTTAAATTTTTTGCGATAACCGACGCGCTCGCCGAAGAACGCGCTTTTCGCGGTGGTTTGCTGCACATCACGAGCACCGTTCCCCCGATGAAAGTGGCAACCCTGCGCGCTGCCGGGGACGCCGCGCTACGCCTCGACCCGTTTTTTTCGACGACCTTTATCCGCGTGAACACCCGGATTCCCCCGCTCAACGATGTGCGCGTGCGCCGTGCGCTTTCGCTTGCCCTGCGCCGGAGCGAGATCACGGAGCACGTCATGCGCGCTGGGGAAGTGCCCGCCTTTTGTCTAACTCCTGATGGTGTATCGGGATACACCTGCGCTGCGCACCTTGCCGAAGACGTTGCCGAAGCGCGGCGGTTGCTTGCGGAAGCGGGTTATCCCAACGGCGCCGGGTTCCCCGTCCTCAACTATCTTTACAATGATCACGAGACGAGCCGCCTGATTGCGCAGGCATTGCAAGAGATGTGGGCGAGCAAACTCGGCATCCGCGTAGAATTATCCAGCCGCGAGTGGAAGGTGTATAAGCGCGCCGTTGAGAGCGGGGAGTATCAACTCGCCCGTTCGGCGTGGAGCGGCGATTACCCCGATCCCGCCAGTTTCCTCGAACTTTTCACTGCGCACTCCGAACAAAATCAAACCGGCTGGCAGGATGCCGCGTTTGACAAAGCTGTTGGCGCCGCTCTGCGTGCCCCTTTGCCCGCCGCCCGCCTCGCCCATTTTCAAGAAGCGGAAGCGCGCTTGCTCGACAGGCTTCCCGTGATACCGATAGCGCACAACCGCAACAAGTTCCTCATTCGAGCAGAAGTGCGCGGCTGGCATCCCAACGTGCTCGACATACAATCTTTGACAGCGGTCTGGCTCGAAAAAGAGCAACCTTGCCCGTCCGCTTCCCCCGTGGCAAAAGCTGCCCGATGAAAATCGCCATTCTCGCATCCGGGCGCGGTTCCAACGCCGAAGCCATCCTCGCCGCACAGGAGGCAGGTCAGTTAGGAAATGCCCGCGTGAACGCGCTCTTTTGCGACGTCCCCGGTGCCCCTGTTCTTGGCATCGGTGCGCGTTTTGGGGTGCCGACCTACCAACCGCCTGCGGGAGTGTTCAAAACAAAGTTTTCTCCCGAAGTGGAACTCGCATGGGCGCAGGCAATCCGCGAAACCGGCGCAGACTTTCTCGTGCTCGCCGGTTTCATGCGCGTCATCAAACAAGCTCTCCTTGAATCTTTTCCGAATCGCATCATCAATCTTCACCCCAGCCTCCTTCCGGCATTTGCGGGGTTGGACGCCATCGGGCAAGCGTGGCGGCACGGCGTCAAAATAACCGGTTGCACCGTCCATTATGTCAACGCCACCGTGGACGGCGGAACTATCATTGAGCAAGAAGCCGTGCGCCGCACGGACGACGACACGATGGAAACGTTTGCCGCAAAAATACACGCCGCCGAGCACCGTCTTCTCCCTGCCGTAATCCGCCGTTTAAGTGAGCGCGAAGCGGCGTAAATTGACGAAGAAGACGGGCGGCGGTCGTTTTTTTAACCGTAGAGCGGACCGAAATTCGCGCAGGCGCGAAAATCCGCGCTTTCGAGGCAAGCGGTGCCAAAGGAGTTCCAGACCGCCGGGCGGAAGATGCGGGAATCGTCTATGTTGTGCATATAGACGGGGATGCGCAAAATGGCAGCGAGGGCGAGAAGTTGCGCGCCGATGTGGCCGTAGCTGATTGAACCGTGGTTGGCTCCCCAGTGGTTCATGACGCTGTAAACGTCTTTGAATGCGTTAGTTTTGAAAAGACGCGGGGCAAACCACGTAGTCGGCCATGTCCAGTCTGTGCGCAGATCAAGGGCGTTGTGGACATCTGTCGGGAGGCTGACCGTCCAGCCTTCAGCGATTTGCAAGACGGGACCGAGACCTTTGACGAAGTTGAGCCGGGTGAGTGTCACCGGCATCTCGCCGAGCGTGATGAATTTTGATGACCAACCTCCGCCGGGGAAATACTCCGTGACGGAAGGGTGCCACGTGGTGGCGGCGAGGCACTTCTCGACTTCTTCGGGGGAAATTTCCCAATGGGGTTTCATGGCTGGGGCACCGTTGAGACTCTGGCGTCCGGAGCCGTCAAGGGCGGCGGCACCGGAATTGATAAGGTGAATGATGCCGTTTTCGGCGCGACCATCGAGGGTGTGTCCGGTGACGCGTTTGACGGCGGTCGGACTCCAATAAGTGCGCACATCGGCAAAGACTTGGGCGGTATTCGTGAGCAGGTGACCGAACAACATGGAAACGGCGTTGAGGGCGTCATTTTCCGTGGCGACAACACGCGGGCGGCGGGTGCCGTTCCAGTCGAAGGAGGAGTTGAGGATAGCCTCCATGAAGTCGCCGTTAGGGTTGCCGTCCGTCCACTGCCGTTGCCCTTGGAAGCCTGCGGCAATGGCGTTGCGCCCCTGGGCTTCTTCAAACCAACCGATTTTGGCGAGAGCCGGGTTGCCGTCCATGATATCGCGGACGATGAGTGCCATTTTAACGGATTCGTCCCATTCAAGATCGAGGTGGGAACGCGAGCGAACGGAGGCGCCGGTGTTTTTGTCACTGCCTTCTTTGCAATGCGAGGCGACCCAGCCGCGGGCGAGCGTGTATTCTTCGCTGTCGTAGATTTTGGCATCTATGCGGCGGCGGATTTCACTCATATCGAGGCACTCGACGCGCATGCCGAGGTGGCGTTCGAGGAACTCGTGGTTAAGGGTGGAACCGGCGATGCCCATAGAAGTTCCGCCGATGGAAACGTAGGATTTGCCCCGCATAAGGGCGGCGGCGAGAGCGGCTTGGGTGAAAACGAGGAGCTTTTCGCGCACGTCGTCGGGGAGCACTGTGTCGTCGGCGTCGAGCACGTCGTGCCCGTAGATGCCGAAGGCGGGTAGCCCTTTTTGCGCGTGCGCTGCGAGGACAGCGGCGAGATAGACCGCTCCCGGACGTTCGGTGCCATTGAAACCGAAGACGGCTTTTGGCGTAAGCGGGTCCATGTCCATCGTTTCGGAACCGTAACACCAACATTGGGTAACGGTGATGGAGACGCCGACGTTCTCGTGGCGGAATTTTTCGGCGCACGCAGCGGCTTCGGCAACACCGCCGATAGTAGTATCGGCGATGACGCAGCGGACCGGATCGCCGTCGGGCAGGCGAATCGAGCTGGAAATGAGGTGCGCCACGGTTTTGGCGAGCGACATGGTTCTCTCTTCGAGAGACTCGCGGACGCCGCGGCGACGCCCGTCAATGACGGGACGGATTCCGACGGCTGGTGCAGAAGCGGCGGAGAATTTTTTGGTGTTTGAACTCATGGTAGTGGTGGTGGTGGTGGTGATGTTTGTTTCTACGGTTGTGATGGTTACGGATTGCCCGCTGTGCGGTGAAGCGTGGAAGCGGAGCCGGTAAATTCATCCCAGAGGGCGGTGTTGGCTGGCTCTCGCGTGCGGGTGGGGAAGGAAGCGGAGACAAGACGGCGACCCTCTTCAATACTGGCGACGCAGCCCGAAGCAAGGAGCTGCATGAGGACGTTGCCGAGGGAAGCGGCTTCGTCGGAGCCTTCGGTGACGGGCAGACCGGACGCATCGGCAGTGAGTTGGGAAAGGAGCGTATCGCGAACGCCGCCGCCGACGATGCAGAGCGAGTCGGGAGCATTGCCGATGTGGCGGGAAATTTTTTCGAGTGCGCTTCGGTAATTGAGGGCGAGGCCTTCGTAGATGGCGCGAAGAATTTCCCCGCGAGAAGTGGGAACGTGTTGGTCGTGGTCGCGGCACCAAGCAGCGATGCGCGCCGGCATGGAACCGGGGGCGGCAAGCTCAGGCGCATCTACATCCAACTTGTTCACGAAGGCGGGTGCCTCGGAACACCAATGCGAGATTTGCGCAAAGTCCGTCGGGGCACCATCTTCCATTTCCCATTGGCGGCGACATTCTTGGACAAGCCAAAGACCGGCACTATTCTTCTGAAAACGAATTTTGCCCCCTACGCCCGCTTCATTTGTGAAAGAGTCGGCGAGTGCCGCCGGAGTGGTGACCGGTAAATCCGTTTCAACGCCAAGGAGCGACCATGTGCCAGAGCTAAGAAACGCGCCGCCGGCAGGCAAGGCGGGCAAGGCAGCCACGGCACTCGCGGTATCGTGCCCGGCAATGGCGAAAACGGGCGGCGGCGCACCGTGGGCAACGTCGGCAAGCACCGTCGCCGGAGCAAGCCGGACCCCCGGTGGCGTGAGCGCGCCAAAAAGACCTCGGTCGATCCCTAAAGCGTCCATGACGTCTGTCGCCCATTCCCGTCGGAGCGGATCGTAGAGGGCGCTTGTGCTGGCTATTGTCTGTTCGCAAGCCCGTTCGCCACAAAGGAGATAGTTAAAAAAATCGGGAAGAAAAAGAAGGTGGTCGGAGGCGGACAAGAGAGCGGGCTGTTCGCGGCGGTGTGCAAGCAATTGGCAAGCCGTAGTGATGGGTGCCGGTTGCGCGCCGGTGCGTGCAAAATGCGTCTCCTGCGGAATGAGCGTATCCATGAGGCTGGGCATTTCGCGTGTGCGCGGGTCGCGATAAGAACGCGGGAAACAAACCGGGTTTCCAGCAGCATCAATCAAGGCGTAATCGACACCCCACGTAGCGACACCGATGCCGGCAACCGCTTCACCGTGGTCTGCCAATGCTTTGCGCAGCCCTTCGAGCGTCTCTCGATACAGCGCAACGATGTCCCAATAGAGACCGCCACGCAATTCAACGGCACCATTGCGAAAGCGGCGTGCGACTTCCATTCGCAGCTTGCTTCCATCAAAGTGGCAAACGGTGACCCGTCCGCTGCCCGCACCCAGATCAACTGCGAGAAACACCTTCGTTTTCATCAAGGCAAAAGCTGCCGGACAATGTCCGAAAAACAATAAAAAAACGCCCGCCGACGGAAATAATAGGAGAGGAAAGCCCCCGCAGAGAACGGTGGGCACAGCACTTGCTCTGGCTTGGGGTCACACAAGGTAATGAAGCTATTTTGAAGATAGTTTTTGAATAAAACACACCATTTATGTCGAATGTAGTGTTTGTAGCGTTTATTCTATTGAAAAATGATCTTTCTCATGAGATGTTTGGTTCAGTCCAACCGTCCGGAACCAGGACGTAAAAGTCGGCATAACACTATGCTCACCACACGCGCCAATCGTCTCGATCCTTCGCTAATCCCTCCTGATCAATTGGAAAAAATGCTCCAGCTTTTCGTCCGACCCAACCATGTTTTGCTCACGGACAGCAAGGGCAACCAAACCGAATTGCCGGAAGTGCTTTTCCTGCACTTTGCCCGGATTGTGCGCCTGATGTCCGAACGCAAGGCGGTCATCATGCTTCCGGAAGATGAATCTTTCACCACTCAGGCCGCAGCCAACTATCTGGGCATGTCACGGCAGTTTTTTGTGAACCTGCTGGAGAAAGGGGAGATTCCCTACCACAAGGTCGGCACCCACCGTCGTATTACGTTCAAGGACTTGCACGCTTACGAAAAGCAACGCGACAAGACCCGCCGAGAATCGCTGGACAAGCTGGCGGATGCGGTGGACGAGGCGGGGCTTTATTTCTCTGATTACAAGGGAGATCAATGAGAGCGGACTATCTCTCTCACCGCGCCCTGGAGGGGCGCGACATAAGTGCGGCAGAGGCGTAGGGGGGCGAATCCGAGGCGGCAGTGCGTAACCGAGGTCGGGTGTTGCCCCCCTTGGGGGCGCGGGGGTGGGGTGGGCGGCATCCGCCGGTTCCGCGCTCGTTACACTCGCGCTCCACCAGCGGTTATTCACGTTGTGCCCCTTCGGGGCACCGTGGGCAAGAGGAGATAACAAATACCCAGGGCGTTGCCCTGGGCTATGCTTGGTGCCGCCCCTTTGGGGCTTATGGTTAACGTAGTCCCAAATACCCGGGCGTTGCCTTGGGCTATATTAGAGCTGCCCATTTGGGGCGAAGCTGGCAACGCATCCCCCGACGGGGGATAACGTGAATAACCGGCAGTGGAGCGTAGCGGAACTGCCGGATAGCCGCCCCCACCCCCCACCCGCGCCCTGGAGGGGCGCGACTATTCAGCACACAGACAGGCGACTGCAGATCATCGCCCGTGTGTGCAGTTTTATCCGTTGCCAGTGTCCTTCACAAAAAAGGTGGTGCGTGGGTCAGGGTTTGTGACATCGATTGTTTCGAGGGGGATTTCTATGGCATGGGGTTGTCCGAGGAATTCCATTAGCACGGCGACGCGTTTTTTTGCCGGTGCGAGGCGCACGATTTCGCCTTCTTCGCCTGCGAAAACGCCTGCGATGACGCGGATTTTTTGACCGATTTTGAACTGTGGGTCGTCGAGGCGCATATTTCCGTCTGGGGAGAGCAGGAAGAGTTCTTCCATGACGGCGGCGGGCACTTCGGCTAATTCGCGTTCGTTGCCGCGTCCACGGCGCACCACGCTTGCGACGCCCATTGTGTAATTCACTTGCTGGACGCCTTCTGGTGAGAAGTGGGCAAACAGGTAACCTGGGAAGAGTGCTTCCTGTTTTTTACGTATTCCGCGGCGTGTGCGCTGGGAATAGAAGACTCGGGGGAAAAACACTTTTACCCTATTCAGATAAGGTAACATGCGTGACGCCAAGGGTTCGCGGCGCGGTTGGGTGCGCACGCAGAACCACGCCGCCTCTGCGGGGGATCGAATTTCCTCGTTGGGGAGGACGAACGGGATGGTGGCAGCTTCCATCACTATGTCCGCGCCGGAGTGAGCCATTTCGCCCGTGCCTGCGCCAGGAGGCACAGCTCCGCCGCTTTGAAGGCGTGCTCCTGTGTCATGGCTTTTTCGCTACGGATTAGACAATCGAGGATAAGTTCGCCGAAGAATCGAAAGCCCACTTTCCCTTTGACGTTGATGTAGCGTTCGGACTTCTGATCGACGAGGTAAACGTGTTCGCCGTTTTTGTCGCGGGCGACGTCGAGGTATTTGCGCAGTTCGATGGTGCCCTTTGTGCCGAGGATGACGGTGCGCCCGTCGCCCCAGGCACTAAGCCCGGCGGGCGTGAACCAATCCACGCGGACGTAGTTTGTTGCGCCATTATTTCCCATGAGTGTCGTTTGCCCAAAGTCTTCTAATTCCGGTGTTTCCGGGTTGGCAAAATTGCCGATGGAGGCTTCCAAAACGGACGCATCTGACGCGCCTGAATAGGTGAGAAATTGTTCAAATTGGTGGCTCCCGATGTCGCACAAAATGCCCCCGTATTCTTTTCGTTTGAAGAACCATGCCGGTCGGGTCTTTTTGTTGAGTCTGTGCGGACCGAGACCGAGCACGTGGATGACTTTGCCGATGGCGCCGCTGTTGACGAGGTCTGTCGCATACATGCCCGATTCCGTGTGCAGGCGTTCGCTGAAATAAACCATGTATTTGCGCTTGGTTTCGCTCACCACACGGCGTGCTTCTTCGAGCTGCGATAGTTCTGTAAATGGCGTTTTGTCAGTGAAATAATCCTTGCCGGCTTTCATGACACGGCAGCCGATTGGTCCGCGCAGGTTCGGCACGGCGGCGGCGGCGACGAGGTGGACGCTCTTGTCGTCAAGAATCTCGTCGAGCGAGCGCGCCACTTTTGCTCCGGGGAAACGCTTCAAGAATGCGGCTACTTTTCCCGCATCGGGGTCGAAAACCCATTTGAGCGTGCCGCCCGCCTCGGTGAGGCCGTTGCACTGTCCGTAGATGTGTCCGTGGTCGAGATGCGCGGCGGCAAAAACAAATTCGCCAGCCTTGACGACTGGTCGCGAAACACCTTGCGGCGCATAATTCATGCCATCGGACTTTTTTACCGTGTCCGTTGCAGGCTTGTCGGTTTTGGTGGAGGCGCAGGCGGGTAGCAAAGACGCCGCCGCGAATACCCCCGCAGATTGGGAAAGAAAGTTACGTCGGTTCATTGTGAAAAAAAAGATGTGGTGAAGTGAAGAGCATAAGAGAGCCGCCGAGTAAGCGTCCTTTGAGCTGGAACTCAACTCTCATCTTTGCCGGCGACTTCACAATCGCCTATTCGCGGGGCTTTCGAGGAGCGTAAGGGGTTCGCCATGGCGAAAAAGCGTCACTTGTCCCGTGCTGGAAGAGACGACGATGGTAATGCAATCTGCGGCAACAGAAATGGCGCCGGCGGCGGCGTGGCGTGTGCCCAGACCGCCGGGGAACAGGTCAGTAGCCTGTTCGCGTGCCGTCAACATGCTGCCGGCACTTTCGATCACGCCGTCGCCGTTGATGATAAAGGCGCCATCGATGGAAGAGAGTTCCTTGACGGTTTCGTCCATGAAAGGGTTGAGGATATTGCGGTATTCTTCGCTGTATCCGTAAAAGGGATTGAGGATGAGCGGTTTAACAAATTGGTTAATTTTATCGCGGTTTCCGATGACGAGGATGCAGCCGACCGGGCGGCCTTCGCGCCCTTCAACGGCGAGTTCGGTGGCGATGCCTAACGCACGCTCGAACACTTCGGCTTTGACGCCCGCAGGGAGGAGGTCGTTTCCGCGACTTGACAGCACCCGTGGGAACTCTGTGGCGAGGTCAACGACGAGCACGATGTCAAATTTGTCGCTGCCGAGAAGACCGCCGAGGCAGCATACCCGTTCATTCGGGAGGAAAATTCCGCGCATGAGGCCGACGAGGAGTGCGCTGCGCAATTGGACGAGGCGGCGGTCTGAAAACGCCCGCACGGTAATGATATCGGGCTGCCCGGCGGGTGTCGGGGTAAAGCCTTCGAGGGATTGTTCGTATCCGCGTTGGGTGACAATGATCGTTTTCAGCCCGCCCGGCACGGGGTGTTCGGGGCGGACGACGCCCGCAAAGGCGTCCATGAAGAGCATCAGCGAGGAACATTTTGCGCCTCGGGCGATTTTAGCGGCTTCGCGCAGCATGAGCTGGTTGAAACGCGTGGCAAAGGGCGCGGTGCGCGTGGCGACGCCTTTGAAAACGGCGGCGATGCCCTTGCGAAATTCGCGCTGTGTCGTAGCGGCGTTGAGCCGTGCGACGACATCTTTTTCTTCCAACGCCCGGGCTAATGTGGCGAGGACGGTGTGGTAGGTTTCCTCTTTGTCGGAGGCGAGGAAGAGAAAGACGATGGTCACCTTTTTGTCTTCGTCACCCGGGGAACCGACGAGACCGCCCGGACGGCGCCCGACGGCGAAGACGTATTTCTTCTTGAGCGGCAGGCGCAAATGAGGGAGGGCGACTGAGTTGTCGAGGCGGGCGGGAATGGCGCGTTCGCGCCGCAGGAGGTCTTGCAGGATTTCCTCGCCGGAGACGCCCTTGCCGAGGCTGTCCGAGCAAAAAGCGAGCAGCTCGAGAAGCGCGGACGGGTAGTCGTCGCTTTTGAGGTCAATGACTCGTGCTGGTGGGAGGAAACGGTTCATTCGCATAGCGGCGGCAACTTTGATTTTGGGGTGTCCCAATCAAGGGCACCCTTGCGAATTTCGTAAAGGAGTCCGAGCGAAATTACGCTGATGAAAACGGCGGAGGGGACTGCGATGGCGATGTGCTGGGCGAGCAGCTCGCGAAAGCTCAATGCCCACGGGATAAGAAAAACCACTTCGACGTCGAACAAGATGAAGAGCATGGCTGCCACTTGGAAACGGACGACGAAACGCGGGCGGAAAGGGCTGTTCTGCGCCGCCGGGACACCGCACTCGTAAGGCGAATTTTTTGCGGCATTCGCGCTGGCGCGTTGTCCGAAAAGATGGCTTGCAACGAGTATCAACACCGGCAACGCGACGCCGATGGCGATTTGTATCAACACCGGCAAATGAGCGCACAAGGAATTATCCATGTTCGGGAAACGTTAAAACAGAGCCGAAACGTGTGCGGGCAAAACTCAGAATCAAGTCCGAACTATCGCTATAACAACGATGACAACAAAGGCGCTGCCGCAGGTTAGAACGTCGAGAGGCGCAGGTTGACGCCGACGCTGAACCCGCTGTCTTGGCGGGCGTCGCGGCGATAAGTGCAATGGTATTCGATTGTCCACGTATGACCGAGGCGCTGGCGCACGCCGTAGTATTGTTCGGTGAGGCGTTTGGTGTTGTGGTCGTAACGCCAGTTGCCGAGGAGGGTGAAGTTGCTGTTAAGGTGATATTCGCCGCCCCAGTAGTATTGGTCGGTGTCGTTGATGTCGGTGTTGTGTTGGGCGCCAAACCAGAAATGCCAGCGGTCTCCGTCGCGGAGGTGGACGAGGGCGGAGGTTTCGTTGAAACGCCAGTTGTAGGTATCCAACCGGTTAAGGAGGGAAAGTTCGATCCAGTAGGCTGGGGAAAAGTTAAGCTGGGAGTAGGTGGTGGAGCGGTAGCGGTCTCCCGGTCGGTCGGTATCGCGAAAGTCTTGGTAGATGTTGAACGAGGCAAGGGTGCGGGAGCCGTATTCCGGGTGGCGGGTTTGGATGGCGTTTTCAACGCCGATGCGGAGGACTTGCTGTTCCCAGAGATCGTCGGCGTAGCGTTTTTGTTCGAGGTCGATGGGGGGAGGGTAAGGAATGAAGACGTTGCGGTCGATGGACGGGATGCGGTCGTTGCCTTTGTTAGCGGCGGGGATCCAACGGTATTGCACGAGCGGGCGAAAACGGTGCCGGAGACCACGGATTTCCCAGAATTCGTTGTTAAAATTCCACTGTCCGGAGGCGAGCAGATGGGCGTCGAATCCGAGCTGGGGGAGGGTGCGGAGGTAGGGGTCGTCTTGGTTGGTGCCGTTTGCGTCCAAGGGCTGAAAATAGGCGGTGGCGCGCACGCCGGCGACAGGAGTGAAGGAGAACCAATCGCGGATTTTTAGCGGGCGGGTGATGCCGTAGTAGGCGTCGAACCGAGTGCTTTCGGTTTCGGCGGCGGGCAGGGCGAGTTCCGGGGAGGTGCGTTCGTAGAGGAAGGCGAATGCCGTGGTAAGGTGTTGGTAAATGCCGGTGTTGAGGATTTCGGACGAGGGGATGTCAACGCGGAGTTCGGGGAGACGTTGCTGGACATTTTGGAACTCATTCGGGCGGAAGCGGGTAAAAAGGGAGAGGTAGGTGCTGCCGGCAGGAAAAACGAGTTCGACGAAGTTATCCGGGTTTTGGTTGGAGCGGAAGGCATCGGGGCGGAAATCGCGCAGGACGCTGGTATCGCTCCAGTAGCGCAGGGATGAAGTGAGTTGGATTTTATTAGCAATGAGCTGTTTATGTTCCCATTGGAGAAATCCGCGGTCATGGGCGATGGGAGAGGCGAAGTTATCGGTGCCGCGATTGCTGTTGTCGTGGACCCAGGCGCCTTGGAGGTTGCCGGTGGAAATGGCAGGGAATTTGTATTCGACGGCGGGACCGACGAGGATTCCCGTCTTTGTGTAAGCGTCGAGGAGAAGACCGGGCTGAAGTTCTTTGCCGAAGCCGGTGTAATACGTGGTAGTGCGCAGGAATGCGCCGATGTTTTCCTTTTGACCGATGCGAATAATGGGGCGGATGGGCGGAAGATCGAGGCCTTGCTGGGTGTAAGCGGGAAGGTAAAAGACGGGAATGTTTGCGATGCGCACGATGGCGTCTTGGACATAGAGAGTGGAATTTTTGCGAACGGCTTCCATTCGGTCGGTCAGGTCGAGTTCCGCCGAAGATTCCGCCGGAGTATCTGCGGGGGCGACGAGCGAGACCCTTTTGGCATCAACGGAAATTGAGAAAAAATCGGGTTCGTGGAAGTAGAGCCGGACATTTTCGAGGGTGGCAGTGGTCGTGGTGGTGCGTTCGCCTTTGGCTTGCGTGGCGAGGAAGGCTTTTCCTTGCAATAAGCCCGGAGGCGAACCGAAACGGAATGTATCGGCGGAAATGGCGGCGGCTTTATTCTCGGTGGCGTTTTGGATGGAGGCGTTGTTGGCGAGAAGGCGGAAGGACTTGAAATTCATCTGCGTCTTGCCCACGAGCGAAATGCTGCTGGCTTGGGTGTTGACGTGGATTTCCGGTGCCAGCACATGGAGATATTCGCCAAACTGGATGGTGCCCGGTCCGGTGAAAACGGCGATTTTCCCGCCTTGAATAGAATAGGCGCGCTCGCCGGCTATCTGGATTTCTCCGGCGGTTTCGGGCTTGGTTGCGGGCTGGGGCGGCGGTTGTGCGCAAAATACGGTTCTTGTTGCCGTAAAAAGAATTGCTGCGGCAAAAAGCAAGCTGCGGGAGACACCGACCGCACGGAATCGTCGTCTGTGGGGGCAAGGTGGACACACCAGCGCGAAGACGGTTTTCTGACGGACGGCGGAATGCACGGGCGCAAATGAGAACGAAAAGGGGACGGCTAAAAAGTAAAAAACGCAGTGCGCAGGGAAAGCGGATTGACGCCGAAGCACGGCGCCGCCATTTCCTCGCATTGTGCAGACGCCTATTCTTTACATCAAAAAAGGGTGTCCGTGGTGCGAAGATGCACTCGGCTTTTTCCGTTCACGGGGCATCCAGCTGAACGTTTTTGATGTCACGGTGAACGCTGCGGCGTTGCGCCAGCTGCGACACGTTAGCGGGCAGAGCAAATGCCCCACCTTTGAATTTGGCGACTTTGTCGTGGCTGATTTCAGCGTGAAAGAGTTTCTCGACGCTGTGGATCGCCACCCGCCCATGCGCAGTCAACTTGGGTTGGACAATCCCGCCTGACCGCGCATTTTTTAAGACAACTCCTTTTTTAAGACTTTCATGGACCTAAATCTGAAAAACAAAGTGGTGCTCGTCACGGGTGGAAGTCGTGGCATCGGAGAAGCGATTTGCGAAGGGTTTTCCGCCGAAGGGGCACGCGTGGCGTTTAACTACGCTTCCAGCCACGAACGGGCGGCGAAGATTGCGGCGCGCCTACGCGAGCGTGGAGCCTGGGCGGGTGCTTTCGCCGCCGACATGGGCAAGCCGGACGAAGTGGCGGCGTTGATTGATGCGGTTGAGCGCGAGGCGGGCAGGATTGATATCCTTGTCAACAACGCCGCCGTGTGCCCGAAGGGACCGGTGACGTCTTACTCCATAGAAGAATGGGAGCGCACCTTCGCCGTGAATGTTTCCGGTGCGTTTCTCGCCACGCGTGCGGTAGTGGCGCGATTGCTCGCCGAAGAAAAGACCGGCACCATCGTCAATATCGTTTCACAAGCGGCGTTTCGCGGCTCCACGACCGGACATCTGCCGTATGACAGCAGCAAAGGTGCCTTGGTTTCTCTCACGGTAGGGCTGGCGCGCGAAATCTCCGCGAAAGGAATCCGCGTGAACGCCGTGGCACCCGGCCTTGTGCGCACCGAAATGGTCGCCAAGACATGGGAAGAACGCAAAGAGCATTACTTGCGAAACATTCCCATCGGACGCATCGCCGAACCCGAAGAAATCGCAAACGCGGTTCTCTTTCTCGCGTCAGACCGGGCAAGTTACATCACGGGCGCGACCCTTGACATCTCCGGCGGGATGATAATGCGATAACAGTGCCCGCTCTTTTTTCCTTTCTTTTTTCCGTCCCCGCCCTTCTCTTCCCTTCCTTCTCCATTCTCTCATGAGCAACAACAACGACAATCCCGCCGGTTCCTCCGGCTCCTTCCGAATCAACAGCATGCTCGCCGGCATGATGTTCCTCCAGTACATGTTAGTTGCGGTATTCTTCCCGCAGCTATCAAGTTATCTCAAAAAGATGAACGTGGACGGCTATTACACCTCGCTAATCCTTAGCTCGATGGCAATAGGCTCCATGCTCTCCCCCGTTATCGGGGCACTCGCAGACCGATACTTTCCCGCGCAACGCGTGCTCAGTGTCGCAAATATCTTAACTGCCATTTTCCTCGCCCTCGCAGCCACTGCCGACGGACCGTTCAAGTTGTTTGTATTTACTTTGCTGGCAATGATTTGCTACATGCCGACATGGAGCCTCACAAGCTCGATTGCCATGACTCACGCCAAGCCGGAAATTTTCCCGCGCATCCGCATGTTCGGCACTATCGGCTGGGTGGCATCGGGTCTTTTCAGCATCGTGGCAATCAACCTGTGCAATGTCCCCGCATTCGACAGCACAAAGCTCCCCCTCTATTGCGGCGCGGCAATCGCCGTCGTCGCCGCTATCTCAAACATCTTTTTGCCCAACACCCCTCCCGGCCGCAAGGACACTCCCTTCTCCCCCTCCGAAGTGTTGGGCCTGAAAGCCTTCTCGCTCCTGCGCGATAAAAATTACCTCGTCTTTTTCACCTGCATATTCTTTGCCACAATCCCCTTTACACTATATTTTAACTACGGTGCTACTTTTCTTGACGACTACGGTTTTACATACAAAACTGTCACCATGAATTGGGGTCAATGCGCCGAGATGTTCTTCCTCTTTGTGACGACGACGCTCATGACGCGGCTCGGCATTAAAAAGGCAATTCTTCTGGGTCTGTTGGCACTCACGCTCCGCTACGGCGCGTTCTGGCTCGCCGCCAAACAAGACGTCACCGGATTGTTCTACGCCGGCATTCTCTTCCACGGGCTTATTTTCGGATTACTCTTCGTAGGCGGACAAGTTTACACAGACAAAAAATCCCCCGCCGGTCTTCGCTCCCAATCCCAGGGCATGCTCGCATTTTCCATCTGGGGCAT
The DNA here is from genome assembly GCA_031269335.1 of Puniceicoccales bacterium. Lineage (GTDB taxonomy): Bacteria > Verrucomicrobiota > Verrucomicrobiia > Opitutales > UBA953 > CALNBE01. The sequence continues at coordinate 73,541 of JAISZI010000031.1, forward strand.
CGCCATTCTGCTGGCTAACTTTATCATTATCAAGCTAATTGATTTTTACACTACAACTTCCACACAGATAGTCAAAGACACCCTTGACCGCGTTGTCGTGCAAAAAGTAGATTGGATACCGCTCTTCGAGATAGCCACCTACGCGTCCATCGGCGCATTTGTCTTCTTCCTGCTCTTTTTCAGAGAAGAAAAAGAACCTGCCCTGCAATAAAGATACAACCACCCTGCCCCACGGCTCATGTCTCAAAACACCACTTATTTCGTCGGCGTTGATAACGGCGGCACACTCTCCAAGGCCGCCGTTTTCGACGCACAAGGGCGCGAGATAGCCGTTGCCTCGCGCCGCGTGAACACGCTCACGCCCCGCGCCGGTTGGAGCGAGCGCGACATGGAAACACTCTGGCAAGACACCGCCGCCGCCATCCGCGACGCTGTCCAGCAATCCGGCGTCGCTCCCGAACAAATCCGCGCCATAGCCTGCACTGGTCACGGCAACGGTCTTTATCCACTCGGGAAAAACGGGAAAATAATCCGTAACGCCATCAACTCCAACGATTCCCGCGCACAGAGCCACATAGACCGCTGGCTCAAAAATAAAATTGACGAAAAAGTCCTGCCCTTGACCGCGCAAAGTCTTTGGGCGGCGCAGCCAGCCCCCCTGCTCGCATGGCTGCGCGACAACGAGCCGGATGTCTTTCGCGACATCGAAACCGTCCTCATGGCAAAGGATTACATTCGCTACCGCCTCACGGGAGAATTGCGCGCCGAAATCACCGACATGTCCGGCACGGGCCTCATGAACGTCGTCAACCGGTGCTACGATAACGCCGTTCTCGAAGCCTACGGCATCCCCGAAATCGCCCGCCGCCTCCCCCCGCTCGTAGAATCTACCGCCATCGCCGGCACCATCACCCCCGCCGCCGCCAACCTCACCGGCCTGCCCGCCGCAATCCCCGTCGCCGGCGGCATGTTTGACATTGATGCCTGCGCCCTCTCCTCCGGCATCCTCGATTCACGCCAATTCTCCATCGTAGCCGGCACATGGGGAAATAACCAATACATTGCCCGCGAACCGCTCATCGACCGCGACCTCTTCATGACGAGTTGTTACGCCATTCCGGGCTGGTTCCTCATGCTCGAAGGAAGCCCGACCTCCGCCGGAAACCTCGAATGGTTCCTTGAAACCTTTTTCGCAAAAGAACGCACCGATTGGGGAACACAATTTTACACACGCATCTCCCAAATGGTCGCGAACGTCCCCCCCGACGCCTCGCAAATTATATTTCTCCCCTTTCTCAACGGCTGCAATTGCGGCAAACTCAAAGGCGGCTTTTTCAACCTCGACGCCACCCACGGGCAAGCCGCCCTCCTGCGCGCCGTCTTTGAAGGCGTCGCCTTCGCCCACTATCAACATATAGAACGCCTCTTAAAATTTAGAGATTTCCCCGACGTCATCCGCCTCACCGGAGGAGCCGCCCGCGACCCCGTCTGGTGTCAACTCTTCGCCGATTGCATCGGCGCACCCGTCGAAGTGCCCGCCGGTTCAGAACTGGGCGCCCTCGGTGCCGCCATCGTCGCCACCGTCGCCACCGGACTCCACGCCGACGTTAAAGAAGCCGTCAACGCAATGACCGCGATTGAAAAAAGATATGAACCAAACCCGGCGGCAACTGTCATCTACCGCACTAAATACGCCGCTTATCAGACCTTGATTAAAAAACTAAAAAGCTGAACAAACAGAAACCTTCCCCCTCCCACTTTCTTTGCCACCGCAAGCAACAACAAAACACAACACACATGAAAACAACAACACTACTCAACATCGCAATCGCCGGCGCAACACTCGCATTCAGCGCAGGCTGCTGCAACTGGTGCAAAGCACCAGCCGACAGCAAAGCCGACCCGCCAAAACTGCTCGACGGCAAACCATTGCCAACGACCTATTACAGCCCCGACGGCATGACACTCGGCACCGACGGCTACGTCTATGTCGCCATCAATCAAAGCGCAGGAAACTGGAAGTATCCCGCAAAAATCGCCCGCATCTCCCCCGACGATAAAATAGAGGATTTCCACACCCTCCAGCTCCACGCCAAAACAAAAAAGACCTCCCCCCTCGGCATCACATTTGCTTCGGACGGAAATCTTTACGTCTCTGACAACCAAACATTCGTCACAAGCGAACCCGGACTCTCCGGCATCATCCGCGTCGTCATCAAAGACGGCAAACCCGTGCGCGACGAACTTGTCGCCGTCGGCTTCAACGCCGCCAACGGCATCACCCAACGCGGCAATTATCTCTACGTCGCCGAAACCACCCTCGGCACAAAAGATAAATACACAAGCGGCGTCTATCGCATCGCCCTCAGCGAACTCAAAGCAAACGCCCCCCTGCGCCTCACCGGCATAGGAGACCCGCACATCATCCTCACCTTTGAGACAAAAAGCCCCACCCAGAAAGTCGGCGCAAACGGCGTGGACTTCGACTCCAAAGGAAATCTCTACGTGAACAACTTCGGAGACAACGAAGTGAGAAAATACACCTTCAAAAAAGACGGCTCCATCGCCTCGTCCCAAGTTTTCGCCCGCCCAAAAGGAGCAATCAGCCTCGACGGTCTCCACATTGACAGCGAAGACAACCTCTGGATCGCCGACTTCGTCGGCAACGCCATCGTCAAAATAAACGCAAAAACCGGCAAATCGCAGATCGTCTCCCAAAACGCCGTCCCCGCCGACGGTGCCAACGGCGAACTCGACACGCCCTCCGAATGCATCCGCCGCGGCAATAAAGTTTATGTCTCAAACATAGACCTCAACAACGGTCCCCACAAAACCGACGCATTCCAAACCATCTCCGTCATTACTCTCACGGACAACACTCCCCCAGCAGCCGCGAAAAAGTAATCACCTCCACAAAACACACGCTACACGGACACCAAGGTTCCGTGTAGCTTTTTTTGTGTCGTCAAAGGGTTGAAAAGCCCGCCGCAGCGGATCCGCACCTATGCCTCCGCGCCCCGGAGGGGCACAACGTGAATAACCGCCGGTGGAGCGCGAGCACAGCGAGCGCGGAACCGGCGGATCAGCTCCCCCCCTACCCGCGCCCCGAAGGGGCGCAACTCCAGCAACTTCTGACTTCGCCAATGCGCCTTGTAGTCGCGCCCCTCCGGGGCGCGGGTGGAGGGCGTCCGCCGTCCGGCAGTTTCGCTACGCTCCACTGCTGGTTATTCCCGTTATCCACCTTCGGGGGAGCGCGGGTGAACTTAAAACGAGTAGCTGATTTTAGCTTGGAGTCCGAGGCGTTCGAGCGGGAGGAGGTAGGTGTAGGAATTTCCTCCAATGCCGCCGGAGGGACTCCAGCCTCTTTCATCGGTGACGTTTAAGATGTCAATGTCGGCGCGCAGAAGACCTTTTCCGAGCTTGTGCGTGTAGAACACTCCCAAATCAAGGTTGTATTGCACGGGGACTTTTACCGAGGCATTGGCGGTGACATTCCATTCGGAAGTTGCCCAGAAGGTTGCCTTGACGCCGACGCCGTTGTCCCACTGGTAACTTCCCCAGAGGTTGAACGTGTGCAAGGGTTGCCCTGTGGAACGTGCTCCGGTATCCTTGGAAGTGACATGGATATAGGAGTAGTTGGCCCCAAGGAGCGTGCGTGCGCTGGGTTGATAGGTGAGTGAAAATTCGAGACCCTCGAAAAGCTGCGTCGAATTCATAATAGCCCGCGTTGTCGGGTCCGTGTAAGAGTCGGTGCGTGTCTGGCGGAAATAGGCGAAATTAGAGAAAAGAGTGTTTCGTATAAGCTCCGCTTTAGCACCGAATTCAAGCAGTTTGCTCGGTGTTTTGAAGTGATTCGGGTCGAGTGTGTTTGAGCCAAAAAACGACCAGCCGTCGGCTTCGCAGCAGCCGCATCCTGTGATGGTTTGCGAGTAATCGTAAGTGGCGTAAACGTTCAACCATGACGTTGCGTGAAAAACGATGCTGGCGTCAAACTGACCGTTCCATCCATAGTAAGAATCGCTTGCGCGCACAGTGGCGTCTTCGTGAAAAACTCCGGCTTCAAAGAATCTCTTGGTGAGATTCGTATGTTCGGCTTTGTCGGCGATATAAGAGAGGCGTCCGGCGACGTGGACGGTGAGCGGTTTCCCAATGTCAACTTTGTGGTCTGTAAAGAGATTGTGGTAGCGGAGCGTATTTTCGCGGCGGTCATAGAAACTTGTGAAGCCGGTGGTAAGAAAGGAGTTTGCGATACCAAGCGAGCGCAGTGTTCCGCCGTCCCACCAGCTTGGCTCCCAGTCCACGTAACCGTAACCGGTGCGAATGACGCCGCGGTTGTTCACGCCGGGGTCGCCGGGGTTGCCGATGTTAATTGGCGAAACGCCAAGGAGATCGCTGACGTGAACTTGATATTCGGATGTGCTAAGTTTTGATGACCAATCCAGTCCGTAGGAACCAAAAATATCGGTATATTCCGAGGCATTGGCGCCTGCGAGATTGGAGACGGCAGCGTCGCAGGTGTTGACTAGATGGCGGTAGCTTGTCCCGGTATTGCTTTGGTGGCGAATTGCGATGCCTGCGATGGAAAACTCGTGATTTGTTTGCAACTCGAAGCGTGTTTCAAAGAGCTTGTTTGGGTGTTCGCTGTAATAGAAATCGTATTTTTGGTTGCGGTTGTTAATATACTGGTAGGAGGTGCGGTTCACGAAGGTAAAATGCTCGTTAAGTTCCACCGTTGTGACGACTTGTGCGATGTATTCCTGCGCAACGTTGTTGTTGTAACTTGAATTCCCGTCCACGGTTTGGTGCCCTTCGATTTCGCGGCGTTCCGTTCCGTAGCCTTGGGGCGCGACAAAGGAAAGTTTCCCGTAATTGGTGGGCGAGTTCCACGGTTCGCTGCCAAGCGCATAGGCGAGCGAGCCATCGGGTTTCGTCCAGCCATTGAGCGAGGGATTGAAAGTGTAGGCGACGCTGGCGGGATCGTAAAAGGGATTGCTGGGATAGGGATAGGAAACTTGCGGAACATAGTCGCCAGTGCGGTATTTCCAATTGCTGACGAGTTGCTGATCAATGCGATTGATGCCCCAGGGGACGCCGCCTTCAGAGGCGAGATAGGTGAAATTGGCGTCGATGGTGACTTTTTTGGCGGGTTTCCATGTGACAGCACCATAGATGTCTTTGAAATCACCCGCCGAGCCGTTCCAGTATTGTTCCGCTTCGGTGCGCTGGACACTTAAACGGACGGCAAGCTCGTCTTTGATGAGGACAAGGCTGTGGTCGAGTTGGACGGAGTATTGGTTGTAGGAAGTAGCAGGAGTGGTGCCGATGCGCCCGCCTTGGACGGAAATGGTGGTGTGCGGTCCGTCCAAGAAAGGTTTTTTAGTGATGTAGTTTACGTAACCGGAAGTGCGTGCGGTGGAGCCTTGGGAAACGCTCGGGACGCCGGCGACGATGTCCACGGATTCCCACGCATTGTTGTTGAAAGGGCGCAGGGCGGGATTGAAGAGAATGGTGCCGTTGCGGGCAGTATCGGCGGTGCTGCCACGGATATTGGCAATGGAATAGGTGGAAGTCGTGCCGCGGCGGACACTGGGCGAGTAACGGGAGAAATCCGTGAAATTGCGGATGTTGTCGTTCGCCAATTGGGCAGAGGAGATTTGGAACACCGAGCGCGGAGTGTCTTTGAGGAGTTCGTTGAACCCGTAAAGGGAACGCGAGGGGCGCACAGGAAGCACGCTGTTCTCGATGCCAGCACCTTCGACTTCGACATCGCCGAGAATGACGGCTTCGTCATCGGTCGCAGGTGCGGTGGTGGTGGGCGCGGTGGGCGCGGTGGGCGCGGCGGTGGGTGCGGCGGTGGGTGCGGCGGGTTTTGCGGCAGCGGCGGGTTTTGGCGCAGCGGTAGTGGACGCGGCAGGCGCGGGTGCCGACGCGGCGGGCTTTGGCGCAGTGGCGGTGGTGTCGGGCGCGGCAAGTGCGGCTGGTGCGGTTGTGACGGCGGGCAGCGCGAGCGCGACGGCGAGCGTTTGTAAGAAGCGTTTGCTAAGTGTGTATTTCATGTGTGGACATTCTTTGCTTTGAAGAGCTGTGTTGTTGGACGGGCAGCTTTGTTGTGTTTTTTAGTAAAAATTAAAGAATTAAAAACGAGGCCGCGCAGGTATTAGATTTTTAATTGTGTTCTTTAGTAAATTTAATAACATTACGGCGTCCGGAGCAGTTCCGTGGCACCTCCTGGAGCCGCACCTTTGGGGCTTTTGGTGTTGATAATGACCTTCAAACCCAGGGCGTTGCCCTGTGGTTTGGAAGAGAAAGGGAAGAAAAAAGCACCAAAGGGGCGACTCCAAGTTAGCCCAGGGCAACGCCCTGGGGTTCGGATGTCCATTAACAACCACAAAACCCAAAAGGGCGGCTGTAACCGTTCCCGAAAGTCCCCCCTAACTTTGGTCGGTGCCCGCTGGTAACATCGCGGGCGTATGTTTTCTTTCAATTCTCATTCTAAAATCCTGCTGGCGGTTGAACCTGTGGATTTGCGCAAAAACTTTGCCGGACTCTGGGCACTGGCGTCGGAGACGCTGGGCGTAGAGCCGCGCAGCGACTCGGTTTTTGTTTTCACGAACCGCACTCACTCGCGGGTGAAGATTCTCGCTTGGGACGGCACGGGTGTTTGGGTCTGCGCGAAGCGTCTCGAAAAAGGGACGTTTGCTTGGCCTCGAAACACCGCAAGCGGCCGTTCCCATCGCGCAGCCGCCGCCACCGCCGCGCCTTGTGTTAAAATCCGCATCGAGCCGACGGCGCTTGTGATGTTGCTCGACGGCTTCGATCTGCGCGAGGGTTGCCGCCGCCCGTGGTTCGAGCGCGAGTAGCGTCGCCTTGGAGAATTGAAGCGCGCCGCGAAAAACACTCTCCAACGAGTACATTTTTGCGCAATAAAACTCTCTTAAAAGACGTCCAACTCGCCCTCTACAACGGCGAACGCCAAAAAGAGTTTATATTGCAGACACTCCTAAAAAAATAAAATCTTCTTTTCTGTATTCTTTGATTTTTCATTTTTTTATGTGGTTATGTTTTGCTACATAGAAAATTCGTTTTTCAAATGGAAAAATTTGTTAATTCGAGTGATTTAGCATTGTCATTTGCCTGCTTTTTCGCGTCGGAACACAGTCAGCCTACGTTCCCAGAGATTGCATCAGGAGTAAGGGCATATTTACCTCGTTGAAGAATCTTGTCTAACTCTTCTTGCGGCTTTTTCAACAACACAAGTGAGCGTTTGACGTTGTAGAGA
>JAISZI010000032.1 GCA_031269335.1 Puniceicoccales bacterium
TCTATGAAGTGGTTTTGCCGGGCGCGCTGCATTTCTACGATGAAGATTTCGCCTTTGGCGTTGGTGCAGTGCACGTCGAAGGTGACGCCTTTGTAGCCTTCGAGGGAAGAAACCCTCTCGGTGTTGAGGAGAATGATGTCGTTGATTTGGTTTTCGGCGGGCAGGAGGGTGTTTAGAAAATCGCGCAGGAGGTCTTTTGTTTCCTCCTGTCCGAAATAGAGCTTAAAGGTGACATCGGCGTATGGCGTGGCAAAACGGCTCATGGTGGTGTGGTTTCGATTGCGAAAAATGTTTGGAGAGCGGCGGGAGGCAAGAGGCAAAAGGCAGAGGAAAGAGGGAGGGGAGATAGGAAAGAGAAAAGAGGAGATAGGGGAGGGGGAATATGGGATAGGGAAGGAGGTGGTGAGGGAAATAGGGGATAGGGAGGAAGGGCCGCCCCTTTGGGGCTTTTTCCTTCCCTTTCTCTCCTAATACCCAGGGCGTTGCCCTGGGCTAACTTGGGGCCGCCCCGTTGGGGCTTTTTCCTTCCCTTTCCCTCCTAATACCCAGGGCGTTGCCCTGGGCTATGTTGGGGCCGCCCCTTTGGGGCTTTGCGTGAGAACGGCGGGCACCGCACTTGCTCGCTCTCTTGCGGTGCATTGGCGAAGGGCTTCGTAAGTGGCGATGCCGGCGGCGGTGGAGAGGTTGAGTGAGCGCAGGGCGGGGTTGAATTGGGGAATGGTGATGCGGTGGTCGTTGCCGATGGCTTCGTGGAGCCACGGGGGCGAGCCGCTTCCTTCATTGCCGAAGACGAGACCGTCGTCGTCGGTAAAGTTGGTGTCCCAAATGGTTTGGGTCGCTTTAGTGGTGAGGAGCCAGAGGTGGCCGTGGGGACGGGTTTTACTGGCGGTAAACGTTGTCCAGTCTGCATGGTGGTGGACGTCGAGGGAGTGCCAGTAATCCATGCCTGAACGGCGCAAGGCGGCGTCGGTGATTTTGAAACCGAGGGGGTGGATGAGGTGAAGGCGCGAGCGGGAGATTGCGCAGAGACGCCCGATGTTGCCGGTGTTTTGGGGGATTTGGGGTTGGTAAAGGATGAGGTGGAGCATTTACGGCGGCGGAGAGTAAGAGAGTCGCGGAGTTAAAAGCGTTGGTGCAGGGCGCGGCGGATTTCGAGATCGTCGTCGCGTTGTTTGAGGCTTTGGCGTTTGTCGTGGTGTTGTTTTCCTTTGGCGATGGCGATTTCGAGTTTTGCCAAGGCTCCTTTGAAGAAGAGGCGGACGGGGATGACGGTGTATCCTCCGGATTGCACCGCAGCGGAGATTTTGTGTATTTCGCGTTTATGCAGGAGGAGGTGGCGCGGACGGTAGGGGTTGTGGTTGTTTTGGTTGCCGAAGTTGTATTCGGAAATGTGCGCATGGTAGAGAATGGGATTCCCGCGGTCGATGCGCACGAAACTGTCGGCGAGGTTCACGCGTCCCGTGCGGATGGCTTTGATCTCGGTGCCTGTGAGGGCGATTCCTGCCTCGAAGCGTTGTTCAAGGAAGTAGTCGCGTCCCGCTTTTGCGTTACGGAAATCCTGCGGCTGGCGTTTACGGGTGGACGCTGCCATGTTTCGGGTGTTTTGCTCACGCGCCGGTGGCAGGCGTGTAAAGTTCGTAACTTATTTTCTTTTCGATGATTTCGCGCAAGGCGATGTCTTCGGCTTCGAGTTTTTCAAGCGATTGGACGAGGGGTTCCATGCCAGACTTGAGCTGTTTGACACGGCGTGAAACGACGTTGATGAGGATGTTTGGGTCGGTGATGACTTTGTTGGCTGCTTTCAGGTATTCGTCGCGCATGGGAACAGTTTGAAAAAAAGGAACGCGCACGCTGGGGGAACGGCGCTCGTTGGCAAGGTGAAAATCTTTTTTGACAAGTGCTCTTTCGACAATTCCGCCCGTTTGCGACCTTCTCGCCTTTTCTTTCGCTATGTCTGCGGCGATTTCCGCAGGCCGCTGAGGAGCGCGGCGGTTTTCGTGGCGAGTGCGGCGGGGATTTTTGTTCGGTCGTGGAGATTGGCGGCGATGACGTTTACGAGCGCGCTTCCGACGACGACGCCATTGGCGACGCGCCCCACGGCAGCGACTTGTTCGGGGGAGGAGATGCCGAAGCCGACTGCGACCGGCAGGGCGGTATAGTGTTTTATCCTGGCGACGGCAGAACCGATGTTCTGGGCGAGGTCTTTATGTTCGCCGGTTACGCCTTCACGGGAGACGTAATAAATGAACCCCGATGCCTCGCTGGTGATGCGGACAATGCGATCGGGTGGCGTGGTTGGCGCGACGATGAAGATGTTGGCAAGCCCGTTTTCGCGGCTGGCGGCGAGCAGCTCGCCCGCTTCTTCGGGCGGGCAGTCGAGGGCGAGAATGCCGTCAACACCGGCATTTTTACAAGCTCGCAGGAAGGCGGCGGTGCCTTGGGATAAAATGAGGTTGTAATAGATGTAGAGAATGAAGGGGACGTTGGGGAATTTTTCGCGGGTGAGGCGGACGAGGGAAAGGAGATTTTCGCTGGTCATGCCGCTTTCGAGGGCGCGTTGGGAGGCGAGTTGGTTGGTGCGTCCGTCCGCCAGGGGATCGGAGAAGGGCACCCCAATTTCTAAAATGTCCACGCCCGTATTGAGCAGAGATTCCATCAGGGCTGCCGATGTTTCAAAATCCGGGTCGCCGCCACAGACGTAGGCGATGAAGGCAGCCCGACCTTGGCGGCGTGCGTTTTGAAATGCCGAAGCGATTCTATCAAAGGAATCCATTTGCCGAGGCTTGGATGGAGCGGCGGTTTTGAAAATAAAAAAAACGGGTACCGAGCGTCCGCCTTCGACACGGTGCTTGTCGCTGCGACTGCGCGAAGCGTTCGCGGGGGCAAACAACAACATTGCTTTCAGCGAATTTTTTTCGGAAATACCCGCCTTTCACCGGTCACCATGTCAGAATCTTCACCTTCCGTTCCCGCAAGTATTTCCACCGCTGCGAATGTTCCCGTAGCGCGAGCGCATTTTATTCGGCAGATCATCCAAGAAGACCTTGCAACGGGAAGGTGCGCTGGCGTCATCACCCGTTTTCCGCCGGAACCTAACGGCTATCTGCACATCGGGCACGCCAAGTCCATTTGCCTCAATTTCGGCCTCGCCCTTGAATTTAACGGGCGTTGCCACCTGCGGATGGACGACACGAATCCGACCAAGGAAGACGTCGAATACGTGGAATCCATCAAGGAAGACATCCGCTGGTTGGGCTTCGACTGGGCGACGCACTATTATCAAGCCTCCGACTATTTTGAGCAAATGCACGCGTGCGCCGTCCGGCTCATCGAAAAGGGACTCGCCTACGTTTGCCATCTCTCTGCGGAGCAAATGGGTGTCTGCCGCGGCACGCCGACTGAACCGGCAAAACCAAGCCCGTGGCGCGACCGCCCCATTGCGGAAAATCTCGCCGAATTCGCCAAAATGCGCACCGGATTTTACACGGAAGGCACCGCTACGCTGCGCGCAAAAATCGACCTCGCCTCCCCCAATATGCACATGCGCGACCCCGTCCTCTACCGCATTCGCAAAATCTCCCACCACAACACCGGCGATAAATGGTGCATTTACCCCATGTATGACTTCGCTCACCCGCTCGAAGACGCATTCGAGGGCGTTAGCCATTCCATTTGCACGCTGGAATTTGAGGTGCATCGCCCTTTTTACGATTGGATTATCACCCATGCCGATACTCCCTCCAAGCCCCGCCAATACGAGTTTGCCCGCCTCAACCTCACCTATTCGTTGATGAGTAAACGCAAATTATACGAACTCGTCCGCGAAAACCACGTTTCCGGTTGGGACGACCCCCGAATGCCTACCCTTTGCGGATTCCGCCGCCGCGGATACACACCGGCATCTATCCGGAAATTTTGCGAAACTATCGGCGTCACAAAATTCAATAGCCTCACCGACGTCGCCCTCCTCGAACACGCCGTCCGCGAAGACCTGAATAAAACCTCCTCCCGCGTCATGGTCGTTCTCGACCCGCTGCGCGTCATCATTGAAAATTACCCCTCCGAAAAAGAAGAATGGCTCGATGCCGTAAACAACCCCGAAGACCCCGCCGCCGGAACGCGCAAAATCCCTTTTTCCCGCGAAATTTTCATCGAACGCGACGATTTCAAAGAAGACGCCCCGAAAAAGTTCTTCCGCCTGTCCCCCGGTCGCGAAATCCGGCTGCGCTGGGCATATTTCATCACCTGCACAGGTGTCGAAAAAGACGCTTCGGGCAACATCATCGCAATCCGCTGCACCTACGACCCCGCGACTCGGGGCGGGGATGCACCCGACGGGCGCAAGGTTAAATCTACAATCCACTGGGTAAGCACCTCCCACGCGATCCCTCTCGAAACCCGCCTTTACGACAGGCTTTTTTCCAAGGAAGACCTTAACGATGAAAGTGATGGCAAAGACTGGCGCGAACACCTCAACCCAAATTCGTTAAAAATCGTAACCGCCCACGCGGAACCTTCTCTCGCAAAAATCGCCCCAGGAACACGCTTACAATTTGAACGCATCGGCTATTTTGTCGCCGATATAAGGGACAGCAAACCGGATGCCCCGGTCTTCAATCGCACCGTCTCGCTGAAAGATTCGTGGGAAAAAATAAACAAAAATAGTCTTAAAAAAGCGCAGGACGACGCCTCCGCCGGCGAAAAATTGTGAAACGCCCGGCGGGCAAATTAGCGCGTCGAAAAAGTCAAATTTCTCGCGAAAGGAGCAGTGCCGGAAGCTCGTTCATTCCGTAAATGAACGCCTGTGCACCGGCTTTGACCTTTTCACGCACGGCATAGCCGCCAAAACCCACAAACAAGTCCACATCGGGCGCAGTTTCGAGATCGCTCGCGCCGTCGCCCACCATGACGACTTGCGTTGGGCGGCAGGCAGCTTTTATCGCCGAGATGACCTCGTTTTTCCCGCGAACACGTGTTGTAGGATAATCACGGTCAAAATCGCGGTAGGAGCCGTCGGCATTGAAAAAGACGTCAACCGCCTCAATGCGATCGATGCCGAGGTGAGCGGCAAGGGGGCGAATGGCTTGGCGAAAACCCCCGCTGATGATGACGGGCGTCCAGCCGGCTTGGCGCAGCGAAGAGAGCGTTTTGGCGGCGTCCGGCTCGATTTTTTCGACGTAAAGCGCGCCGACACTGTCCATTTCCGCCTGCGTCGGGCGGATAAGTTCGAGCCGCCGAGCGAAAATTTCTTCAAGGGGAACGCCACCGCTCATGGCATCACGGGTCATCTGCGAGACTACGGCGAAGAGCGCATCCCCACGCAGGCGCGCCAGCTCGTCAATGCCCTCAATGGCACTGAGCGTCGAGTCACAGTCGAAAAAAACGAAACGTGTCACGCACGGGAGCAATTTCGCCAGACTCGTAGTGTCAACGGAAAAAACCGAGCACCCGCCTCTCCTCGCGGCGGTGGGTGAAGAAACTTTATTGGTCTTCTCGTAAAAAATTGCATATTCAATCTATTTATCTTTGCAACACCTTGGTTTCCACAGAGAAATGCACGTTCGTAACAGAAATGAAAAAAAGATGTAACACTTATTCTCGGAGCGTTGTGAATAAATTGGGAATTACTTCCCCTTGCGCCTGTCGGGGAAGTCGCCAAAGTTGCGCATCACTGGCCGCGCCAACGCTTCCACAACGACTTTGACCTTCTCGACTTCCTTGAGCTTTTTCCATGAAAACTTTTTTTTCAAGAGAACAACTTATTGATAATCATAAAGAAAGGAGTGCATCCTTCCACGCTGATGCACTGCTTTTCCGGCAGCATCGACGCGCCGGACGCCCTTTTTCACCCGCTCAACGAGACCGCCGCCGCAGCGGACATTTCGTTGCCGGAGACGGCGAATGACTGTGAATAACTTGCTGATTTTAACCGCGAAACACCTATTTCCCTTCATGCCCACCATAAACGACGCCAGAGCACTCTGGAACACGGTGCAGGACGGATTGCGGACACATTCCGCCTACCAAAGCTGGATCGAGCCGATTGTTTGCGATGGGGGCGACGATGAGAGTTTGAGCCTCGTCGCCCCGAGTTACATCGGCGAACTATGGGTAAACCGTAATTACCAGGAACTACTCACCAACCACATCACGCTCGCTGCGGGGCGCAACATGCGCTACACGCTACGCGCCGCCGAGACGTTGACGGTGCCCGAATCCAAGCCCAGTGCCGAACCTGCCGCCCCGCCCGCCGCCCCACGCGAACCGCGCCCGGTCGTAACACCCGCCGCCATCAAGAGCTGCAACACCTTCGAGAATTTCATCGTCGGTCCAGAAAACGAATTGGCGCACTCCGCCTCGCTCGCCGTGGCAAACGACCCCGGCAAGACCTACACCCCCCTTTTCATCTACGGCGCGACTGGCCTCGGCAAAACACACCTCATGCACGCCATCGCCCACGCCGTGCTGCGCCATTCCCCCGACTCGCGTATCCTCTACGTGACGAGCGAAGTGTTCACCAACGACTACATCACCGCCGTCCAAGAACGGGGACTCCCCGCGTTCCGGCGCCGTTATCGCGATACGGACGTGCTCCTCATTGACGATATCCACTTCCTCGCCGGCAAAGAACGCACCCAAGAAGAGTTTTTCCACACATTCAACGAGTTACACAATTATCACCGGCAAATTGTCCTCACCAGCGACCGCCCCGTCAGCGAAATCACCTCTCTTGAAGACCGCCTTGTCTCGCGTTTTAGCTGGGGCTATACCGCCGATATCGGTTCGCCGCGGCTCGAAACACGCATGGCAATTCTGCGTAAAAAAGCCGGCCTGTGCGGACTCGAATTATCCCCGAAAGTTATAGAATTTTTGGCAACGCGCATTTCGCGCAACGTGCGTAATCTTGAAGGAGCCATTCTCCGCTTGCACGGCTACAAGAACCTCGGGCGCGAGATCACGCCTCAATCGACGGAAGAAGTGTTGCACGACCTACTTATCGAAGAAGTGCGCGAACAAATTACCGCCGAGGGCGTTCAAAAACGAGTGGCGGAATACTATCGCATTTCCCTTGCGGATATGACCGGTAAACGGCGCACCGCCCAAGTCGCGTTTCCCCGCCAAGTAGCGATGTCCCTTTGCGTGAATCTCACCTCCATGTCCCTCACCGCAATTGGCGAGGCTTTCGGCGGTCGCGATCACGGCACCGTCATCCACGCACGCAGAGTCGTCGAAGAACGTTGCGCCACCAACCCGGGCACCAAACGCGAAGTGGACTTTCTCATCGACCGAATCAGCAAACAACGTTGCTGATACCGAACGAGAAAGCGTGAAAAACCGCCGCCGTCGCACCACACGCCGCTATCATGAAGAACGAGCAAACAAGCCGCTTGAGGAGGGAAGGGGGGCGGCAAGCATTGTTGGCTTTTGGGAGCAATCTTGGAGATCGCGAGGCGCATCTTGCCGCGGCCGTGGCGGAAATCGGGTGTTTGGCAGGGACGCAAGTGCTTGGGATATCGTCGCTTTATGAGACGAAACCGGTGGGGATTGAGGCGCAGCCGGATTTTCTCAATGCGGCGGGCGCTGTGGTTACGCATTTAACGCCGGAGGAGTTGTTGGAGGCATGTTTGGGCATTGAGGAAAAACGAGGGCGAGAGCGAGGGGAGCGAAACGGACCACGCACGCTGGATATCGATTTGCTTTTTTATGAGGGCGAGACGCGTGCGACTCCGCGATTGACCCTGCCGCATCCGCGTTATGCGGAGCGCGATTTCGTCCGTGTGCCGCTGCGCGAGCTGCTGGAAATGCCAGCGTTACGGGCGGAGTCTGTGTGGGACGACCTGAGGCAAGAAATGGCTGCCACCAAGGATAAATTGGGAAATGGAGTTGGGCGAAAGATAGGCTGGCGCAAAGCGGGATTGTAATCCCCCAAGGGGCGCGACTACAAGGAGGCGACTCACACAAAGGCAACGGTGTATCCTCGTTCGTCCGCGCCAACGGCGCATCCTAATGATAGCCCAGAGTAGCGCCCTGGGTATTTGTGGAACCGCAAAAACAAAGCCCCAAAGGGGCGGCACCAATCATTTCCCAGGGCAACGCCCTGGGTATTGGTAAACCAAAAAACAGAAGCCCCAAAGGGGCGGCACCAATCATTTCCCAGGGCAACGCCCTGGGTGCGGGGATGGAAAGGGAAAACAAAGCCCCAAAGGGGCGGCCCTAATATAGCCCAGGGCAACGCCCTGGGTATTGGTAAACCAAAAAGAAAAAGCCCCAAAGGGGCGGCACCAAGTATTTCCCAGGGCAGCGCCCTGGGGGAAGGATGTGGCGAAGGCGACGGTGTGCCAACACCCGCGCCAACGGCGCATTCTAATCCCAACCCCAGGGCGTTGCCCTGGGATGAATTAGAGCCGCCCCGTTGGGGCTATGGTTTGTGTTGTTGCCGAATACTCAGGGCGTTGCCCTGGGCTAACTTGGTGCCGCCCCTTTGGGGCTTGTGGTGTAGATGGACATCAAACCCAAGGGCGTTGCCCTGGGCTAACTTAGAACCGCCCCGTTGGGGCCAAGCCGACAACGCATCCCCCGGAAG
>JAISZI010000076.1 GCA_031269335.1 Puniceicoccales bacterium
GCGGCGTTTCGAGGCCAAGCAAACGTCCCTTTTTCGAGACGCTTCGCGCAGACCCAGACGCCCGTGCCGTCCCAGGCGAGAATTTTGACCCGCGAGTGAGCGCGGTTCGTGAAAACAAAAACCGAATCGCTGCGCGGCTCTACGCCCAGCGACTCCGACGCCAGTGCCCAGAGTCCGGCAAAGTTTTTGCGCAAATCCACCGGCTCAACCGCCAGCAGAATCTTGGAATGAGAATTAAAAGAAAACATACGCCCGCGAGATTACCAGCGGGCACCGAGCAAAGTTAGGGGGCACTTTCGGGAACGGTTACCTTTATTCTTGTGGTTTCCCAAATACCCAGAGGCGTTGCCCTGGGCTATAATTAGGATGCGCCGTTGGCGCGTTGAGATACCGTTGCCGGCACGGGCGCATTAGAATGCGCCGTTGGCGCGGGTGAGAAATCGGGTGAGACCGGAATTTAGCACTGATTAATTACGCTGTGGAATCGCTTAAAAGAAATTCTGTAAGCGAGGATTTTTTGTTTTTATTTACGGTGTTGGCGGGGCAGGGTGGGAATAAAAAAGACACAACCCTTTTGAAGGATTGTGTCTCTTTTGCTATGTAGAAGAAGAAACGAAAGGCGAGTTATCGGTTGGGGTCATACGCGATTTTTTTCCACTGGAGTTTTCCGAACTTGAAGTTCAGCATAAGCACCATGGGAAGTTGGGTCAACTTCAGATAGCTGATGTTCTCAGAAAAATCGGTTTCGTTAAAGAATGCCACCGAGCGGGTGTCCACAAGAAGCATGTCACTTACTATTAAACCGAGGGTGACAACCCCGACTTTTTGTCCGCTGTAAACGACGTCCACTTTGCGTTGATACTCAAACTGCAGACCTTGTTTGGCGAGTTCTATCATCAGACAGTTCTCATAGACTTTAGAGTCGAGACCTGGTCCGATTGTGTTTAGCACCGTTATTGAACAACCGGTTACTTTGTAACACAGGTCCTGCAATGGTGTTGGTTGGAACGAAGGCACTCCGGTTACTCCGGCTGCCTGCTGTATGTTTTGTTGTGTCTGCAAGCTTTGTTGCTGCCTCGTGGCGATTTGGTTTGATTCCATTTTTTTCAGTGTTCTGAGTTAGTTTTATTGAACGAACGCTCAACAGATTGATCAAAAGGGCGAGAATCACAAGAGATTTTTTTTCGCACAATAAACATTATGTCTAATCGGCTTTTTGCCCTTTATCCCCGTGGTAATCATGGGGATATATCCGACATGCTCGCTGGTGTTTCTCGCATTTTCCGCAAAACCCGCTGGATTGGTTGCGGCGAAGGTTGCACAATGCGTGTCGCATGAGGAAGACGGTGGCACCGCCAACAATGAGGGTAACGATTGCGAAATCAGTCGTCATCATGGTCGGAAGTGCCCGTGTGCGGGAGCAGCAGTGATGGTGAGAGATGGGGAAGTTGGCATTTTGTTGTCAGCACTTAACAGGTTTCCCGGTGGTCGCGGACGCGTAAATAGCGTCAATGATGCGCATTAGGGAAACTGCCTGGGTGGGTGTGTTGAGTGGTTCTTCGGTGCCTTCGAGGGTGGCGATGAAGTTTTCGGCGGAGCGTACGCGTCCCATCGTTGGGTCGGCGGGAACGACGATGGTGCGGTTCACGGGACGTCCGTGGTCGTGCGTGTAGAGTTCACAGGTATCAATGGCGGTGTCGTCGAGGCCGTCGCGGTCGAAGAGGCGCCGGATGAGGCCGCCGATCTTGGTGCCTTGGAAGGTGACGGAGACTTCTTCGCGGGCGACGAGTTCTGCCCATGACATTTGGAGGGAGACGACCTGCCCTGTTTTGAATTTAACGAAGCCGTGGGCGGCACTTTCGACGTCGGTGACGCCTTTTTGAACGTCTTTGATGCCCCAGGGTCCCTTGAAGCTTTTATCGTCAATAAAGGTGTTAAAGGTTTGGGCGAGAACGTAATCCGGTTCCGGGTTTCCCATGAGGTAGAGGGCGAGATCGAGCATATGGAGGAGGTCGATGACGGGACCGCCGCCGGAGAGTGCCTTGGTGGTGAACCAGCCGCCGAAGCCTGGGATGCCGGCGCGGCGGGACCATTTGGCTTGGGCAGAGTTGATAACGCCGGCTTCGCCGCCTTGCAGGTACTCGCGCAGTGCGTAACTTTCGGGGCGGGCGCGGTTGTTGAAGTTGAACAAGAGAGTGCGTTTTGCCTTCGTTGCAGCATCTGCCATGGCTTTGGTCTCGCGGGCGCTGAGTGCGGGCGGTTTTTCGCAAAACACGTCTTTGCCGGCTTTGAGCGCTTGGATGGCGAGCGGAGCGTGGAATTTGTTAGGGACGACGATGGACACCGCATCTATGCCCGGCAGTTCTAACAATTCCGCTGGGCTGGCGGTGGTTTTGGGGATGCCTTCGGCGTCCGCGAATTTCTTGGCGGCGGCGATGTTGGTGTCGGCGATGGCGACGACGTCGGCACCTGCGTTTCTGAAGCCTGCGACGTGGTAGCGTGCCATGCCGCCGGCTCCGATAATTCCGATTTTCTTGTTCATGGAAGCGAGTTTGTTGTGGTCGGTTTAGTTGTTGGTGGTGGTGTTGTTGTGACAGAAGAAATGCGGAGTTCGGCAGCCATGAGGTTGAGCTTTTTGACGCAGTTGGCGAACCACTCGGCTTCGGTGAGTTCGGTGCTGATTGGGTTTGGGTTTTTGCGGGCTGCCGCCATGCGTTTGTTCGCGATTTCGTGGAGGCGGATGAGGAGGGAGGGACCGCCGGCGGTGGCGATTTTGGGAGAAACGTCGTGTTTTACGATTTCATCAAGTTCTTCTTTGGCGGCGGCGGTGGGGGCGGTGCGGTCGTGGGCGTGCTTGTTGACGCGTTCGCGAAGTGCCGGGGACGTTTTCCACCAACTTTCAAAAAAGCTGACGGGGTTGCGCATCAATTCGGCTTCGAGCGAGAGGAAGATGTCTTGTTGAATCCCTTGACTGGTAGTGGGATCGGCGAGCAGGGCGAGCATGTCTTCGATGGCGGCGGAAACGCTTGCGGGGCTGTCGCGCAGGGCGGCGGAGGCGAACGCGGCGATAGGGGTGTTCTTTTTGCTGCGGAGAATTTCCCCGAGGGTGGCGATCCCTTTTTCGCCGAGACCGGAGAGGATGAAGGCGGATTGCTCGGGGAGTTTTTCGCGTTCAAAGTAGAATTTGACGCGGGCGTGGACGCCTTCGACGAAGGCGGCGCCGGTGGCGTTGCGCAGGCGTTCGGCGAGGAGCCACGATTGGTGAGGTTGCTGCGGCGTTTCTGCGTAAAGGGCGTCCAATGCCGCCTCGTCGGGCGGGCTTTTCGTGGCGGCTACGAACTCGATGAGGGCTGGCGGTGGCTGGGCACTTTGGGGACGCGAGGGGGAATCGAGGTTGGTGTAGGACGCCGCCGAGTATTTTGCGCTGTTGACGCCGCTGACTGATACGATCTGCCCGTCGCGTATTTCTATCAACCGGTCGGGAATTCCGTCGCCCGATACGTCGATGAGAGCGGAACCGATTGAGAATTTTCCGTCTATTGACCTGTAAACTTCGATCACTTGGTTGGGGTATTGCGCGGAGAGTTTTCCCTTATACACGTGGGACGGCGGGACATCGTCCGGTTTGCAGCCAATCAAGCACGCCGCCAGCATGAGAATCACCGGCGCAACGGATGCGGGGAAAAAGAAAAACAGACGACAACGCTCCATGCGTGCGTATTTTGCCCCTGCGCGGAGTGCGATCAAGTGCGTTTTTTGCATGATTCACTGAAAACATTTTCGGGATTCCGCTCTGCGCGAATCTTTCAGTTTGAGGGCGGGCATTTTCGGAACATCGTGGGCAAATCATGTCGTTCAAACAAAAGTCCGGCGGGGACGGTGATGATGGTGGAGCGCCCGCGCCGCGTGCGTCCTACACCATCAAGCTCACGCCCGAGCAGATCAAGAAACTTGGTGCATGGTGTTCCCGCAAGCTCTGGGTCCCCTTCCCTGTCGAGCACAGCGTGTTTGCCTACAAGGACGACAAAGTGAACGTCGTCGCATACAAATCGGGCAAACTCGTTGTGGCGGGGAAAAAGACGGAAGAGTTTGTCAGTAACGTATTGGAACCCGAAATCACTGGTGAGGCATTGCTTGGCTATGACGAAGTGCTTCATCCTGAATGGTATGAAGACCACGCGGGGCTGGATGAATCGGGCAAAGGAGACCTTTTCGGACCCCTTGTGTCCGCATGTGTCATCGCAACCGGCGAAATGGTGCGCGATTGGCAAGACGCGGGCGTGCGCGACTCCAAGACCGTCACCAGCGACAGCGCGATATTCGCAATTGAGAAAAAAATCCGTCAGACACCCGGCGTAATCGTGAAGGTGGTGTTCACTGGGATGGAAAAATACAATGCCCTTTACCACAAATTCGGCGACAATTTGAACAAGATGCTCGCGTGGTATCACGCCAGCGCGCTCGAAGACAGCCTCCCGCGATTTGCGGCAGAACACGCTGCCCCGCCGCCTTGGGGATTGCTCGACCAATTCACGAAGACCCCGCTCGTTCAAGCCGAATTGCGCCGCCGGAAAATCGTCTTTGATTTGCGAATGCGCACCAAGGCGGAGTCAGACCCCGTCGTCGCTGCCGCCTCAATCGTTGCACGCGCCGCCTACGTGCGCGAACTCGTTAAACTTTCGCGTCTTGCCGGCGAAAAACTCCCCAAAGGTTCGGGCGCGATAGCGAAAGAGGTCGGGCTGCGCATCGTCGAAAAATTCGGGGCGGACAGGTTCGGGAGTTTCGCAAAACTCCATTTTAGAACGGCATACGAATGTCGCGGCCTTCCGCCTCCCAAGCCTAAAACACTCTGGGTGCGGCGCACTTCACGCTCCGAGTCTGTTCCTTCCACGGACGGCGGGGAATAACACCCCTTCCCTGTCCGCGTTATCGTGTTACTGCTATGCCACTTGCGCACGAAATTCTCCACCGTTACAGCCGCCACATTCGCCTCCCTCAAATAGGCGAACTTGGCCAGCAACGCCTCCTCAACGCACGTGTCCTCCTGATCGGTCTTGGTGGCCTCGGCTCTCCCGCTGCCCTCTACCTCGCCGCTGCGGGCGTCGGCACCCTCGGTCTTGCCGATTTCGACGAGGTCGCCACCCACAACCTCCAACGCCAAATTCTCTTTCGTGAAGCAGACGTCGGCACCGCCAAACTCACCGCTGCACTCGCCTCCCTGCGCGCCCTCAATTCGCAAGCCACGCTCATTCCGCACCCCGAAGGCCTCACGCCTGCCAACGCCCTCACGCTTTTTTCCCAATACGACATCGTGCTCGACGGCACGGACAACTTCCCCGCACGTTACCTTGCCAATGACGCCGCCCGCCTCGCCAACCGCCCGCTCATCCACGGCAGCATCTTCCAATTCACCGGACAAATTACCCTCTTTGACAACACCGCGAGTTCCCCCTGTTACCGTTGCCTCTATCCCGAAATGCCTGACCCCGAATCTGTTCCGACTTGCGAGCAAGCCGGCGTTTTCGGCGCACTTTGCGGCGTCGTTGGAAGCCTCATGGCAATGGAGGCCATCAAACACATTACCCGCGTCGGGAACTCCCTTGTCGGGCGCATCCTCCTGATCGATCTTCTTGCTGGCAATACACATACCGTTTCCCTTCCCCGCAGTGACACCTGCCCGATCTGCGGCGACACGCCCCGCATCCGCGAAATTCTCGCCGAAAACTACGCCCGCGCCGCGTGCGCCACCGCGCATACTCCGAGCACCGCCGGGGATGTCCCGCTCGAAATTTCCTGCGAAGACGCCCGTGAATGGCTCACGCAGCGCGAAAGCATTCTTCTCCTTGACGTGCGCGAAGCTGTTGAACGTGCCATTTGTCACCTCCCAGATTCCATTCACATCCCGCTCGGCGCGCTGCCAGATTACCTGAAAGAGCACCCCTTCCCTGCCGATAAAACCGTTCTTGTCTATTGCCATCATGGACAACGTTCCCTGCGCGCCGCCCGCCTCCTACGCGCCAACGGCATTCCCGCCACAAGCGTTGCCGGCGGCATCAATCGCTGGGCTGCATCGCTCGACACCTCCCTCCCCCGCTATTGACGCAAATCCTGCCTCCGCGAATCCGGTGGAATGGCGAGCGTGTTTTTATGCGTCCTCGGACAAAACCCAGCACCTCCCCCTTGACTTGGGATGCGGGCGGGGACTGGGCTACTTTGGCTGTGTCCAGTTTTCGGGGGTTAGGGTTTCTTCATTCTACCCGAGCTCACTGCCCTGAAAATTTTTCAAAAAAGTGCTTGCGTCGCCGCACTGTCTCTATTTTCAACCGCCCTGCTTTCCACTTCGCAACGCACACGCCAATCTTTCTCCCGATGAAAAACCCGTTTGTTCTCTCACTTGCCTTTCTTGCCTCTGCTGGCGCGGCGGGCGCCGTTGCGCTGGTTGCCGTGCCCGCTTGGTGGGCGTCTTATGGGCTTGTGGAGTCGGCGACAGCGGCGGCGGCGGACAATGTGCTTTCGCAGGGGGAGTTGCGCAATTGGGTTGTTCGCTCGGCGGTGGCTTTGGAAGACACGCTGGCGGACGAGGACGGAAACATTGCCAATGTCGGCGCTATCGGCGACCTTGCGGCGTTTGTCGCGGAACTTGACCCCGTGGAAGTCGGCGGCGTTTGGTTTGCGTCGCCGCAAAACGACGACGACACGGCGGTCACCGTTGGCGAACTGCGTGATGTCGCGGCTCTTTTCTACGACGCGCTCATAGAGGCGGAATTTGCCGATGCTTACCCGTGGGACAACGACGACGGTGCTGACGCCGAAGCCGCCACCGTTGGTCTCGCCGCCGCTCTTTTCGATGTCGAACTTTCTGCACAAAGCACAAGCAACACCTCTTCTTCTGGCTCTAATTTTTCTAACACCTCCTCAACCTCTCTTGCCGCAGGTGCTTTTTCTAACGCCGCCTCAACCCCCCTTGCCGCAGGTGCTGCTGTAAACCTCGCCCTCTCCAACGGTCTTTCCTTGCAGGTTGTAAATAATTCTTCCGTCGCGCAGACGCTTCCTTCTTCCGTGCAACTTCAACTTGCCACGTCCGTCACCGGCGGCAGCTCCATGCTGCAAAACGCGGCAGCCGCAGACACCGCCGACGTTTTCTCTTACGACGTTCGCGGCTGGCTCTCCACCGGCTCGTTGGATGTTAGCGACACTGTTTATTTTACTCGCGATGCCGAGGGGAACATCGTCTATGTTGACTAACTCAAAACACGAAACGCTTTTTCGTCTCTAAACCCTTTTTATCTTTTACTTGCATTGCCAAAATAATGAAACTCGTTAACGCCCTTTCCCGTTTCTCTTTTACGTGCACAAACAGCGTTCGCACCGCCGCCTTCGCGTTTGTCGCCGCCGTTGTGCTCTTTTCCACGTCGCCGTTGTTTGCGCAATCGTCGCGTCAGGATTCCGTTGTCTCGCAACCCATTCCTGGGGCGTGGAAATTTTCGCCGTTGTCAACCTTTGCGCCAGTTTTCCCGTCGTCGTCCTCTTCATTTTCTTTGCAATCGCAAGCAAGCCGCTCTTCTTCTGATTCGTCTATTTTTCTCTCGCCGCGCACCGTCTCTGCCGATGCCGTTTTCTCCAAAACAATTACTAATCTTGGTTCGCCCGTTTTGCAGAACGAGCAATCGCAGAACAACAATAACACCGGCACCGGCAACACGCTTTCCTCCGCGCAAACGCTTCTCAATGCGCAAGCGCAACAATCCTCACTGAAACAAGATAGCAATCTCTCGCGAGTGTCTTCCACGTTGACGACGTCGCAAATTCTCAGCGCGCCAATCACGAATGTTGGCAACGTTGCCGACCAAATAACGACAGAAATTCAAGCCCTCGCCGACTCGCTTGGCAACAGCCCCGCCCGCATTTTTGAATACGTCTATAACGCGATTGAATACGAACATTATTACGGCAGCAAAAAAGGCGCGCACCTGACGCTTCTTGAAGGCGCGGGCAACGATACAGACCAATGCTCTCTTCTCGTCGCGCTTCTGCGCGCCTCCGGTTATTCCTCGCAATACGTGCAGGAGTGGCACCTTATACCATACGACAATGTTGTTGATGCTTCCGCGCCCTACACCGGACGCTCTTGGCTCGATTTAGCGGAAACGCCTTATCCGGGCTTATCCGTCACAAAACCCGTTTCTTCCTGGACGGATTTGCAAGCGAAGAAAACAATTCTTCTTGCAAACTTCTTTTCAAGCGTTGGCTTCCCGGTTGACTACCACGCGAGTTATCCCGGCTTTGCGTTTGCCTACCGCACCGTTGTTAAAACAACCGTCAGCAGCACCGTTTATTATTTAGACCCGTCGGCAAAACAAATCGCCGGAAAAGCCCCTGCGAACCTTGCCACGCTTGCCGGTTTTACCGCCACTGCGAAAACGACTTTTCTCTCCAACATCGGCGGCACGGTTTCCAACAACGGCATCACCGGCGTCAGTTTCCCGAACGTCAAAAGCAACCTCACAACTTACACAAACAACTTCACGACAAATCTCAAAAACGACACCGCCCGCCGCCATGATTCCGTGAGCGACTTGCTCGGACGCAAACTTGCGCAGCGAGTCACCGTTGGTGCTTTCGGCTCTTGGCGCGGTTTCCTTTACGCCACCGGAAGCACCATTGGCGACGCGCTGCCGGATACGTTTATGTCGAAGTTGAAGTTGAGTGTCAACAGCGGCACGGAAACTGTTATCTTGATGCCGTCGTTGCAAGGCAAACGCCTTGCCGTCACCGCCAACGGCAACACTATACAGCTGCGCACCGACGACGCCACGCCGACCACGCTTGCAACCGTCACCGCCGCGACCTACACGCTGAAACTCACTGCTGTTCACCCAAATTTCGCCGGCAGTTATTTCACGGAAAACACTTACAAAAAAGGTCCCGCCTACAACTACGCAATCATCTATTCTTTCACTGGTTCGAAACGCTTTTTAGATTTTCGCCAGAAGAAACTCGACGCGCTTTATCGCGAGGCGCTCGCTGTCTCCGGCTCGCAAAACGCCGACGGCTCGCTTAATCTTTCCGCGCTCTCTGCCGACCTGCGTTTGAAACTTTCTTTGGAGTCGTTAAACGTCACCGGTTTGAACTGGTATTATCAAACGGAAATGGCGAACCAAATTGCCGCCTCGCTGAATAATCAAAACGTCACGCTGCTTCACCGTTTCGGGCGTATGGGGCAGGAGGAAGGTTTTTATATTGATGTCGGCTTGCAATACGCCTCCAACTTTCCCAAAGACGGCACCACCGGCAGTTATTTGTCCTACGGCGCGACGTTTGGTTATTTGTTTAGCGCGTTGGAGCACGGTGTCATTGACCAATACAACGGCGAGCCGGACAAGTCCGTTTCAACAGTGCAGACTTTCTACCGCGCAATAACGAGTAGCGACGGCACAAAGAATGTCATTTACCGCGGCACAAGTTCCAATTGGACAACCGTTAAAAACTCGCTTGTCGGCTACGCCACCAGCGCGCTGCCGGCGACGCTTGATGCCGACACCGTTCTTTACGTTCCGAAGAATGCCAACAACGGCGCGGCTGGTTGGTCGTGGAACGGCAGCGGCTACGCCTCTTTCTCCACCGGCGAAGATGCGGGCGTGGCGATGATTATTTCGGGCGGGTATTCGGGGGGATACTCGCCGTATGTGCCGACAGATTTAACCGTTGAGCCGATAGTGCAAAACATCGCCTCCTCACTCGACAATTTTAGTTTGGGAAACACCATTGTTTCCCTGCCGCAACTTCCCGCGCCAACGGTGCAAATTCCCGTTACCGCCGCCGATCCCGTTGACCTTGCCACCGGCGCGTTCACTTATGACCGCGAGGACATTTCTCTCGGCAGCGGCGGCGTTCGCGGTCTCTCTTTTAAGCGCAACTACAATTCCAACCGCGCCGCTGTCAACGACGCCCGCCTTGGCTTTGGTTGGACGCACAACTACGCGATGAAAGCCGTGACGCGCAGTGCTGTTGACGCTGGGCTTGGCTTTACCACCGCCTACGAAGCCGCGCCCATTCTCGCCGCTGCCGTCGTTATTAACGAACTCGTTAAGGACCACACGGGACCCTCCTCTACCGGCGATTTGAAATCAATGGTCGCCGCCGCGCTCGTCGCCAAAGCCGCCGTTGATAATTTGACGAACAACGCTGTTGCCGTGCAGATCGGCAAGGACACCTACCAGTTTATCAAGCAACCCAACGGCACTTACACCCCGCCCGCTGGAAGCACACTCACGCTCACTGAGACGAGCACCACTGTTTTCACGTTGCAAGAACGCCACGGAAACACCTATCGCTTTTCGCGAAACAACGGCGGGCGCGTTTACGAAATTGAAGACCCGTTTGGCAAAAAACTTCTCTTCACTTACAACGCGAACGGCACAATTGCCAACATCGCCGACGCCTGTTCGCGCACACTCACTTTCTCTTACTCCAACAGTTTAATTTCCTCCATTGCCGACAGCACCGGACGCAGTGTTTCTTTCTCTTACGACGCCAACAAAAACCTCACACAAATTTCCGACCCCGACACAAAAGTTCGCAAGTTTGAATACGACTCCAGCCACCGCATTACTTACCAACGCGACCCGTTGGACAGAATTGTTCTTCAGAATTTCTACAACGCCAACGGACAAGTCACCTCGCAAAAGTTGGAGAACAACGCCAACAAAATTTGGACGATGACTTACACCGGTCTGCGCAACACGGAAACAGACCCGCTCGGCAACACTAAAACCTACGCCTACGACAAGCGTGGGCGCGTCACCGATTTTTGGGATGCTCGCGGCACGCACCGCCAACTTATTTACGACGGACAAGACCGCGTTATTGAAG
>JAISZI010000101.1 GCA_031269335.1 Puniceicoccales bacterium
AATCCGGCACTCCCCCAGTTCCGCCATCGCCCCCAGCGACGCCGTTACCACCGACAGTTTCCGGCACCGCCCGTCCTCCTCGTCCCATCGGCGGCAAATCCCCCGTACCCCCGTTGCGCACGCCAAAAGTCCCGCCACAGCCCGTGGTAAGGCCTCCGAAATCTCTCTCGCCCAGCGTCCCGCCGTCCTCCGCTACGCCGAAAACGCCGCCCGCTCCCCCCGTAAACAAACCTCCGGTCCCTCCATTGCGCCCGCCGCCTTCAAATGTCCCCCCCCCATTGCGCCCGCTGCCCCCTTCAACCGTTTCCCCGCTTCCGACGGCGACCCCCGCCCCGCTTCCGATTCGCCCGCCCGCAGGCAAGCCCCCCGTTCCGCCATTACGCCCGCCTTCCATAAAACCGGCACCGCTGTCAACGCTTCCTTCTTCCCCGACAACGGACCCTGCGCCGCTGCCAAAAACTCCCGCCTCTCCTCCTCCGCCCAAGGCACCTGCGCCTCCGCCAAAAACACCAGTTCCTCCGCCGAGAACGCCAGTTCTTCCGCCAAAGGTGCCTATTGCCCCGTCGGGAGTTGTCCGTCCCAAAACACCGGTTGCCCCGCCTGTCGTTCCTCTTTTTCCGCAGACGCCACGCGGCGGGAAAGCACCCATTGCCCCGCCGCCCCCCATGGTGCCGCCTTCCGGAGAAATTCCGCCTCCTGCCGTCGTTTCGCCGACCACCGCCCAATCCCCCGCCGAAAGCATTACCACGCTCATTGTCCGCCCGCCGGTCATTGTCCGCGAATTTGCAATCGCCCTCAATCTGCGCCCATTCCGCCTCATTTCAGAACTCATGGAAATGGGCATTTTTGCTTCCATCGGACAATCCATCGAAGAAAGCATCGCCGTTCGCATTGCCCGCAAACACGGCATTTCCCTCGAAATCCGCCACCGCGGCGACAATGCCCAACAACCCAAAACTCCCGAACCGAAAGATTACGACAACCCCGCCTTCCTCCTTCCCCGCCCCCCGGTCGTCTGCGTCCTCGGGCATGTTGACCACGGCAAGACCACGCTTCTCGACTATTATCGCAAAACCAGCGTCGTCTCCGGCGAAGCCGGCGGCATCACCCAGCACGTCGGCGCTTATTCCGTCAAACACAAGGGCGCGGACGACAAAGTCCAACTTATCACCTTTCTTGATACCCCCGGTCACGCCGCGTTTTCTAAAATGCGCGAACGCGGCGCAGAGATCACCGACATCGCCATTCTCGTCGTAGCCGCCGATGACGGTTTTATGCCCCAAACCGATGAAGCACTTAAATTTGCCCAGAAAAATAACGTCCAAATCGTCGTCGCTATTAACAAGATAGACGCCAAAGGCGCGAACATTGACCGCATCAAACAACAGATGCAGCAGCGCAATATCGCCTCCGAAGACTGGGGTGGCACCGTTCTAACAAGCCCCATCTCCGCCCTCAAAGGGGACGGCATGGGCGAGCTGCTTGATAACATCTTGCTCCAAGCCGAGATAATGGAGTTGAAAGCCAACCCGAAACGCCCCGCCGAAGGCGTCATCATCGAAGCCCAAATAGAGACCGGTCGCGGTCCCACCGCCGTCCTCATTGTCCAAAAAGGCACCCTCAAAGTCGGCGACGCTTTCGTAAGCGGACAACATTATTGCAAGGTTCGCGCCCTTTTCGACGACCACGGCAACCGCCTCCAAAGCGTCTCCCCAGGTTGCCCCGCTCTCACCCTTGGCTGGTCTGGCGCACCTACGCCAGGTTCCGTTTTCCAAGTCTGTAAAAATGAACGAGAAGCGCGCGTCCTCGCCGAAGAAAACGCTTTCAACCTCCGCAAAGCCCTCGAAGAAGAATCCGAACTCGAACGCGACCGGAAAACCTCTTCCCTCATCAAACTTTCCGACATGGACCGCCTCATGGCAGCCATTGCTCAGACGAAAGATAAAATTCTCAAAGTCGTTTGCAAAGCGGACGTTAACGGCACCCTCGAAGCACTCATCAGTTGCCTCGAAGGCATCCACTCCGACAAAGTCAGACTCGAAGTCATCGCCTCCAGCGTCGGTCCCGTCACCCCTAACGACGTAAATGTCGCCCATGCTGGCGGTGCAATCATCGTTGCCTTCGACGTGAAACAAGAAAGCGGTGTCACCGCTCTTCTCAAACGCGACGGCGTGCGCGTCATTTCCCACAACATTATCTATATGTTGATAGATATCGTGAAGGAAGAGATGGCGGCGTTGCTCGACCCCGAACTGCGCGAGAATAAAGTCGGTCTCGCCGAAGTGCGCGCCGTTTTCCCCCACGGAAAAAATGGTTTCGTCGCCGGCTGCATGGTCACCGAAGGGCGCATCCAACGCGATTACAAGGCACGCCTCCACCGCAAAAACCAAATCCTTTACAACGGCGAGATAGACACGCTCAAACGCTTCAAAGACGATGCCACGGAGGTCAAAGCGGGCTACGAATGCGGCATCCGCATCGGAGGTTTTGAGGATTATCAAATCGGCGACTCGATCGAATGCTACGAGATGTTGGAATCGCGGCCAACCCTTTAACTAACGCAACCGCACTCGGTTACGCACCTCCGCTGCGGCAACAGAACGCCGGAGTTTTCAGGGAGAATAAGTTCCTTGGTTGACGTGAATAATATGCCAAGGGGTTGTATTTGAGGGAGGAGGCGGGGTTGTGCCGGTGGCGATGACTTGGCAAGCGTTGCCGAGAGTGTGCCAGAAGGCATTTTTTTTGGGAGGATCAAGTTCGCCGAGGATGTCGTCGGCGAGGACGATGGGGGAGACGGGTTTGTTTTGGAGTTGGCGGGAAAGCCATGCGAGTTCGAGGGCGAGGACGAGGGCGCGTTGTTGCCCTTCGGACGCGATGGCAGAGGCTAAGTGGTCGTGGAAGAGGAACTTGAAGTCGTCGCGGTGGGGTCCGCGTTGGGTGGAGCGCAGGAGGGCATCTGTTTGTCTTTGGCGGTAAAAGAGTTCTTGCCATTTTTCGCTGTTGGGCGGGGAGGCGTTTGGGATGTAGGCGAGGGAGGCGGCGGTTGGGGGCAAGCCGATTTCGGTGCAATGTTGGGTTAATCTGGCGGAGAGGTCGAGAAGGGCGAGGCGGCGGGATTCGAGGAGGCTGGCGGCGCAGGGTGCCATTGTTTTTTCAAAGGCGGAGAGTTGGGCGGGGTCCGGGGAGGGGAGCCGCAGGAGTTGGTTTCGATTTGAAAGGGCGGTGTGATAGGAGCGCAGGGCGATGAGGTAGGCGGGGTCTTCGGCGGCAAGAGCCATATCAAGCCACCGGCGGCGGGTCGCTGGGGAGCTGCGGAGGAGTTCAATATCGCTGGAACAAAAGGATACTACGGGAAAACGCCCGAGAAATTCGGAGAATTGTCGGGCGGGCGAGCCGTCCACAAGGACGTTTTTTTTGTGCGCGGAGAGGGTGATGGCGACATTGACTTCGCCTTCGATCTCGTGTGTGAGGGCGAAACCTGCCTGTGCGCAAGGGGAGCCGTGGCGGAGCAGCAGGGAGATGTTTTGCGTGCGAAAGGAGCGGAGTGCAGGCAGGAGTCCGATGGCTTCGATGAGGTTTGTTTTGCCTTGGCCATTTGCGCCGAGGAGGAAGACGCGTTCGTGGTCGAGGGGGATTTCGGCGAAAGAGACGTTGCGGAAATTGGAGAGGCGGAGGAGGCGCAGTCTCATGGGATAGGGGGAACGGAGATGACGTGGGAGAGTGCCGCGGAGTTGTCGTGGCTTTGGGTGTCGGCGTCGAGTTCCATGGCGGCTATTTTAAGGGCGCTGGCGAGAGCGTCCCAGTCGTTGGGAAGGCAGGGCGGGGCGCTTATGCGCAGCGTTCGTTGGGCGGCGGCAGTTGGGATGCCCATTGCACGCAGGACGTGCGAGGGGGAGGTGTCGCCGCTGGAACAAGCGGAGCCGTCTGAGACGATGACCCCTTGTTTTTCGAGGCGTTTCATCCAGCGGATAGCCGTGTGGCGCGGGAGGCTGAGGGAGGAAGTGTTCCAGATGCGCGGGGCGGCATTGCCGTTGATGAGGGTGCCTGGGAGGCTGAGTTGCGCTGTTTTTTCAAAGGAATCGCGTTGTGCGCAGAGGGAAGAATGGCGGGTGAGGGAATTTTCGGAGGCGGTGAGGGCGGCGAGCATGGCGCAGACGGAGGGGGTGTTAACTGTTCCGGCGCGGTGGTGGTTCTCTTGACCGCCGCCGCGTTGGGCGCAGAAGTGCGGGTTCGTCGCCGCGTCGAACAGGAGAAAACCAGTGCCTTTGGGACCGCCGAATTTGTGTGCGCTGCCGGTGACATAGTCGCAGCGCGCTAACATTTCGGCGAGGGGCTGGGGCGGGATTTTCCCAAAGGCTTGTGTTGCATCGCAATGAATGCGTGCGCCGTGGCGTTCGGCGAGTGCGCAGGCGGCGGGGATGGGCTGGATGACGCCGGTTTCGTTGTTAACCGCCATAAGAGAGACGAGGGCTGTATTTTTTGCGGCGGCGACCTCGGTCAAAATTTGTTCGAGCGCATCAAGGTTGGCGGTTCCCGATGCGTCAACGGGGAGGATGCGAAGGTGTCTTCCAAAGAAAAATTGCGCCGGGGCGAGAAGACTTGGGTGTTCGATGGCGGAGACAATGGCGATGCCCGAGGGGGAGCGGGACGACTCGAAGGCGATCACGGCGTTGTTTCCCTCGGTGGCGCCGCTGGTGAAAATGGCGGTTTTTGCACGGGCGGAGGCACCGAGACGCGAGGCGAGATTTACGCGGCATTCCTCGAGTATCGAGCGGGCGCGGACGCTCGCAGATGAAAGCGAAGCAGGGTTTTGCCAAAGGGTATCTTGGGCGTGCAACCAAGCCTCGCGGGCGGCGGGGTGGAGGGGGGAGGTGGCGTTGGCATCGAAGTAGTGCATGGGCAGGGAAGAGGCGTGGTTATTCGGTGGGGATTTTGAGGGTCATGCCCGGGCGTAAGTTGTTTTCTGAGGGAAGTTTGTCGCGGTTGGCGTTGTAAATATCCAGCCAACGGCTGGAGGAGCCGTATATTTTGGAGCTAATGCGGGAAAGGGTGTCGCCTTTGACGACAGTGTAGCTGGACGGGAGCGAGCGATAGCTGGCGGTGAGCGGCGGAGAAGGGGTTTTTCTTTTGACGGGGGAAAGTCTTGCAGTTGCAGGCGGCGTGACGGGGGAAATGCGCCGGACGGTGCGTTCTAATTCTGCGACGCGTTTTTGCAGGGCAGCATTTTCCGTTTTGAGGTGTGTGTTTTGTTGGCGCAGCTGACGGTTGCTCTCGAAGAGGTTGCTTTCGTTCAGGAAACGTTGGGAGGCGGGGTCGGCAGCGGAAGGCGTTTTGCGGGCGTAAAGAGCATTGGCGGCGGCGATCCATTCTTCAATGCGGGCGGTGCGGGAGGAGTTGGGGCGCAGGCGCAGGAATTGTTTGAGGTGGTAGATGGCTTCGACGGGTGCCTTTTTATCGCGCAGGTAGATCATGCCGGCTTCAAGGTGCGATTCGGGAGCGTTGCCGCTGCGGGCGTAAATGATTTGGTGAAAACCTTCCAATGCGGCGTCCGGGTCGCTCTCGCGCAATTTGCTGGCTCGGAGGAAACGCGGATCACTGGACTCGGGTGTGGCGGGCGTCGAGGAAGGTTTTTCCGCTCGTTCACAGGCTCCCACAGCGAAGAGCATCACCACAAAAAGAACCGTCCGAAGCAGGAGGGCGCGTAAGCCTGAAATCTCGAAGTTCTCCATGACAATTTTGCTGGAAGGAGCGGTTACACGTAAAGAATGGTGCTCAAGAGGGGACTCGAACCCCTACACCTCTCGGCACATGCACCTCAAGCATGCGTGTCTACCAATTCCACCACCTGAGCAAATGAGGGCGGCAAGGGAGAAAATTTCCTGCGTCCGCGCAAGTGTAAAAACAAGTTTCTCTGGAGAAACTCATAGCCAAATGGGTTCAGGCAACGCCCTTCGCACTGAAAAGAAAGCGGTTACTTTGGCGCGGACGCGGGCGTTTTCAGGACGAGGGCATTGCCAGAGCGGGTGAAAGCAGCCGTTTCGCCGTCGGCGATTTCGCCGCGCAAAATAGCTTTTGCGAGAGGCGTTTCGACCCCTTTTTGCAGGAAGCGGCGCAGGGGACGTGCGCCATAGACTGGGTCGTAGCCGCGTTCGGCGACCCATTCGAGTGCTTTTTTGTCGAGGTGGACGCGGATGCGGTGATCGGCGAGGCGGCTGTTGATGGTGCCGAGGAGGAGGGCGGTAATTTTGCCGATTTCGTCGAGATCGAGCGGCTTGAAGAGGATAATATCGTCAATGCGGTTAAGGAATTCTGGGCGGAAAAGAGAACGCAAATCCGCGAGGACAGCTTCGCGCACGCTTTCAGGAATGGCGTTTTGCGGAAGGTTTTCGCCGAGGTGGCGAGAACCAACGTTGGAAGTCATAATGAAAATGGCGTTGCGGCAATCCACGGTGCGCCCGTGCCCGTCGGTGATGCGCCCGTCGTCGAGGATTTGGAGGAGGATGTTGAAAACATCGGGGTGGGCTTTTTCGATTTCGTCGAGGAGGACGACGCAATAGGGCTTGCGGCGGATAGATTCGGTGAGCTGACCGCCTTCTTCGTAGCCGACGTAGCCCGGAGGTGCGCCGATGAGGCGGGAGACGGCGTGTTTTTCCATGTATTCGGACATGTCTATCCGGACGAGGGCGTCTTCGGTGTCGAACAGGATACGTGCGAGCGCTTTAGCGAGTTCTGTTTTGCCGACGCCCGTTGGACCGAGGAAGAGGAACGAACCGGACGGGCGGCGCGGGTCTTGGACGCCGGCGCGGGAACGAAGGATGGCGTCGGCGACGAGGCTTGTGGCTTCTGTTTGCCCGATGACTTGTGCGTTGAGGTCGTGTTCGAGGCGGAGGAGTTTTTGTTTTTCGCTTTCGAGGAGCCTGTTGACGGGGATATGTGTCCAGCGGGCGACGACTTCGGCGATTTCGGCGGGGGTGACGGCTTCTCGAAAGAGGCGGGGGGAGGTCGGGGAGGAAGATTCGAGGCGAGCCAGCTCGGCTTCGAGTTTTGGGAGTGTTCCGTGGCGCAGTTCTGCGAGTTTGCCGAGGTTGTATTCGCGTTCGGCGCGTTCCATTTCGTGGCGGGTATTTTCGATTTGTTCGCGGACATTGCGGACTTTGCCGAGCGAAGCTTTTTCGGCATCCCACCGTGTGCGCAAGGCGGCGCCTGCTGAACGGGCGTCGGCGAGTTCTTTGCGGAGGGCGTCGAGGCGGAGTTTGGAGGGAGTGTCTTTTTCGTTTTTGAGGGCGGCTTCTTCTATTTCAAGTTGGAGGACGCGGCGGGAGAGTTGGTCGAGATCGGCGGGGAGGGAGTCCATCTCGGTGCGGATTTGGGCGCACGCCTCGTCAACGAGGTCAATGGCTTTGTCGGGGAGGAAGCGGTCTGAGATGTAGCGGTTGGAAAGGGTGGCGGCATCAACGAGCGCGGCGTCTTGGATACGGACGCCGTGGTGCACCTCGAAACGTTCGCGCAGGCCACGGAGAATAGAGATGGTGTCTTGGACGTCGGGCGGGTCCACTTGGACGGGTTGAAAACGGCGTTCGAGGGCGGGGTCTTTTTCGATGTGTTTGCGGTATTCATCGAGGGTGGTGGCGCCGATGCAATGGAGTTCGCCGCGGGCAAGCATGGGTTTGAGCATGTTCCCCGCGTCCATGGCACCGCCGTCTGTGCGCCCTGCGCCGACGAGGGTGTGGAGTTCGTCAATGAAAAGGAGGATGCGCCCTTGGGCGTCTTTGATGGCGTTAAGGACAGCTTTGAGGCGTTCTTCAAATTCGCCGCGATATTTGGCTCCGGCGAGGAGGGCGCCGATGTCCAAGGCAAAGAGGGTTTTGTCTTTGAGACCTTCGGGGACATCGCCGCGGACGATGCGTTGGGCAAGGCCTTCGACGATGGCAGTTTTGCCGACACCCGGTTCGCCGATGAGAACGGGGTTGTTCTTGGTCTTGCGCGAAAGGATGCGAATGAGGCGGCGTATCTCTTCATCACGCCCGATGACGGGGTCTATCTTTCCATGTCGTGCGCGGGCGACAAGGTTTGTGCCGTATTTCTCGAGAACGTCACAAGTGTCTTCTGGCGTGGGAGTAGTGACGCGCTGGGTGCCGCGTAATTTCTTGAGGGCGTCGAGGACGGCGGCTTTCTCGAGGGCGAAGTTTTTGCGGAAGGCGGCAAGATCGGGGGATTCGAGAAGCGCGAGGAAAAGGTGTTCCGTGCTGACGAAGTCGTCGCGCATTTGGCGGGCTGTCTCAACGGCGGCGCCAAGCGCGCTGTGAAAGGCACCGGAGACGGAACCGGCGCGGACGTGACCTGAACCGGAGATTTTCGGGAGACGCTCGATTTCGCGGGCAACGAACAAGAGGACGGCAGCGTGTTGGACGCCGGCTTTGTCAAGCAGAGCGGGCACAATGCCGCCAGTTTGGCTAAGAAGGGCGGAGAGGAGATGCCAAGTTTCGACGGCGGGATTGCCTTTTTCCTGCGCTAAAGTTTGCGAAGCGGCGATGGCTTCGCGGCTTTTTTCGGTGAATTGGTTGAAGTCAGTCATGTTGGAGAGCAGCAATGCAAAATACAGACCAGCACGGGGCGGGTTACGCATGGTTTTTCGTATCAAATAAAAAGGCGTATGCCTCGCCCTATTTCGCACACCGCAAAGTGAGACAGTCTGTCATTTTTCGGGCGCAATTGCGTAACAAAATGGCGCGACCTTCGTTTATTGGTCTGATTTTCCCCAAACACCCCCGGAATTTCTTAAATTTTTCACGATTTGGGGGTTGCAAAATGGTTTTTATTGGGTGAGATACACCTCGTTTTGAAACGCTTTTGGGCACCGCTTATTTTACGCGCATGAAACTTCCTTCTTTCTCTTCCGCTTCGTTTATTCGATTTTTAGTTGTTTCTTCCGCATTATCGGTTTGCGGATGCACGACCGACGGCACTCCCACCGCTACGCGGGATGCCCTCAAAGAGAGCCGAGAGATTCTTCAGTTGCCGTCCGATTGGCAGAATCGTCCGGGTGCCGTGCCTGCGAAAAAAGTTGCGCAGGAGGGAGAGCCTATCAACCGATCCGCTGACGATCCGCCCTTGCCCGGAAAGGCGAAATCCGACCGGGCGCAGCTCGCTACGTGGTGGGCGCGTTTTAACGACCCCGCACTCGAAAACATCATCAACGCCGCTCTCCTCAACAGCCCCGATTTGCGCGCAATGCTTTCTCGCATCGAAGAAGCGCGTGCCCGCCGCGGCGCAGAACGGTCGAATTTGCTGCCCACCGTGAATGCCGGTGTCGAAGCACGCCAAAATTACCAACGCACACATCGGACGACGGACGGTTCGCCCCACACAACGACGTCAGGCGACCTCTACTCGGCAGGGCTTAACGCGAGCTGGGAAGTTGACCTTTTCGGCAAATATCGCGCCGCCGCCGCCGCCACCCATGCGGAGTTCCTCCAGTCCGAAGAGAATTATCGGGCGGCACAAATCTCCCTTGTGACCGAAATCGCCGAGACTTACGTCGCGATGCGTTCTGCCGAAGTTCGCCGCGAAGTGGCAGAGCGCGGAGTCGAGACACGCACCGGCGTTGCCCAAATCGTGAAATGGCGCGAAGCCGCCGGCATGGGAGATTCCTTCGATTTACAACAGGCGGAAAGCCAATTGGAACAAGTCCGCGCCGCCATTCCAGTCCTCGAACAAGACATCCTCCAGTCACGCGCCCGCCTCGCCATCTTGTCCGGCAAAACCCTCGGTGCCGTGAACGAACTCCTCCTCACCGCCGCCGCCGGGCAGACAGCCTCCCGCGTGCCAGTCGCACCCGTGGACGTCAGGGTCGGCGTGCCAGCCGCCGTGCTCCGCCAACGCCCCGACATCCGCTCCGCCGAACACGCAGTCCTCGCTGCCGCCTACCGCTTCAAATCCGCCGAACGCGAACGCTTACCCACCCTCAATCTCTCCGGTTCAATCGGCATTGAAGCACTCAAATCGGGCAACCTGTTCTCGCCCGACGCCACCGTGGGCAGCATCCTCGCCGGTCTGACCGCCCCGCTTTTCGACGGCTGGCGCATCAGCCATAACATTGAGATCCACAACGAGATCCAAAAACAAGCATTGCTCAATTACGAGTCCGCGGTGCTCACCGCATTAGGAGAAGTCGAAGACGCATTGGCAGCCGTGCACCACTCCGGCAAACAATTGGAATTTCTAAAAAACGCCACAAACAAGGCTTCAGACGCACTAAAACTCGCCGAACTCAAATACAAAACCGGACGGGCGGACTTCGCCCACGTCCTCGAAACACAACGCACACAACTGAGCCTCGAAGAACAAGCCATCGCCACAGCGGCAGCACAAACAACAGCTCAAATTCATCTCTACAAAGTCCTCGGCGGAGGCTGGGTCGGAGAAAGAGAGTGAGGCTTTTTTCCTGTATGATGAAAAACCGCATTCACCACTCACAGCACCGTAACAAATGAGCGCACAAGAAACTTTCGTCAGCATAAAGAGAACCGCGACAGAGGCCGCCCGCGAGGCCGCCGAAGCCGCCCGAATCGCAACCATTTCCGCAGACGCCGCCGATCGCGCCGCTGTCGCCGCCCGCGAGGCACAAGCGCAAAACGCCGACCCCACCGCCCAAGCCGCCCTCGCTGACGAAGCTGACCGCGCCGCCCGAGACGCCCAGTTCGCCGCCGATCGCGCCGCCGCCGCCGCCCGCGAAGCCGCCGAAGCAAAAGCCGCCCAAGATACACACGCTGCTCTCGCCGACCGCGCCGCTCGCGAAGCCGCCGCCGCCCGTGGCGAACGCTCCGCCCGCGCCGCCCAAGAAGCCGACGCTGTCCGCGGCGCCCTGTCCGCCCAAGAAGCCCGCGAAGCGCAGTCCGCCCGCGCCCGCGCCGCCGCCCAAGCCGCCCTCGAAGCCCAGACCGCCGCCGAACGTGCCGCCCAAGAAGCTGCCGACCGCGCCGCTGCGCTTGCCCTCACCGCCCAAGCCGCCCAAGCCGAAGCCGAAGCCGAAGCCGCCCGTGCCGCCGAAGCCGCCCGTGCCGCCCAAGCCGAACGCTCCACCCAAACCGCCGAAGCCGAGAAGGCCGCCGAAGCCGCTCGCTCCGCCCTCACCGCCCAAGCCGCTGCCGACCGCGCCGCCCTCGCCGCCCAAGCCGCTCGCGCCGCAAAAGCCGCCCAAGCCGCCCGCGCTGCAAAAGAAGCCCAAGCCGCAAAAGAAGCCCAAGTCGCCCAAGCACTCCAAGTCGCCCAAGCAAAACGCGCCGAAGCCGCTCGTGCCGCCCAAGCCGCCCGCGCCGCCGAAGCCGAACGCGCCGCAAAAGAAGCCGAAGCCGCCCAAGCCGCAAAAGCCGCTCAATCCGTTTCTGTCGCCCGCGAATCTGCCGAACGCGCCGCCGCCGAACGCGCCGCCGCCGCTGCCCTCGCCGCCCAGACCGCCGAAGACGCTCGCACGCTCCTGCTTTTCCAAACGGATGAAGCCGGTCGCTCCGACCAGGTCGTCTCCGCCGCCCAATCCTCCTTTGACGCCCAATTTTACGCCGCCCGCGCCGCCCAAGAAGCCGCCGAACGCTCCGAACGCGCCCTTCTCGCCGACCGTGCCGCCCGCGCCAATCGCGACAACCCCTCCATTCAGGCTTATGCCGACCGAGCCGACAAAGACGCCCACAACGTCGTCGAACAAGCCGCAAACGCCGATTTCGCCGCCCAAGAAGCGCAGGAAGCCGTCATCCGTGCCGCCGAAGCACGCACCCTTGAAGACGCCACCCTCGCCGCAAAAGATGCCCGTGTCGCCGCCGAACGCGCCGCCCAAATCGCCCATTCCCTCGCACCTGCGGGAACACTCCCGCCGCTCGCGCCAGTCGCCACGCCGTCCGCTTCAAAGCCATTGCTGCACCCGGCTCATTCTACGGCTGAATTTCTTTCTTCGTCCGTCTCGCCAAAAGGTTTGGCTTCCGCTCCGTTCGGAGAAGTTCCCCCGGCGTCCCCAGCGCAACCGTCAACATACGGGCAGTTTTCCAAACCGACAGGTGAACCTGACGAGCAGACAAAGCCCAGCCCCTACGCATCCATCCCTTACAGCGGCGGACAACCGCTTCGCCAAAAACTGTTCAGCGGGACAACCACGCCTCCCTTAACGAACAATATCTACGGCTCGACCTCACAACCACACGCGAAACTCCAGCCCACCGGACAAATCCCTGCCTACCTCCAGCCCGGCTCCTCTCCCGCTACGTCAAGGCCATCTTTTTCACCAACAATTCCGCCCGCCGCCGCACAATTCGACGCCTACGGGCGACCGATTGCGCCGACGCAAGGTCAACCCGCTGCCGCACAATTTGACGCTTACGGGCAACCGATTTCGCCGACGCAAACTTCGCAGCAGGGACAATATCCGCAGCCAGGGCAATTCGGCGCACAACAGCCTTATTCGCCGCAGACGCAACAGGGCGCAGGAAGTCCGCCGCCCGCTGGTCAAATTCCGCCCTACCAACAACCTACCGCGCAAGGTCAACCCGCTGCCGCACAATTCGATGCCTACGGACAACCGATTCCACCAGCGCAAGCTCCGCAGCAGGGACAATATCCGCAGTCAGGACAATTCGGCGCACCGCAGGCTTATCCACCGCAAACACAACAGGGCGCGCAAGGTCAACCAGCCGCCGCCCAATTCGATGCCTACGGGCGACCGATCCCACCAGCGCAACATCCGCAGCAAGGGCAATTCGGCGCACAACAGCCTTATTCGCCGCAGACGCAACAGGGCGCAGGAAGTCCGTCGCCTGCTGGTCAAGTTCCGCCTTACCAACAACCTCCCGCACAAGGTCAACCCGCCGCCGCGCAATTCGACGCCTACGGACAACCGATTCCGTCGGCGCAAGCTCCGCAGCAGGGACAATATCCGCAGCAAGGACAATTCGGTGCGCAACAGCCTTATCCGCTTTACCAACAATCCGCCGCGCAAGGTCAACCCGCTGCCGCACAATTCGACGCCTACGGGCAACCGATTCCACCGGCGCAAGCTCCGCAGCAAGGACAACATCCGCAGCAGGGACAATTCGGCGCACCGCAATCTTACCCGCCGCAAACACAACAGGGCGCGGGAAGTCCGCCGCCCGCTGGTCAAGTTCCGCCTTACCAACAACCCGCCGCGCAAGGTCAGCCCGCCGCCGCGCAATTCGACGCCTACGGGCGACCAATCCCACCAGCGCAAGCTCCGCAGCCGCCGCAACATCCGCAGCCAAGCCACCTCGGCGCACCACAACAAACGGCGCAAGACGCACATGCCGGAGCACGCGAAACCCACCCGCAAACTGAATCCGGTGCCGACGCACCGACTTCCGTTTCACCGGCACGGACGCTGTCGGCAGACGTCCTCGGACTGTATAGCCCCATTCCGCAACCGAAACACCATTCGCAACATGCGGATGCGAACGAACCATTTGTTGACCACGGTGCCTCCGCCCGACGCGAGCAAATTGCCAAAACCCAACAATTAAAAGCCGCTCAGACCGACCGCTACGCCCACATTTCCGTGACGCTCCCGCAGACTCGCGATAGCGAAAACGAAGCCACTCCGCCCGCTGCGCAATCAACCTCCGCCCGAGCCGCTGCACAATACCGACAGACACCCGACGTTTCCCAGAAAACCGCCAAGACTTCGGGGTCGGATTCCGCGCCTTCCCGTTTCGCCCGCCCGGGGCACCTGGACAGCCCCCACGCGGATTCCCTTCCCCAAGAGGAATCGTCCGCTGCGTCTTCTCAGCCA
The DNA here is from genome assembly GCA_031269335.1 of Puniceicoccales bacterium. Lineage (GTDB taxonomy): Bacteria > Verrucomicrobiota > Verrucomicrobiia > Opitutales > UBA953 > CALNBE01. The sequence continues at coordinate 13,787 of JAISZI010000101.1, forward strand.
CCAGGCGAACAAGGCGCGGGGATTCAATACGCACAAATCATTGATCCTGAACGTGTCCGCGCCGGAGGAAGCGTTACGTTCGCTCCAAAAAGTCCACTTTCATTCGCCGAAAAAAGTGCTGGTTCGCCCGCGTCAACACAAGAACCGTCACCGCCTTCGCCAACAACCTCCGATCAACAACGCTTTTCTCCGCAGAGTTCCCCACAGCCTGAATCCACGTCCGCGTCAACAGGTGCGTCGGCAACTGTGTCGATTCTTACATCGGCAATAACTTCCGAAGCAGGCAGCTCAACCGCATCAGGCGCACCGATACTTCTGGCAACCAGCGATTCTGCAAAACCCGTTGACGCTCCCGCGCCTGCCGAGTCCGACACCGCAAAAACAACGGAAACGCCGGCAACCACGGGAGACAGTGTTGCCGCCGCCATCCTCGCCCGTTCACGCGGCGGAAAACTCACCTCTGCCGCCACTGCGGAATCCGCTGCCGCCAACGCCAAAACTGCCGCAACCGCTCCCACAGCCAAATCCAGCCTTACCGCCGCCACCACCGTCACGACAAAAACCGCCACCGGCACCACCGGCACTGCCACCCCGTCCGACGCCTTGAACCTGCAAAAGAAGGATCCCTTCTCGCCTCGCAAACCAGATTCACGCCCCCCACCCGTTCCTACACGCGATAACGATGACGACGAGGGAGGTCCCGATATAACTCCTAACATTGCAGATTTTGTTGACGATGAAGAAAACAGCGGGAAGACCAAATGGGGAACCGTCCTATTAATTTTACTTCTGATTCTAATTCTCGCCGCAGGTGCTTTCTTCGCATGGAAACACTTTGGCGTCAATGCCGCAGGCACGCCCTCCAAGGGAAGTTACCGCACCGAACGCGTCCAGAACGGTCCATTATCGCAAGTGATAAAAACGACGGGGACCATCAACCCGCAGAATCAAGTTACCGTCAGCAGCGAACTTTCTAATATCGGAGTGCAAGCAGTTTACGTAGAATCCAACGCCAGAGTCACCAAAGACCAAAAACTCGCCCAGCTCGACACCGAAAAACTCAACCAAGCCGTAGCCGCAACCCAAGCCGCCCTCAGAAGTGCCGAAGCAAATGTCCGCGCAACCGAAGCCACCCGCAAAAAAACAAAAGCAGACCACGAACGAAATGAAGATTTATTCAAAAAATCTAATGGCCTGACACCATCGAAACAGGAAATAGACGCCAGCAAAGCCGCCGCAGATCGGGCTGAAGCCGAATATCACGCTGCTGTCAAAGCAGTTGAAAAAGCCAACGCCCAATACGAAATCAATAATACCGACCTCAAAAAAGCGACGATCAAATCACCGATGGATGGCATAGTCCTCAAACGCAGCATTGAACCGGGGCAAACCGTCGTCTCGCGCCTAACCCCGCCAGAACTGTTTGTCATAGCCGACGATTTGAAACGCATGAAACTCGTCGTCGGTATCGCAGAAGCCGACATCAGCCGCGTCGTTATGGGTCAAAACGCCAAATTCACTGTTCCCGCCCAACCCACGCGCAAATATGAAGCGAAGGTGACAAAAATAGAAAATAATCCCGTAACCAAAAACAATTTAGTCACCTACAATGTTGAACTCGAAGTTTCTAACAATGATGAAACCCTAAAAGCTGGCATGTCTGCCGAAACCGAAATTCAAGCAGGCAAACTTGAAAATGCCCTCTACGTGTCCAGTGCCGCTCTCCGTTTTGCACCCGAAACCCACCTCAAAACCGAGACCAAAAAAGAAGAAAAATCGCTATTGGAGAACCTCGCACCACGACCACCCCCACGCCGCGTTGCCGACCGCACGCAAAAAAATGCCCCCGCCGCCCCAGCAAACGGAAAAGGGCGTATCTACGTGTTGGAAAATAAAAAAATCCGCCCTGTCGAAGTAAGCATCGGTTTGACGACCGAACAATACACACAAATTTTCAGCAACGAAATCAGCGCAAACATGGAAATCGTTGTCGGCTATAATTAGACAAAAAGACGACCGCAGCGGCAGCGAATCAGAAGCATTGGGATGCGCCGTTGGCGCGGCGGCGAGAAGAGTCCCATGCTATTTATACTGGGGTGACGCCTTTTTTGAGGAGGATATTTCCGTATTTGGCTGTTTCGCCGGTGAGGAGGACGGCGAAGGCTTTTTTGGTGCGTTCGTAAAAGGCGAAGCGGTCAATGCGTATGATGTCTGGCGCAGTAGGAGCATGTTTGTGGATGGGGATGAGGTAGGCGGCTTCGACGGCTGGGTCGAGGGTATCGCCTCCGTTGGCGGCCATCATGACGAGGGGGTCTTTGACGTAGGTGTCTATGGCGAATAACGGGAGGATGGCGTCGAGGAGTGCGGGGATGCGCAGTCCGTCAGCGCGCAGGACGCGGTTATTGAAGCTTTCGCCTGGAAAATGGGCGTCGGCGAGGACGATTTCGTCCCCGTGACCCATACGACTGAGGGTTGCGAGGAGTTCGGGTGAGATGAGTGGAGAGATTCCTTTGAGCATGTTTGTAGTTGGTTGAGTGTTGTTTGGTTAACTTTGTGATTTTTATTTCAATTCTTCGTCGAAGCAGACCGCTACTTTGCCGCATTTGCCGCTTGCCATGAGGGCGTAGGCGTCGCCGACTTTTTCGAGGGGGAAGCGGTGGGTGATGAGGATATCTGGATGGAGGTTCCAGTGAACGAGGCGTTCGACGAGTTCTTCCATTTTCCAGATGGAGGTGACCCATGAGCCGACGAGTGTTTTTTGGTCGTGGAGCATGTCTGGGGAAGGGTTGAGAGACATGGAGCCTCCTTCGCCGAGCATGACCATTTTGCCCCATTTGCGGGTGGCGCGTAAGGCGAGGTTTCGGGCGGTGGCGTTGGCGGAGCATTCGACTGCGCGTTCGACGCCGTTGTGGTTGGTGAGAGCAAGGATTTGTTCGAGGTTTTCGGGGGCGGATTTGAGGACGTGGTCGAAGAGGGGTCTCCCATCAAGATGCAGTTTGCGGGCGATTTGGATGCGTTCGTCGAGAAATTCGACGCCGAGGATTTGGCGCGCTCCAAGTTTGCGGCAAAGGGTGGCAGAAGCGAGACCGACGGGACCGAGGCCTGTGACGAGAACGGCGTCGTTGCCGCTGACGCCGATTTTTTCAAGGCCTTCATAGACAGTGCCAAAACCGCAGGCGACTTGGGCGCCGTCGGCGTAGGTGAGTGAGTCTGGCAGGGAGACGAGGTCTTTTTCTTCGGCGAGGAGGTATTCTGCCATGCCGCCGTCGCGTTGCCAGCCGTAGGCGCGGCGGTATTTCTCGCTGGTGCAGGAGATCATGTAGCCGCGGCGGCAGTCGTTGCAAACGCCGCAGCCGGAGATGTGATAGACGATGACGCGGTCGTTTTCGCGGAAACGGCGGCAGCCGGGGCCGGTTTTGACGATTTGTCCGCAGGGTTCGTGTCCGGCGATTATGCCGGGCTGGTAGCCTTCGGGGCCTTTGCCGAGGTGTTCGTGGTAGATGCATCGGATGTCGGAGCCGCAGATGGTGGAGGCTTTCATCCGGAGGAGCACCTCGCCGTGACCGGGGACGGGGACGGGGCGCGTGCCGAGGGCAGCGGTGTGGTCGCCGGGCAAAAAGGCGCAAAGCATTTTTTCGGGCGTCGTAGTGTTTGCCATGATGTATGTGCTGTGGTGAGCGAAAAAGGGGCGCAGGGCAAGCGGTTGTTTTTGTTCATGGTGCGGCAAGAGACATGCGGGGGCGCGGGCGGGGATTGCCTGGGTTCCTATTTCGCAACTTTTTCGGATAATTTTTGTCTCTGGCGGAGTCCTTTTCCGTGTAGGCACGTTTTTCTAGATCGGGGTTCGGTCTAGCGTGGTGGTGGAGAGGGCGGAGAGATCAACAGAATGAAACGACGTGAATTTTTTAAAAATAGTGTGCTGACAGCTGGTTTGGGAATGGCTGGGTTGCCATTTGCTGCCAGCAGTGTGGGTGCGCCGCCGAAGGCGCGGGCGCAAAAGTTTCCGGCAAAGTTCGTTGACTATGGTGGCACCCCTGCGCAGAAACACTTAACTTATTACAACTACGAGAGTCAGGCGTGGTTCCGTAAAAACAACACGGTGCTGACTGCCTACCGTGCAAATGCGGCGCAGAAGTATCCGTATTGGTATCCACTCGCTGGGCCGGCGAGCGGTTTATCGTTGGTTGCGGAGACGTCGGCTCCATGGCCGCACCATCGGGGCGTGTTCTTTGGCTGCGATCGTGTCAACAAGGGCAATTACTGGCAGAACCAGCTCAGAGACGGGCAAATTAAATCGCGGGGGTTCGTGCTTACGCACATTGACGAGACATCGGCTACCTTCACGGATTCTTGCCTTTGGGCGAAGCCCGGTCAGGCACCGATCATCGAAGACAAACGGCGTCACGCGTTGCGTTTGCTTGATGAACGCCGTTATGTGCTCGACTCGTGGTTTGAGGTGAAGGCGTTGGTCGATGTCACCATCGAACGGTCGAACCATGCTCTTTTTGGGGTGCGTAGTTCCCCGGACATCAGTGCGACGGGCGGCGGCACGCTGCTTGCCTCTACTGGGGCGAAGGGCGAGAAAGAGATTTTTGGTAAAGTGGCGCGTTGGTGCGCTTTTTACGGAAAACGTGCGGGCTTGGACATCACGGAAGGCGTGGCGGTGTTAGTGCCCGACGGGTTAAAGGAGCCGTTTGGCAACCAAAAGTGGTTCGTCCGTGACTACGGTAACATGTCGCCGATGCCGATGAACTTTCTCGGGAAAGCCGAATCCATCCGCATTCCCAAAGGCGAAACGGTCAAGTTGCGTTATCGCGTGGTAGCGTTTGTCGGCACGCCGGAAGAGGCAGGGATTAATGCCCTGTGGGAAGAGTTTAACGCGAAAAAGGCGTAGTCGTTTCCAGTGCCCGGGCGGGTGCTCCGCCCGGGACATGCCCCATGAGGCGCGCGGAAAAATCAAGCAGGATTTTCTTGATTTCCACCGGATTAGTTTCCGAAAAAACGTCGTCTTTAAGCGTTTCCAACTTTCCGGTAGTGACGTGGCGCAAGAGGTAACGAATGCCTGGAATTGCGGCGGACGACATGCTGAGTGCGTCCGCACCCAGAGCGATGAGAAGCGGGGCAAACATCGGGTCGCCCGCCATTTCGCCGCACACGCTCACGGGGATTTTCCGCTGCTTCGCCGCATCAATGACATCGCGTAACGTGCGTAATACCGCTGGGTTGCACGGTTCGTAGAGGTGGGCGATGCGTCCGTTGCCGCGGTCAACAGCCAACAGGTATTGCACGAGGTCGTTCGTCCCGATGCTGAAGAAATCGCAATGCTGGGCGAGGTTGTCTGCCATGATGGCAGCACTGGGGATTTCGATCATCGCGCCGACGTCAATGTTTTCGCCAACAGGAACATTCGTCTCGCGCAACTCGTCCAAAACGCGCCCGTAAAACTCCCGCGCCTGAACTAACTCGTCCAGAGAGGAAATCATCGGAAACATTATTTTCACGTTCCCAAACGCACTGGCGCGCAGGATGGCGCGTAATTGGGTCCGAAAGACGGCTTTGTTCTCAAGGCAGATACGAATGGCTCGGAACCCCATGAACGGGTTGGCACCGGGGGCACCGTGAACGACATGCGGCTTGTCTCCCCCGATATCAAGCGTGCGCACGACGACGAATGCTGGTTTCGCCGCCGCTATCACTGCTTTGTAATACTCAAATTGCGTGTCCTCGCCGGGTGTCTGCCAGGGTGTCTTGAGAAAAACGCCTTCGGTGCGAAACAACCCGATGCCATTGGCGCGGTTTTCCCTCACCGACGCCATGTCCTCGGCACTATTCACATTCGCAGAGAGCACGAACGGCTTTTCGTCCAAGGTCAAATCGGGCTGGTCAGCCTCTCGCATCATGCGACGGTGGGCGGCATCGCGCTCCTTTTTAAGAAGACCATAGCGATAACGCGTTTCTTCGGACGGATTTACGTAAACGACACCTTCGTAGCCATCTACGAGCACTTCGTCACCAGGCTCAATTTTTTTTGATGCCACTATTAGCCCGACTACGGCAGGAATGCGCAAAGCGCGGGACATGATGGCGGTGTGACTCGTGCGATTGCCCTCGTCCGTCACAATGGCGAGCACGCGCTTTTTTTCTACACCCGCCGTGTCGGAAGGCGTGAGATCGTTGGCGACGATGATGCGGTCGTCCATGACGTCCGAAAGGGCGGTTCGCGACAATCCGAGCAAATGGTGAAGAATGCGCTGCGTGATGTCTCGCACGTCACCCGCACGCGCCTTGAAATACTCGTCATCAAGATTGGAGAAAAAATTGATAAACTTTTCCGCAGTAGAAAAAAAGCAGTAGGCAACGTTACACTTTTCCTCGTGCAACATCCGCAGGGTCTCGTCAATGAGTGCCGGATCGTCCAAGGCGAGCAAATGAGCGTCAAAAATAGCAGCTTCCTTTTCCCCAAGCCGCCCCGCCACCGTATCGCGCAACGCCGAAATCTCTCGGCGGGTGGCAAGCAGGGCATCCTCAAAACGCGCTTTTTCGGCGGAAATACTCTCTTCTTCAATGGGATAGCACAAGACATTGGGACTGCTTTGATGAAAAACGAATGCCGCCCCCGATGCGACACCCGGTGCGGCGGCAACGCCCTTTATTAAAATTTCTGATTTTAGGGAGACCTGGTCCATACAATTCGGAGCGGCACGCTACCACTATCGATTGATAGAACGAAGATTAAAAAAACCAAAAACTTGTTTTTCAAAAAAGGCGGGAAGGGGAGGGGATGCTCGCCCGCTGCGATATTACCGTTGTCCAATAGGTTATGGATTTTTCTACTGCGCCCGTGTTTCTTAGTGTTGCTTATTGAGGGAATTTCGCCCAGTGAAGGCGCATGTTTTTTTTCTCACGAACCGCTGTTTTTCGTGCATCCGTTTCTGTGTTTGCGGCATTTCTTGTCCTCCGTCCCAGCGTAGTATCCGCCGACGAAACAACCGCCCTACCAACGGTTCAGACGGATATTGCCGGCGGAAATTTGGAAAATGTTCCCGCAGCACCCGATGTGCGCCGTTTCCTTTTTGAAGCACCGTTGCGTAGTTTTTCCAAAAAATCTTACGAGGCGGCGGTTCCTGCCCTGATAGAAACCTTCGAGAAAAGAACGCTCCGTGTCCTCCGTCCCGGTGCAACGCGGAAAGTGGCGTTGAAAATCTACACTTCTTCGGGACCGGGCATTGCGACGCCGAAAAATCTTACCCGCGCTGTTATCCGCGAGATGGAGCGGCGCGGCTTTACGCGGGCAAATATCATTCTCGTAGATTTGCAGGAAAAATATTTGCGCGAAAGTGGTTACCTCCCGAAGTTGCGCACGGAAGGCGAGACCTTTGAGGGTTGCCCCGTCGCCGCTCTTGACACTGAGAATTACTATGATCGGCAGTGGTTTTATGACAACCCCCTCCCGTCGAGGGAGATTTTTGCGCGCCATGGAGATTTTTCTGCAGCACGCACTCTTGTTGATCGGCAAAGTTTTCTCCCTGTTCCGCTTTTTGCGCGTGTGGATTTCTGGATAAATCTTCCCGTTGCGCAAGACAGTGCCGCTCTCGGCGTTTCTGCCGCGCTGGGCAATGCTACGCTCTGGAACATCAGCAACCAGCGCCGTTTCCTCGACAACCCCGCGAACGCTCCCAAGGTAGCGGTAGAAGTCGCTGCTATTCCGGAACTTAGCCGCAACCTCGTCTTTCACCTCATGAGCCTCGAACGCTACCAATACGTCGGCGGTCCCATGTTCGACTCCAATTATTGCGCCTCCGAAAAACGCCTCTGGCTCAGCGCAAACCCACTGGCGGTTGATTTCCTCATGTGGAAGCGCATCAACGCCGCCCGCAGCAAACGTGGCTTTCCGCTAATAGAGCCGGAGCCAGTCATGTTTATTCAAGGCAACACCCCGCCCATCATGCTCGGCTCCTGCCGCCCTGCCGAACTGGATCTCGTGCGCGTCTCCCCGCCCGCCCAACCCGGACAAAAATAGCGCAGACGGCTCCCGCCCGCGAACCTCGTGCACATTCTGCTGCTTGGGGGAGTTCTGTTCTTTTCGTTGGCGGGGTTTTCTGTTCCCATTCGTTGTTTTTCCAAAAGATGATGACACCGCTTCAAGAAATTCGTCACTCGGCTTCGCATATTCTCGCCGCCGCTGTTTTGCGTCTTTTTCCGCAAACTAAACTCGACATAGGACCGCCGACCGACACCGGTTTTTACTATGATTTCGACAGTGAACATAAGTTCACGTCGGAGGATCTTGAAAAGATTGAGGAAAAAATGCGCGAGATCATCAAAGAGAATCAGAAGTTTGAACGTTTTGAGTGTTCTCGCGAAGAAGCCGTCCGACACATTACAGAGTTTGGGCAAAGCACTTACAAATTAGGGCGGCTTGCGGACATACCGGAGGGCGAGGCGATCAGCTTTTACCGCAACGGCGATTTTCTCGACCTGTGTGCGGGCACGCATGTGCGTTACACCTCGCAGGTTAAAGCGTTCAAGCTCCTCTCTATCGCCGGCTCGTATCATCGCGGCGATGAAAAGAATAAGCAGCTGCAGCGCATCTACGGCACCGCTTTTGCGTCAAAAGACGAGTTGGCGCTGCATTTGCACAATCTCGAAGAGGCTAAAAAGCGTGACCACCGCAAACTCGGGCGCGAACTCCGGCTTTTCCACATTGACGAAGATGTTGGGCAGGGTCTCGTGCTCTGGTTGCCCAACGGGGCCATAGTGCGGCAAGCGTTGCAAGACTTCATCGGCAGCGAATTGCGCAAACAAGGTTACCAGCAAGTAGTTACGCCACATATCGGGAAACTCGCCCTATACAAGACATCGGGGCATTTTCCTTATTACAAGGAATCCCAGTTCCCGCCGATCACCGACCCCGATCAACTCTCCAAAATCGCCACCGAAGGTTGCACCTGCTGCGACCTTACCGCCCGCCTCGAAGCCATTTCCGCTAAATTTCGCGAAACGATCAACGCCCGCACCGGGACCGATGTCATCAGTGCCAATCGCGTTCGCCCCGAGGCGGAGCTGCTTGATGGCTTTCTCCTCAAGCCGATGAATTGCCCGCATCATATCAAAATTTTCTCTTCCGCGCCCCGTTCCTATCGCGATCTTCCCGTGCGCCTCGCGGAATTTGGCACGGTCTATCGCTGGGAACAATCGGGCGAGCTTAACGGCATGACGCGTGTGCGTGGCTTCACCCAAGATGACGCCCACATCTTTTGCGCCGAAGAACAAGTCGCAGACGAAATTCGCGGCTGCCTCTCCCTCGTCAAAATCGTCCTCACCACCCTCGGCATCAACAACTACCGCGTGCGCGTCGGTCTGCGCGACCCGGACTCGGACAAATACACGGGAAAAGCCGAGAACTGGGACAAAGCCGAAGCGGCGTGCCTTGACGCTGCGCGCGACCTCGGCGCAATTTTCTCCGAAGAACCGGGCGAAGCTGCCTTCTATGGTCCAAAAATTGACTTTGTTGTCCGCGACGTCATCGGGCGCGAATGGCAGCTCGGCACCGTGCAAGTGGACTATAACCTCCCGGAACGCTTTGACTTATCTTACACCGGTGCCGACAACAAGCCCCACCGCCCCGTCATGATTCACCGCGCTCCCTTCGGCTCGCTGGAACGCTTTTGCGGTGTGCTCATTGAACACTTTGCGGGCGCGTTTCCGACATGGCTCGCGCCAGAACAGGCACGGGTCATTCCGCTTAACGACACCTTAAACGCCCACGCCAACGAAACTGCCAATTTCCTTCGTTCGCATGACATCCGCGTCAGCGTGGACGCGCACAGCGACAAGTTGGGGGCGAAAATACGCCGAGCGGAGTTGGACAAGGTGCCGCACATCCTCGTCATCGGGTCGAAAGAATACGAGACGGGTTGCGTATCCGTGCGTTCGCGAGCGGACAAAGCAATGGACGGCACGCGCCCGCTTAACGAGTTCACCGAAATGATTCTTGCCGAAATTCGCGAACGCAGACTCCCGCGCCGGTAAACTAAGAAAACGCCGAGGTATCCATAGGCACGCCCGACCAGCATCTATGCTCGAACTCAACGGCATAAGCCTCCGCTTCGGACACCAATTGCTCTTTGACGACGTATCAGTCGCCGTCGGACCGAGCGAACGTGTTGGTCTCGCCGGGCTAAACGGTTCCGGCAAATCGACCCTGCTCAAAGTGATCGCCGGTCTCACCGAACCCGATTCCGGGAGCGTGGTGGCGGCGAAAAACATGACCATCGGTTACCTGCCCCAAGACGGCCTCGAATGCTGCGGGCGTCCCCTTTTCGCCGAGGTTGAGAGTGCGCTTGACGACGTCTTGCGCCTGCGCCGCACCATAGCCGACGCCTCGGCGCAGCTCCTCACGCTTCAACCCGAAAGTGCCGCCTATCGCGAGCTGTTGATTATGCTCGGCGACTGGGAACGGCAACTTGATGACGCCGATGACGACAAGGTGAAGTCTCGCGTCGAAAGCGTCCTGCTCGGTCTGGGTTTCCAAATGGACGACATGCAGCGCGACACCGGCGAATTTTCCGGCGGCTGGCAGATGCGCATCGCCCTCGCCAAACTTCTCCTGCGCGAACCTTCTTTGCTGCTCATGGACGAACCGACAAACCACCTCGATGTAGAAAGTCAGTGTTGGCTCGAAGAATGGCTGCGCCGTTATCGCGGCTCCCTCATCATTGTTTCGCATGATCGCGCATTTCTTGACACCCTTTGCCGGCGCACCCTTGCCTTGCGCCGCGGTCGCCTTGAAGACCATGCGGGCAATTATTCCAGTTACGAAAAAACATCCGCCCTCCAGCGCGAACAACGCCGCGCCGCTGCTCGCAAACAACAACGCGAACTCGACCGCACCCGCGTTTTCATTGACCGCTTCCGCGCAACGGCAACCAGAGCCTCTCAGGTGCAGAGTCGGATAAAGGCGTTGAAAAAAGTAGAACTCATTGAAGCGGAAGAAGAAGACTTGACCGCCATCGCGTTCCGTTTCCCGACACCGCCACCCAGCGGGCGCGTCGTCGTCAACCTCGCGAACGCGGGCAAGAGCTACGGCGATCTGCGCATCTTTGAGGGCGTCGATTTTCAATTGGAACGCGGGGATCGCATCGCCGTTGTCGGTCCAAATGGCGCGGGCAAATCCACCTTCGCCCGGATTCTCGCCGGTGTCGAACCGCTCTCGGCGGGTTCACGCGAAGAAGGCTTGCGCGCCGCGGTGGCGCACTTCGCGCAGCATCAAGCGGGCGAACTTGACCCCTCGCTCGACGTCTTTGAAACCGTCAACGCCGTTGCAGCGGGCGAAGGGCAGATGCGGCTGCGGTCTCTCCTCGGTGCCTTTCTTTTCCGTGGCGACGATGTTCTTAAAAAAGTGTCCGTGCTCTCCGGCGGTGAACGCAGCCGGCTCGCGTTGGTGCGTCTCCTGCTGCGCCCGTTCAACTGCCTTATCCTCGACGAGCCGACCAACCACCTTGACGAACGCTCCAAGACCGTCCTCGCCGCCGCCATTGCCCATTACGAAGGCGCCCTCGTCGTCGTTTCCCATGACCGCGCATTCCTCGATCCGCTCGTGACAAAAGTATTAGAAGTGCGGCGCGGCGCCATCCGCATTTTCACCGGCAATGTCAGCGACTATCTCGCCGCGACAGCGAACGCCGCCCCAGAGCACGCCGCCGCCGCCGTCACGCCGCAACCTGTGCCGCTTGCCGGTGACCCGCGTGAACGCCGCCGCCGCGTCGCAGAACGCAACCTCCGCCTCGCCCCGTTGCGCAAGCAAACCGCAGAAGTCGAAGCACTTGTCGCACGGTTGGAGGCGGACGTGGTCGCCATCGAAAAGAAAATGGCGTCGCCGGAGTTTTTCAAAAAAGGCAGTTCAACAAAGGAAGCCATGGACAACTACAACGCTGTCCGTGCGGCTACAGCCGAAGCCTACGAAGACTGGTCGCGCCTGTGCGCACAGATAGAAGCGGTCGAGCGGGAAGAATGATCTGCCCGCATTGTTTCATTGTCGCACTGTGATAAAAGTGGTGCTTCCTTCTGCCCATTCGACCTTTTCCATGAGTAAGTTCCTTTTTGTCCTTAACAGACTCGAGCACTGGAAACCCGACATAGCGCAGGCGACGATTGCCACGGCGCGCCAGTATCTCACCGACCCGAAGTTTGCGCAAATGCGGGGCGTGCGTGTCATCAATCTCTGCCGCTCGCTCGCCTACCAGACGAATGGCTACTACGTTTCGTTGATCGCCGAGGCGCGCGGACACAAGCCGCTCCCGCGCATCACCACTATCCAAGACGTCAAATCTTCTTCCATCATCCGTTCCGCATCCGCCGAGCTTGACGAATTAGCAAGGAAGACGCTTGCCCACCTCCGCGAAAAAACCTTCGAACTCGCCGTTTATTTTTCCCGGGGCGTCCACGCCCACTACGACCAGCTTTGCCGCCAAATTTTTAATACTTTCCCCGCCCCGCTCCTGCTCGCCACTTTTCGTAAAGACGACGAAAACGGCTGGGAAATGCGCGGCGTCTCCACTATTTCCCTGCAAGATGTTCCAGGTGAACATGTTCCGGCTCTCTATGACCGCGCCGCCGAGTTCGTCCAACGGGGCACCACGCCAGCCCGCCCAAAACCGGTCGGCCGCTACGATCTGGCAATCCTCTGGGATAAAAACGAACGCAACAGCGCCTCCAATGAACGCGCCATTAACCGCTTCATCCGCGCCGCCGATAAACTCTCCATTGATACCGAAATCATAAATCGCGACGATTTCGGTCGTATCGGCGAGTTCGACGCGCTCTTTATCCGCGCCACCACAGCGGTTAATAATTACACGTTCCGCTTCGCCCGCGTCGCCGAATCCGAAGGCCTTGTCGTTATGGACGATGCCGCTTCCATCATCCGTTGCTCCAACAAAGTTTATCTCGCCGAACTTTTTGAACATCACGCCATCCCCACGCCCCGCACCCAAGTCGTCCACCGCGACAATATCGACTTCGTCCTCAACACCCTCGGTCTGCCCATCATTCTCAAGCAGCCCGACAGCGCGTTTTCCCTCGGCGTCGTCAAAGCCTCCAGTCGCACAGAATATCACGCGCTCGTTAATTCCCTTCTCGACAAATCCGACCTCGTCATCGCGCAACAATATCTGCCCACAAACTTCGACTGGCGCATCGGCATTCTCGACGGCAAACCGCTCTACGCCTGCAAATACCACATGGTGCGCGGGCACTGGCAAATCTACAACCCCATCGAAACCGCCTCCGCTAAAAACAGTGGCCGCCACGAAACTCTGCCCGTCGAAATGGCTCCCCGCGCTGTCACGCGGATAGCTTTGAAAGCTGCCAACGCCATCGGGCGCGGTTTCTACGGCGTAGATATTAAGGAAGTTGACGGCAAACCCTACGTCGTCGAAGTCAACGACAACCCCAGTATTGACGCCGGCGTCGAAGACAGCGTGCTGCGCGAGACGCTCTACGAACGCGTCATGGAATTTTTTCTGCGCCGCCTCGAACGCGTCAGCGATGGTGTGGAAAATTAGCCTGTGTGCGTTTTTTAATCGCGTAATCCCTTGAGGTCAGCTTCGCGCCGGTTGGTGTCCTTCAAGATGTCTTCCCATTTAAGAAGCGTATTTTTCGCCGCCGCCTCCCGCCCCAAAATTGCGAGCATTGTTGCACGAACACTCGGAGCGACAGTGGAATTTGAGTAATCGGAAGAAATAACCGCCTCATAAAAACTCTTTATGTTGGCGACAGCACCCGCTTGGTAAAGATTGCCGCATTTTCCCCCGGGATAAGCCTTTTCGCCGCGAATGCGCGCATAGCCGGCATACTTGCTTTCGAGAATGCCTTTGGTGCCGAAAAGGCGCAAGCCGATGCCTTCGGGAGTGGAACCGTAGCCGCGGAACTCGCGTGAGGTGAAGGTAATACCGGTATTATTGGGATACTGGTAAAGAGCGGTGCAATAATCGGGGACGTTCCCGGGGGAGAGGCGTTGCTTGCGCCCGCTTACACCGTAAACGTGGAGCGGGGGCGTGTTGTTCATTGCCCAGTTCATCATGTCAAGAACGTGCACGTCGCGCTCGACAATAATTTCGCCGCCAAGAGCGGCGTCGAATCGCCAATTGGCAATGCGTTCGCCGTGACTGCCCGGTCTCGCGTGCGACCCCGGCGAATCGGAATGATAAAACGCTTCGCCAAAAATAGGCGCGCCAATGTCGCCACTGTGGATGCGCCGCATCGCTTCGATAAAAAACGCATCTGTGCGCGTCTGGAAATCCACGAGGAAACAAAGTTTATTTTCCGTGGCGCGTTTGCCCGATGCCTCGATAGAAAGACACCCGGGGACGTCCACCGCAACGGGCTTGGCAAGATAAACATGCACGCCGACAGCGACCGCCTCTTCCGCTATGCGTGGGTGAAACCACGGGGCAACTATGATGGCGATGACATCGGGTTTCGTGTCGAGCAGGCGCTTGTAGGCGGATAGACCGGAGAACCGGTGCGATTCGGGCACGCGCAAGGAGTCCCCAGCACGCTTTATCCGGTGGGGAAAATAGTCGCCAATGGCGTGAATTTTGTAACCGCCGTGTTTTGCGAAAAGATTGCCTATCCATGCGCCGCGTCCACCGCAGCCAAGCAAAGCTAATTTGAGTTCGGGCTTTTTCCCAGGCGCAGTTTGTGCGGAAAGGGCTTTGCCGCCGAGTGTTATGGCACCGGCAGTCGCGGCGACAGAAGAGAGGAAGTTACGTCTTAACATGAGTTTTACGAGAAATCGCGGATTGAAGTTTTTAGTTAACAAAACCGGCAGACCCCCCGCCAATGGAGAAGTTCCGCACCCGCGAACCGCGGCACCCATTAATAGAGTTGCCGCAGGGGGAATAAGGGCAACCAACGAGTTTACGCTGGTTGCTGTTGGCTCAAGCAGTGGAGCGCGCCGCCTTCAATGAGCAGAATTCGGCAGTCTATTCCGGAAACTTTTCGTTTGGGAAAGAGTTCGCGCAAAATGCCGAGGGCGCGGTCATCGCCGTCTTGTGCGAAGACGGGGACGAGGACGGCGTCGTTGATAATGAGGAAGTTGGCGTAGCTGGGCGGGAGGTCGCGTCCGGCGTAACGAATGGGCGCGGGGAGGGGGAGTTCTACGATGTCGAAGGTGCCGCCAGTGGGAGTGCGCAAGGCGCGGAGGCGAGCGAGATTTTCTTGTGTGGGGCGATAATTTGGCAAGGTGGGATTATGTTCAACGGCGGCGACAATGCCGTCGGCTTTGAAGAAGCGGGCGAGGTTGTCTATGTGGCCGTCGGTGTCGTCGTTTGCCAGACCGTCGCCGAGCCAGAGGATTTGGGAAACGCCAAGTCCTTCGCGCAGGGCGTCTTGGAAGGCGGAGTCATCGCGTCCGGCGTTGCGGTTGGGGTTGTTGAGGACGGCTTCGGTGGCGAGGAGTTGTCCGGCGCCGTTGGTTTCAACCGCGCCGCCTTCGAGTTCAAAGTCGAAGGCAAAACGGCGCAGGTTAAGTGCTTCCGAGACAAGTCGGGGAACTTCGTTGTCGAGCGCGGCGTCGAATTTTCCTCCCCAGCCGCGAAATTGCCAATCGGTGAGGGCGACTTCGCCGGTGGTTTCGTTTTTTACGAAAAGGGGACCGTGGTCGCGGCACCATACGTCGTTGGTGGGGTGATTGTGGAGGGTGATGACGGAGAGATCGGCGCGGGCTTCGTTGAGCTGGCTCCGTGCGAGGGCTTGGAGGTGGGCGGCGCAATTAATGTGGACGGGTTCGTGGCGCGAAATGGCTGCGGCAAATTCGGCGAATTTGGGACCGACGCGGTCGAAGCATTCCAGCCAAAGCGCGGGATTAGACGGCCATGAGAGCCAAACGGCGGATTGGGGTGCCCATTCGGCGGGGAAATGAAAGCCGAGCTGGCGTGGCGTGGACATGGTGGCGTGGTCGCGTTGTATATATTAGCTGCAAGCGGCGAGGGTTTCTTTTTGGACACGGGTGATGGTTTCGATCCCGAGGCGGGCGAGTTCCAACATGCCTTGGAGGTCTTCGGAGTCGAAGGTGGCTTCTTCGCCGGAACTTTGCACTTCGACGAAGCGTCCGCTGCCGGTCATTACGATATTGGCGTCCACGGAGGCGTCTTTGTCCTCAATATAATTTAGGTCGAGGACGGGGGTGTCTTGGTAAATGCCGACGCTGACGGCGGCAACGCTGTCGGTGAAGGGGGTGGTTTTGAGTTTTCCGGCGGCGAGAAATTTGTTCACGGCGAGTTGCGCGGCGAGGTATGCGCCGGAGATGGAAGCCGTGCGCGTGCCGCCGTCAGCCTGCAAGACGTCGCAGTCTATCCAAAGCGTGAGACCGTCCATTTTGCTCAAATCAAGGACGGCGCGGAGGGCGCGCCCGATGAGGCGTTGGATTTCGACGGTGCGCCCGTCGAGTTTGCCTTTGGATATGTCGCGTTGTTTGCGGTCGAGGGTGGAGTAGGGGAGGAGCGAGTATTCTGCGGTGAGCCAGCCGCCTTTCACCCCTTGCTGCTTCATCCAGAGGGGGACTTTTTCTTCTAATGTGGCGGCGCAAATGACGCGTGTGTTGCCGAAATTAGTGAGGACGGAACCGGCGGCGTGCGGGGCAATGCCGGGTTGGAAGGCGATTGAGCGCAGCTGCGCGGCATCTCGGTTGTCAGGACGAATTAACATGTTCTGGTTTTTTTAACGTAAAATTGGCGGCGGTTCATGCGTTTTCCAGCAAACGCACTGCGTCGTGGAGGCGTTGGTAGGTGGCGGCGTGTTCGGGGCGCGGGCGAACAATTTCCACCGTGGGACAAAAGCGTTCTGCGAGCGCATCAAAGGAGTGTCCGCCGATGTCGTGCGCCGCAATGAGGGCGGCACCGAGGGCGGCAGAATCGGTGACGGCTATGGTTTCGACGCGGGCTTGGAAGACGTCGGCAAGCGTCTGGAGAATGCCGCGGCTGCGGGAGGC
The DNA here is from genome assembly GCA_031269335.1 of Puniceicoccales bacterium. GTDB lineage: Bacteria > Verrucomicrobiota > Verrucomicrobiia > Opitutales > UBA953 > CALNBE01. Next base: position 30,780 of record JAISZI010000101.1, read on the forward strand.
GCCGCCGGTGACACGGAGGGTGTCGAAGTGCCCGACCCACTCAGAATGCACGGCGCGGGAGATGACTTGCCCTTCTACGGCGGCACGGATGCGCACGGCGGGCGGGGCGGCGGCAAAATCGAAGTTGGCACGCAGTCCGACGGGGCGACCGGAAGGGGTGATCTCGTGCTCAAACCACGGCAGGGCGAGGCTCCCGTCGTTGCCCGGCACGGTTTCGTCGAAGGCGGTAGTGTCGAAAAACTCCCAGCTCACGCCCGCTTCGGCACGGACGCGGTCGCGGGCGAGGGAACCGTTTTTGAAACAGGCGAGACTCATGTTGCCGCCTGCGGGGTTGCCGAAAACGTGACCGTAGCCATCGGGATCGGTGTGGAACTCGTCAAAGGCGGCGAAAACGGTGTCGCTCGTGCCGAGGCTGACAACGGCTTTGCCCGGGCGGTGCGCCCCCATGCCGATCAAGCTGGCGGGATTGTCCCCCGTCCAAAGGGCAACGGGGATAAGGGCGGGAAGCCCGTATTTTTGGAAATAGGGAGAAAGTGCGCCTGCAAGCGAACCGGTGGCGCCGACGCGGGGAAGTTTGGCAATGAGATTCGGTGCCGTGGCATCGGCGATAACAGCGTCCCACGTGCCGGTGCGCAGGTTGAGAAGGTTCATGCCCGCGCCGTCACCACGGTCAACGGGAGCATCGCCGCCGATGAGCACCGAGGCGAGGAAGGAAGAGACGAGATGTATGCGCACCGTGGCAGCGTATGCCTCCGGGTCTGTTTTGTAGAAACGGCGTATCTGCGGTCCTGTGAAACGCTCGATCGCGGGCGAACCAGTGTCGGCTTGAAGGCGTGCGCCAATTGCGGCGGCTAATTCACGACACTCGACGCTCGTGGAACTATCCATCCAGATAGGTGAGGTCGGGCGGGAAAATACGCCCGCGAATTGTTCGGCAAGCGAACGCGCCGGATCGAGCGAAGCGAACACGCCAAACGCCCGATCATCGTTAAGATAGACGGAACCATGTTGTTGTCCTGAGCCGCCGATGCCGCGCACATCACCCAAGGGCGCACCCGCTTCGACGAGGCGGCGCAAAACGAGGTCTAATGCCTCAAGCCACAAGAGCGGGTTGGCGTGTTTCACGGTCGGGTCGTCGTTCGCAAGCACTCCCTCCGGCGAAGCGTATTGCGGCAAGTCGCCGCCGAAGTTGACCGACGCCGCGGCGACAATGGCTCCGGCATCCGCATCAATGACAAGTGCTTTGAGACCCTGCGTGCTGGAATCAAATCCGAGAAAGTGAGAGGGCATGGTAATTTAGTTGGACGGAAGAGAGGAAAAGAAAACAGCGAGGGAAAATTCCCTCGGCAACGGTTAAGCCGCGCAAAATGTTCCCCGCCCGCTCCAAGTCGAGCCATTTCTGCCGGGAGGCATGGACAGATATTGACCCGAGAGAGGATCAAGGAGGAGCGGAGGCAGAAGGAGGGAGCGAGGGTCGAGATGGGGCATTGAGGTGGTCGAGCAGGCGGGAGAGGGCGCGGGCGGCTTCTTGGTTTTGTTCGAGTTGGTGAAGGATGTCTTTTAGTATTCTTCGGGGTTGTGTCCGCGGCGTTGGGCGCTGGCGATTAGGGTGTATCCAACCAAAGTTAGGGGGCAGGTTCGGGAACGGTCACCAGTGAGCTGATCGATGCGTCAGAGCAACACATAACTCGCGGCATCCTGCCAGCGCATCACCTGTCGCTGGCTGGCAGGATGCCGCAAGTTATGACAATGCGCACCTGATGCGAGCGACTGTCCGCTTTTCATTTTTCCGGGTCAAGGCATGTTCCCATATGCGGAGAACACGCCAGCCCTTGGCCTTGAGGAGGCGGTTGACCTCGCGGTCGCGCCGGCGGTTGCGTGAAATCTTGGCATCCCAGAATGCTCGATTGAATTTCGGTCGGGTGTAGTGTTTCGGACAGCCGTGCCAGTAGCAGCCATCAACAAAAACAGCGAGGCGGTGTTTTGGGAAAACGAAGTCGGGCTTGCCGGAGAGTTTATAATCCCGTCGCCAGCCAGTGATGCGGTAAGCGCGAAAAATAGAAATGAGGCGAAGTTCGGTGCCCTTGTTGCCGCTGCCGCGTATGCGGGACATGATTTGAGAACGCTTTTGTTTTGTAAAAACGTCAGACATTTATTGTATACAGTGGCAGTTCGCGATGAATGTGATTCTAGCACCAAAGAGCGCAGCCCAAAATATTAAGCATTTTTATTTATTCGAATTCAAAAAGTTTTACTGGAAGTCAAAGGCTCGATTTCATCTAATTTGGAGTAAATATGACGCGCCTGCGCTTTTGCCATCGGCGGTGGAAATGCCTCTCCTATCATCGAGGCGATTTTCCCAATCCCCAATTCAATATTAAATGAATATTTTTCTGAAAACCCTTGCAGCAACATGGCTTCGTAAATCGTAATGCCGCGATTTTTTTCAGGATGTATAAAGCGACCTTTGGATGGATTTAAGCAACCCTGTGTAATCGTGGGGGCAACGGAGTCAAAATCCATGCGTCCATAAACATCCCTGAACCCTTCAGGATAATCTTTGTGGCACTTAAGCGCGAGTTCATCCGGAAGCTCGGAGCGATTTTTCCGTATGGCTTCTATGCGTTTTTGCACCAGTGGTGTTAATCTCTGTCGTAGTTTATGCAACGGGGGCGCGTCGAACGCCTCCGGTTCGGGAAGGTCTTTAATGAATTTACCAACTTTCAATTGGTTGTCGGATGCGGAGGGCAAACCGAATGGTTCCCCGAATCGTTTTAGCGATGCGATTAGAATCATGCGCTTCCGGCGTTGCGGCACATCAAAATCCGCAGCATTAAGGATTCCCTCGGAAAAAACATAACCCAATCTTGCCAGTTTTTCCTTAAATCTCGCCAATCGATCATCCTTCAGCAGACGCGGGACATTCTCTATCAGGACACACTTAGGCAACAATCCTCTCACAATACGGGCAACCTGAAAAATGAGTTCGTTTCGTTCGTCAGTGGCAACCGCGCCATTGCGCGTGCGGATGGATGAGAACCCCTGGCAAGGCGGACACGCCGCAAGCAAATCCAATTCACCTTTCGCAAGATTAAATTCTTTCAAAAACGGTTTGCAGAAAATTTTGCGCACATCAGAATAAACCCGCACTCCGGCATGGTTCGCCTTGTATGTCGTTCGCGCATGGGAACGGATTTCCGCACCTGCCAGAACTTTGAATCCCGCGTCTTCAAGCCCTTGGGTCAATCCGCCGCAGCCGGAAAATAAATCCATGGCGATTCGTTTTTTCCCGTTCATCATTCCCCCTTTCGTTTGGCCCGAAGCAAGGCGGGCTGGTTGACACCGACACGGGTTGCATGTCCCCAATATCGCGCCGCGATACGCGTCAAAATACTTTCGCGGACAAATCCCTGCAACGTCATCCCTTCAATCTGTTTCGTTGTTGTGACCGGATAAATTTTGAGGCTTTCTGAAATAGAAGCGGAAATCACATATTCTTTTCCTTGAAACTGAATAAATGTATCACCTTGCTTGGGTTGTCTTGGGTGCCCGTCATTATCTAATAAGCTGTTGTTGCTTACAGCCTTGATAAAAAGAAGGTTGTCCGCCCGAAGGCAGTCACACGACTGGGAAATGCATATCCAGATATGCAGGGTGGGGACGTCTTCACGATAGACAGCACCTCGTTTGATATTAGTTCCCTCACTGAGGGCCGCACTCACTGTTTCACAAAAACCACCGAATGAATTCACGCTCTTTATAAAGGCTGGGACAACCGCTGGTGCCGTTAATGAAATGATTTTCTCAAGGTCTTTCTTTACATTTGTTGATTTCGCTTCACCGGAGAACGGAAATAGTTGTTTTGCTGCTTTCTTTTTCTGCGCCTCGGTGATCTGTTCAAGCTCCGCGATTCTGGGACGATATTGGGTATTAAATGGATGCGCTGCGTCATCTAATACTTCTCGACTAACAATGCCAACAGATGCACAATCCACGGCAAATCGCAAATCTTCCATCAAGTTCTCGAAAATTACATGACGGGTATCGGATTCTGGATCATGTTTCCGTTCGGAAAGAATTCCCCAGTCAGTTCCAAGAGGTAACGCGGCAAGCCATTTTGGGGTGGATTCTTTGATCTTTCCACTAATTTCCAATGCCGCCCAGTGCAAATAATCGGGATAGGTCTTTGTCAGGCAATCAAAGACCCTGTCTGCAAGTTGCGGATTTTTGCTGAACTCGTCCTTGTTTAGAATGCACACAAATTGACCATTGCCAGTCGAATACCAGTCACTATCCTGCGACTTGGTCATTTTATCACTCCATTCGGCTGAAGCCTGGCTATCCGCTTTGGCCGAATCCTTGGAAAGAATAAAAATAAAACGAGTTCCCGCTTCTGTGTTTAACAGCCCGCCAATAATTGCCTTGGCATTCTCCGCGCTATCCGAGGAACCCAAACACCAATCCATGATCAACACGTCCGATTGTTTGGCGAGATACTTGCATTCGCTAACAACATCTGAATCAGGGGCATAAGGGTCGCTGGAGCCTGTCGTTTGCGGGAAGTTCCGCAACTGGCATATCACACCGTTTTTCGCAAAATCATCGCACGCGTTCTGGAAAGGAAAATTCGCGTCGCCAGCCATCGCATTGGGCGGGGACGTTGGATTGATTTCATCGTCAATCCACAGAACCACGCGGCAAAACCGCCTAGCAATCTTCTTTCTTAAATCTTCAGTTTGCTGTTCAGGCATTTCGTGAGTCCTCTTTTTGGGAAATGATGAAATTGGCACCTTCCAACGCCCCCAACGCCGGCACTTCGGGGCGAATCAGCTCGTAACCCATTCCGTGCAGCGATTCGCGGGCAATATAAAGGCCAAGCCCGCGGCCACCGGGGCGGCGTGAAAATCCCGGCTCAAAAATACGCTCCGCGTCTTGGACGACAATGCCGGGGCCGGAATCGGAAACGACTAACCCTTGGTTTGCCTCAGACAGCCGAATGCGCCGCTTGTTCGCACCCTGCTGACACCAATAGGTCGCATTCAGAAACAGATTATGAATCGCTCCAAGAAAGTTGGGGCGTTTGACACGCAACCATTTGGTTTTGCAAAATGCCTCGGTGAACTCAGTCGTTATGGACAGTCCTTTGATGGACGCTTCAAAGCGACGTAGCAAAAATTCCTCGATTTCTACACCTGTGATACTTTCATATTCCGCCGAGCGACGGCGCAGAAGCGGGTCGAACATGCGGATTCGCTCATCTATAATGTCGAAAGCATCGGAGATTGCGGCGAGGGTGCGAATTTGTTCATTGCCAAGTTGCGCCCGCAATTGCCGGATGCCTTGGCGGACGACTTTGACCTGTTCCTCGTGCTCGTGATTTGCCGTTTCAAAAACCAAGCCGAGTTGCGCCATATCCACAAGGAATGATTGTCTTTCCCGGAGACGGGACAGTTCCTCCGCTTGGTCGGCAACCATGAAACGCCCGCCTGCCTCGTCGGTCAGGTGGAGAATTTCATCGCTTAACGTTCGCAGACGCGGGCCGATTTCTTGATCGAAAAGTTCCGTTTGTTTCTGGATGGCTTCCTCAAGCGTTTTTGCAGCCCCACCTGATTTGTCTTTTGCTATTTCTTTTGCTGAAAGCCTGCCTAAAATTTTTCGGCGGCAAACATCCAATTCGGCAACGGCCTTCTGTTCGACCTCGGCCAAGTCCGCATCCAATGACAGCGCTTTCGTTTTCGCAGGTGCCAAAATAACACTTATCTTTTCATGGAATGCGCGCTCGGAGGAAATCATCCGTTCCGAAACAATACGTTCCTGTTTCTCAATTTGGTTTGCCCGCAGCATCAACGCTTGAAGCTGGCTGGCTAATTTCGTGATTTCATTGGTGAGGTTTCGTGTTTCGATTATTCTTTTCGCGAGATAATCTCCAATGCCAATCGAGGCATCGCCATCAATTACAACACCTTCAGGAGGTTCCCCGAGTGAATTTTGCAATTCCGACAAACGCTGGCGCAATCCCGCCAGTGATTTTTGGCACTCATCAAGAAAACGTCCCGGAGTGGCATTTGTTTCGCTGGCGATAATCTGTCTCGCTTGTCGCACTTGCGGTTTGATGCTTTCCGAAAAATCCCGCAACCAACCGCGGGCGTAAGGAATACCGCGAATGTATTCGGATTTTGTCTGTTCCAACCGCGCCATGGCAGCTTTTCTCTCTTTCGCCTCACGCTTCTCGAGTTTATCCTCTCGGTTTGCCTTGCGACCGAGATAATGGTCGGCGATGTCAACGAAGAGGTTTTCCAACCAAAACCGCAGCCCCTTGCTGGCACCATTGACAATAAAACCCTCCCGCCCTGCTTTTTCCCTGAGCGCGGTTTTTTCCTTGTCCGGCAAAAAAAACACCCCTCCGAACATGCGGAGCATTGAAAAATAGTAACGGCCTGCATTTTTCAGTCGCCGATGTTCAAAACCCGCAAAATCACTGTCCCGCGCCCCGTAGGGTTGGACACGGACATTGTTGAGATAGATGGAAAATCCTCCCGCTCGTTCAAGTCGTTTGTCCATCTCGGCATGGACGTCCTTCGGCAATCTTGAGTCAGAAGCAAGCCCTTGGACATAACCAACTTCCACAAGAAAAATTCCGGGGGATTTATAACTCTTGGGCAACTCCGTCAGTTGCCTGCTATACATCAACGGTTCTTTCCTAAAGTTGGTGATTTCTCCACTGGCAAAACCTTCTTTGGAAACTTCAATTCGTATGTGATGGTCGCATTGCTGAAAATCGCTCGGTTCCCAAAACTTGTTTTCTTTATTTGTCCGCTTGAGTGGTTTTCCTGAAACCAACGGATGTACGCTAAATTCGCGCGTCGTATTTTTATGAAATGGATCCCAGAAAGTCGCGAATGCGTGAAATGCCTTTAGATATTCAGGGCGTGCGCTGTCACCATCGTCCAGTTTTTCGGCAAACAAGTCGGAGACTTCCGGCGCAGTTCCAAAGATAAAAAAGGAAGTGCCGGAGTCCCAAAAAAATGACATTTTGGGGAAGAGATCGGAAACGCTCTGGTTAACATCACCCTTCAATTCATCGCGCAGCGTCTTGGGCCAAAATTCATTGGGCTTGTCGGATAGCAATTCTTGCAATGTGGAAGATTTCGCCAATTCCGAAAACAATGCCGCGACATCTTGTTCGGTCGGACACGCTTTCAACTCCATATATGGAATCGGCAAATCTTCAAAAAGTTTGAGTGGATGCTGAAACAGGTGCCAGTGGACAAGGCAGAGTGTTCCTCTTTTTTCGGTGCCGTCGCCCCAGACCGTCCACAGCAAAACCATCCGTCCAAGGGAGGCCACAGACAAACGCCCAATGCCTTTCTCGCCATAACTTGATTCTTTCAGCCACTTTTTTTGCTTATCATCGGCAAAGCGCGCCCAGCCATCGTCAGTGGGTTTGTGTTTGGACTCCGTGGCGAGCACCAGCCATTTATCCAGCACATCCTGTTGGCGCATTCCCAGACCATCGTCCCGAATTGTCAGGATTCCTGCCTCTGGCTGATAATCTGCCCACACATTCCGTGCTCCCGCATCAAGGGCATTTTTGAATAACTCACCTATTGCCGTCGGGACATCGGCAATTTGCTGGCGTCCCAGAAGGTCTATGACACGGGCACGACTGCGAAAGTGAGCGGGTTTATTACTCATGACTTGATAGAAGAGAAAATCCTCAATCCAGATTGAAATTTTTTTAGTTTTTTCATTCAGTTCTGAAAAATCTCATTTCGATGCCTATCGAGATATTTCTCGTTTGGCGGGATTGCTTGGGGTGGAAGTGTGAGCGAGTGTTTTTCGTGGGCAATGAAGTTTTGCTCGATGGATTTCTGGGACAGACGGTTTTTCAGGCGGGAGGAGAGGATGAGTCGCAGGTCGGCGTCAAATGAAATGAGACCTTGATCAAAGGCTGCGTCGTGCAGGCGGGAGAGGCAGAGACCGTTACGGATGTCGAGGCGGGCAGCGGGATTGGACGCCCATGGGAGAATGTGCGAGGCGACAAGCAATTCGCGGATGTTCAGACCGCACACGCCGCATGCGCCGTCGAAGTTGTTCAAGACGATTTGGCGGAAATAATCCTGCCCCAGTCGGCGTTTTTGAGGGGTGGTAGTTTCGGTCGGCATGGTTGGGGTGGGCGGGCGGCGGAGGATTCCTTTGGCGGGGATAACTTCTACGCTGCCTTCTGGAGCGAAGAGTTCGCGCAGGAGTGTTTCGCTTTTTTCGACCATTTCGGGGAGGATGGCGTGAAATTCGTCCCAGACTTCGCGATCCCGGTGGCTTGCGCCTTTCAGTCCGCTGATACCGCGCAATTTCAGCACAGGATCGAGCGAAGCGAGGTTGCTTAGCTTCATGGCGACACTTCCGGGCGTGCGGCCAAGTTTCTTGGCGAGATCGATGACGGCACGATTGTGGGCGTCAAACTGGCCGAAGTTCAGTTTGTGGTAGAGATTGAGCGCGATGAGCAATTCATTGCGAGTCCACTGTTTGCCGGAAGCCATGTGAGAATTGCGGAAAAAAACAGCACACCCCGGCAGTGTGCAATGAAAAGATGAGGACGGTTGAATTTAGAGTCGCAGCCGACTGATCGGCCGGGCGTTGCCTCGAGTCAACAGTCCATAGGTCTTTCCGTCTCGACTCATTTTCCTGCTTGCCAAAGGTCACAAAAAAACCATCTCCGCCCCAGCACAAACGTCATGAAACTCACCCATCAACCCCGCGTCGCACTCGTCACAGGTGCCGGACGTGGTATCGGAAAGGCAATCGCCGGACTTCTTGCCGCAGACGGGCACACCGTCATCTGCGTCTCCAAAAACCCGGACTCCTGCACCGCCGCTGCTAACGCCATCAACGCTACTGGTGCCTCCGCACGCGCTTACCCCGTGGACGTCTCCTCCCCGGAAGCCGTCGCCCAAGCGTGCGCCGCCATTCTCTCCGATTTCGAATCCGTTGACATCCTCGTCAACAACGCCGGCATCACCAAAGACGGTCTCCTCCTGCGCATGAGCGACTCCGATTGGCAAAGCGTCCTCTCCACCAACCTCTCCAGCGCGTTCTACTGGACCCGCGGCCTCGCCCGCCCAATGACGCGCAAACGCTGGGGGCGCATCATCAACATCGGTTCCGTCGTCGGCCGCATCGGCAACCCAGGGCAAGCCAACTACGCCGCCGCCAAGGCAGGTCTCCACGGTCTCACGATGTCCCTCGCCCGCGAATTTGCTTCCCGCAACATCACCGCGAACACCGTCGCACCAGGTTTCATCACCACGGATATGACCGAAAAACTCACCGACGACCAAAAGGAAACCATCAAAAAAGTCGTTCCCCTCCAACGCTTTGGAGCGGTGACAGACGTTGCCGCCCTCGTCGATTTCCTCGTTTCCGAAGAAGCCGGCTACATCACCGGGCAAATTTTTTCCGTTGACGGCGGAATGGCAATGTGACGCACTGCGCCCCCTTCACTTTACTCCCAATTCGCCAAAGGGGAGACCCATGAGGCGAATGGAGATGCTAACAACCAACAACGCACAACTGCGCACACCACCAACTCCGGCAACCGCCGTTACAATTTCCCAATAGACCATGAGCGAAAAAACACTCGAACAACGCGTAAAAGAAATCGTCGTAAACCAACTCAACGTGAACGAAGAGCAGGTCACACCCGCAGCTTCCTTCATCGGAGACCTCGGTGCCGACTCACTCGACACAGTCGAGTTGGTCATGGCATTTGAAGAAGAGTTCAAAGACGAAATCAAAGGCGAGATACCTGAATCTGATGCCGAAAAGCTCCAGACCGTCGGTGCTGTCATCGCATACATCAAAGAGAAATCCGGACTGGAATAACCTCCCGTCGGAAATCCTTTCCGGAACGACGGGAAAATCGTCCCATCGACGAATTTTTCCAAAACTGGGTGATTTCGACGGATGTTTACTCCTTCGTGCCACGCGCCCGTTCCGAGTTTCTCAAGCGGAACAAAGGGCGGGGCGTGGATTGCGGGCAGCTCACGACGAAGGCGTTTCACTTTAACCATCAACAACTAACCAAGTAAAACATCGCGTGAAACAGGAACAACCAACTCGCATCGTCGTCACCGGTCTCGGCGCCATCACTCCTCTCGGGAACACGACAGAAAGCTACTGGCAGGGACTGCTCGCCGGCACCTCCGGCATCTCTGCCATTACCCGGTTCGACACCACGGACATCCCTTCCAAGGTCGGCGGCGAGGTCAAAGACTTTGACCCCACCCGCTACATGGACCCCAAAGAGGCCAAGCGGAACGACCGCTACGTCCAGTTCGCGCTCGCCGCCAGCCGCGAAGCCTTCCAAGACGCCGGCCTCCAAATCGGGCAAATTCCCCCCGAACGCCTCGGCGTCATCATCGGCTCCGGCATCGGCGGCATCGGCTCCATCGAAGAACAATCGTTCAACCTCTTTAGCAAAGGACCCCGCCGCGTCTCCCCGTTCATGATCACGGAGATAATAACCAACATGGCGGCAGGCGTCGTCGGCATCGAATTTCAAGCCCGCTCCGTGAACTTCTGCGTCGTCTCTGCCTGCGCCTCCAGTTCCCATGCGCTCGGGCAAGCACTTTTCCACCTGCGCAGTGGGGATGCCGACGTCATCATCGCCGGTGGCAGCGAAGCTTCCATTACCCGCCTTGGCTACGCAGGCTTTTGCAGCATGAAAGCCATGAGCACCGCTTCAAACGACGCCCCCACCCGCGCCTCCCGCCCCTTCGATGCTCAACGAGACGGCTTTGTCATGGGCGAAGGCTCCGGAATCCTCATTCTCGAAACCCTTCAACACGCCCAAGCCCGCGGCGCAAAAATCTACGCCGAATTTGTCGGGTGCGCCGCCACTTGTGACGCCTACCACATCACAGCCCCGGACCCCGAAGGCCGCGGCATCAAATCTTGTATCGAGCGCGTCCTCGCCGCCGCCGATATTTCCCCCCAAGATGTGAACTACATCAACGCCCACGGCACCTCCACCCCCTACAACGACAAATTCGAGACCATCGCCATTAAAAAAGCCTTCGGCGACCACGCCCGCAACTTCGCCGTTAGCTCGACAAAATCCATGACTGGACACCTCCTTGGCGCAGCCGGCGGCATTGAAGCCATCGCAACCATCCTCGCGATAAAAAATGGAATTATCCCGCCCACAATAAATTACGAAAACCCAGACCCCGATTGCGACCTCGACTACGTCCCCAACATCGCCCGCAAACAAGAGGTCAATGTCGCCCTCAGCAACAACCTCGGTTTCGGCGGCCACAACGCCGTTCTCGCCTTCAAAAAATTTGAGGAGTAACACCCCTCCGCCCAACAAGCATACTACAGCGGGTGTCGCGGTGTCTTCGTGTCGATCCGCCCGCCGCCGCGTGCGCCTGCCCAAGTCGATTGCACCGCGTAAAATTCGGTAATAATTCTACTCTTGCTAAAAGTTGTTTCAGGAGGCATCCGCTCCCCTACCTTTATGAAAAAACTTTCCTGTTTCTTGTTGATTACCGCCCTCGCGCCAGTCGCCTCCGCCACGGACATTCCAAGCCTTGGCGCACCGCTCATCGCAAAACTGAATTGGAACACAAGCTCCCTCCAAGTCGCAGACCTTGACGGCGACGGCCTCAATGACCTCGCCCTGCTCAACAACGACACCGGCCGCATTGGGCTGCTCTACCAACGCAAGCCAGGCGAACCCGTTTCCAAAAAACGCCCCTCGCGCACAGATCGCTGGACACCCGAACTCGAAAACGCCCTCTTCCATAACGAATCCATCACCGGCGACGCCGGAATGCGCGCCCTCGCCGTCGGCGACCTCAACGCAGACGGTCTCCCAGACCTCGTCTTCACCAGTGCCCGCAGCGGCTTAAACATCGTCCTCCAAGGTCCAAAAAAAGGCGAATGGCGCGAACCAATAAAAGATAAACGCTACGACATCTCCCCTCAAAACGACTCCCTGCGCATCACCGACGTAGATGGAAACGGCAAACCCGCCATCATCCAACTCGCACGAGAAGGCATTGTCATCTGGCGATTTAACGACAAAAATGCCAAAAAAACTCTCCTGCCAGAACCACGGCTCTTTCGCACGAACGAAAAAAATAGCTCGCTCGTAGTAACTAATCTGCTCACGGAAAACAGCGCAAAAACAGATGCCCCCGGAATTTACATCGGCACCCTGAGCGACGGTGACGAATCACGCCTGAGATTCAGGAAACATCTCTTTCACCAAAAAGGAGTTAGCGCAGAATTTGTCCTCGACATCCCCGCAAGCACAGCCTGCATTGGCAAACGCCTCCACACAGGCAACACGAAAACCGCCCCCCAATTCGCCGTAATTGACTCCCGCCGCCGCATCGTAAGCACCATCCAATTCATCGAAGACAATACCCCAATCGAAACTGCGCAATCCACTACACCACAAATTTACGCCACACCAAGTTCAGTTGATACAGCCGAAAAAGTCGCATTTTTTGACACCGATGGCGACGGACTCGATGACTTCGTGGTAACCGACGCCGCGGCTGCCACCCTGCTCGTCTATCGCGGTCTCCCCAATGGGGAGTTTTCCGAACCAGTCGAATACCCCTCTCTTGCAAACATCTCCTCCCTCGCCCCCATTTCCATTCCGCCCCCAAAGGGAAAAGAAACTAATCTCCCCAAAAAAACACCCCAACATACTCTTCTTATGCTCGGCGAAAAAGATGGTATCCTCTCCTCCGTCAATTTTGAAAACGGAAAACCTTCCTTCCCCTCTCCTATCTCCCTCACAGGCAGCCCGATACTCCTCGCCTCACAAGGCGACTTCGCCGTTATTCTCGTCAAAAACGACGACCCTAAAAACGCTTCCCCGCCACTCGCCCTTCAACGTATTTCCCGCGATAACACCGGCAAATGGCAGCTCAAAACCCTTGCAACCCTCTCTTCCCGCCGCGAAATAACCGCCTTGCGCATCCTCGATATCAACAACGACAAACGTCCCGATATCCTCACTTTTGTTGAACGCGAAGCCACACGTATCTGGCTGCAAAACCCAGATAACGAAAAATTTACCGAAGCCGCCGCCAATTCCGCCTTCCGTAAAGGCATTCTCTCCAGACTCACTCCCGCCGACATCGGCTGGGGCGTCGTGGACGCCTCCGCTTCTCCCACCCTCCTCGCCTCTTCCCAAGGATTTCTCCGCGCCCTGCGATTCACCGAAAAAGACGAACTCCGCGTAGTTCTTCAAGCCAACGGTCGCCGCGCCACAGACCGCCTCCGAACGCCCCTCGTTTTACGACCCGGCGTCCTTGTCGCCCTTAACGAAACTGCCAATACCCTCGAATGGTTCACTCGCGATAACGAAGGTATTTTTCGCCCAAAAGGTTACGCCGACGTCATTCCAATTTCTCCCCTCGCCGCTTGGACGCAACAAGTCAAAGGCGAAACAACTCCCCGCCTCCTTTTCCTGACCAAAGAAGGATTCGTCCAAATCCCAACCGCCCGCCGAGGCCTCCGAGCTGTGTTGAAAAAAATGCACGAAACCAATATCGCCGGCTTCATTCCAGCCGGTGCCATAGTCGGAAGCCTCAGCACCGTTCAAAAACCTCAAAACCCCAAAAAACCTTTCGCCCAAATCCCGCCTCCAGCACGAGACATCCTCCTCTTTGATTTTCATAACCACATCCTCAATCACCTCCACGCCGACCGCCAAGGCAACTGGCACGAAATTATGCACTTCACCCTCTTCGACTCCAATCCCCACTATCGCGGACAACGTGACGCAGGATTCCAACCCCGCGACGGACTCATCGCCGACCTCACCGGCGACGGTCTTAATGACCTCGTCCTGCTCATGCACGACCGCGTTTTCGTCTATCCCCGCCAGAAATAATTAAAAGCGCAAACGGTAGCCGACATTTATTGCCCAAGGGCGTTTGTATTTGTCGCCGTCGGCGGTTTCAAAATCGAAATAAACTTGGTTTGCGTTATCAAACTGCCATGCGGCGCCGATGCCTGCAAGGATACGGGTTCCGTCAACATCTGGGGAGAAAGTAGCGTCGTCGGCGACGCTGATTTTTCCTCTGGAGCTGCTTTGATTTTCGACCCCGATACGGGCATAAGGGACGAGGACGCCAAGGTCTTCGAGGTTGACCGCTTTTCCAAATCGCAGTGAGGCGGTGGCGCGAAATATGCCGCCGTCATCTGCGGTCACAACTGTTCCATTGTTTGTCCTAAAAGTTTTTCCGGGTTGGTTTGCGTAAGAGGCGGCGAGGTTTGGTTCAACGAACCATGCGTCGCCGAAGTCGAAACGTTTTCCAAGTTCTACGGCGAAGCCGAGTGCGCTGGAGTTAAATTTATTATTTTCAAAGATTGTATCAAATTCGTTGCGGAAGGATTGTCCTTTTACGAGTGCGCCGGCGAACCAGCCATCGCGGTTTATCCATGTTGTATAGAGACCGCCGCCGATGGAGCGTGTGTCGCCGTGGCTGGCATAGCCATCATTGAAATTGCGGCGTGCGCCTTGGAAGCCGACAAATACTCCCACAATTAATTTATTTTCATCATTTAACGAAAAAACGTGGTCAAAACCGACGTCGGCTCCGTATTGATATTCGTCGAAGTCCGACACGCCTGCGATGCCGAGGTCTGTAGAAATTTGAGAGCCGTAGCCCCTTGTCCAGAATCCTTCTGTTCGGTCACCGGCGGCGAAAGGATTTTTTTGTCTTCTTTGTTTTTTACCGGAAGCGGTTGTGAATATCTCTACTTCTTCTTTTGCGAAGAGGCCGAGGCGGAGTTCGCCTTGTCTTTTATTTATATTATCCAATTGCGCGAACCATGAGAAGGGAATGGCGGCGACGGTGTTAACAATGGATTGTCCGAGGGGGCTGTAACCGGTTACGCGGATGGTGGCGTCGCCTAATCCGCCGGTCGTTAATTGATAGATGCCGACGTTGAGAGGAGTGCCCAATCGAATCGTTGCGGTTGGGTCTATTACTCCGCCTTGTATAAGGTTGTAGGAAAACTCACGCGCTACGGTTTCTCCGGCAATTTCTGCTGCGTTTTCTACGAAGAAAACGTGCACGCCTTTTACTTCGCCGTTGGGGGCGACGAGGATGTGATTGGAGTTTTGACTTGGGTCGGAGAAAGAGGCCGGGTTGATTGTGATGTTGTAGTAAGCGGTGTCGCGTGCGGAGACGTTGAGGGCGGTTACGCGCAAAACTTGACCTGTTGCCGTAAAATAAACCGTGCCCCCGTTAGTGAGGGTTCCGCCGATGTCGTAGAAGGTTTCATTTTCCGGGAGATAGAATTTTCCCGTTGTCCTATTTTGGACATTTCCGGTGATTTTTTTGGCACGTAATTCGCCGTCATTTATTATGTTTTGGGCTGTGATTTTTTCTGCGGAGAAAACGCCATCGACATAATTGGTGATGTTGCCGCTGACGACGGTATCGGCGTTGAAGCGTGCGGGGGGCGGGGTGGAGCCGTCGTCGCGAGGCGTTCTGCCGGTGCCGGTGCCGTTGATGATGTCGTCCACTTCAAAAACGCCTTCGGTTTGAGTGGTGCCGTTTTCGTTTGTGTAGCGGGCAAACTTGCGCGTGCTTTCCGTTCCCGCGAACAGCAGGGTGTTTTCGCCGCGTTTCGTGACGGATGCGTTTGCTGCAAGGACGCGTTCTGGGTTTCCTTCGGCGTCAACGCCGTCAACGAGGGCGCGGGTGATATCTCCTGTGAGCGTTTGATTTTTGACTTGGTCGAGGACGAGTGAGCCGCCGGCGAGGGAGACATCGCCGTCGTAAACGGGTGTCTGTGCGTTTTCTGGCAGGGCAGTTCCCCAGTCGCCCCAGATGCGCAATGTGCCCTCGCGGATAACGGTGTTACCGGTGTAAGTGTTTGATCCTTCCAATGTTAAAATTCCGCTGCCGGTCTTTGTCAGGCTTCCTTCGCCGCTAATTCTGCCGGGACCGAGCGCGGGGTTGGGTGTCAAGATGCCCGTTTCGGGGTCGGCGACGCTGTTTATGCCGAAGCGGACGGCGTTGTAGGTTTCCAAGGTTCCTCCCGCTGCGCCGAGAACCCAGCTTTTTGAATAGGTCACCTCCGCGTTACGGATACCCGCCAGCTGGAGGGCGCCGCCGTCGAGCGTGTTAAGACCGGTGCCGATGTTGGCGTCGGACGCGAAAACAAGTTTGCCCGCACGCACCGTAGTTGCGCCCGTGTAACTATTTGTGTTGGATAAAGTCAATACGCCGGTCCCTGTTTTTTCGACGGAGCCGGTTCCGGAAATTTTTTCGGTGACGGTATAGTTAAAATTTTCGTTTCGTTCAAAAATTAACGTTCCGTTGTTCACGATTTCTGGGAAGAGGTTCCCATTCGTGTGGAATGAGCCGCCGCTGGCGAGCGTCACCTTTCCTGTGTTGTTGATTTTCAACGGGTTTTGCGTTGTTCCTGTGCCGACAACGCTGTTGAACACCGCCTCTCCGGAGACTTCTACATTAATAAATTGCAACGGATTGTTGAATCGTGCCGACGCGCCGCTGAGGATGGTCAGTTTTCCGTCGGCTACGATTTTCGGGCTTATTGTGGAGGTGGTTATGCCTCCGATTTTTCCGCCATTAAAAACAAAATCGCTGCCGCTGACGGTCATGCCGCCGACGATGACGCCGTTTCCTACGGTTGTGATTTCGATCGTTTTTTGGACGTTGGGCGCGCCTTCTTCCGGGTTTGCGATTTCGACGATGTCTCCATTTTGGAACCAGCGTCCGCCCGTGTCGCTTTCGCGCCAATTATTGGGAGCGGGGTCTTCGGTGAGGGTGGTGGTGTCGCCCTTTACCCATTGGGCGGCGGAGGTGGCATTGCCGGTGCCATTCCAGACGATCTGGAGGCTCGCCGTGGCGTAGGTATTCAGAACAAGTTTATTGCCATTAGTTTGTTCGTCGGCAACTTTGACGAGGGCTGCGCGGAAGCGGCTGTTTGCGGGGTCAAGCTCGATGCCCGCGTATTCGAAAATGGTGTTATTGAGATTACCCGTCGTGAGAGTGCCCGTTGTCTGTAAAATCGTGTAACTTCCGGTTGCCCAAGCAGTTTGTGTCCCGATTGCTGGCACGGAGATGGTGTTTGCGACGATGCCGAACTCGGCGTTTCCGGTGATGTTAATCAAGTCAGAAACGGTTGTTCCCGAAAGATTTATCCGCAAGGTGACGTCGTTAAGGCGAGTCAGGGAGCCTTCGACGCCGATGTTGAGTTTGCCGATGGCTGCGGTTGCGCCGGCGGTTCCCAAACCGCCCGGGGAGAGGGTTGTCCCTGCGTTAAAGGTGACGGTGTTGAAGGTGCCATTGCCGGCGAGAGTGCCTTCGCGCACGGTTACAGGGACGCTGATTGTGCCGGAGTCGGCGATGGCGGCGTTTGGGGTTACCTCCCAAGTGCCCGCGCCGGTTTTTGTGAGGGAACCTGTGCCAGAGATGTTGCCGCGGAATCGGGCGTGGGTTGCTGTTACGGACAAGGTACTTGCGCCGGACACGGTCCAATTTTTGTCATAAGCGCCACCGGTTAATTCGAGTGTCGTGCCGTTGGCGAGTTTGTGTTCGCCCGTGCCGATACTTGCGTCGGAGACGATGGACAATGTTCCTTGCGAGACGATGGTGTCGCCGCGGAACCCGCCTTTGTTCGGGGAAAGTGTCAATTTACCGATGCCGGTTTTTGTGAGCGAACCATTTGTCGTGCCTGCACTGACAAAGGTGCCGTTGAATGCGACGTCGCCCGCGTTGGTGATAGTCACCCCGTTTTCGCCAATGACCCAGCCTTTGGCGTAAGTGTCGCCGGTCAACTCGACCAGCACCCCGTCGAAAGAGTTGGAGCCGCGGCCCAGGTTATTGTCGTTATTGATACTTACGGTGCCATTTGAAAAGGAAAGTGTCCCCGTAAAGGTGCTATTGTTTCCCGCGAGGGTTAGTTTTCCCGCGCCCGTTTTTAGGATGAGACCGTTGCCGGAAATATTTCCACTCAACACTTGTGCCACCGTTTGGTTGAGTTCGAGGGCATAGGCGTTGGGAAAGTTGGTGTTCCAGCCTTGGACGTAGATATTGCCCGCATAATTGTGGGCGCCCACTCCCCCGCTGTTCGTGCCAAGCGTTCCACTGACCGTCAGGTGCCCGTTCACAACGCGAGTTTCTCCTGTGTAAGTATTTGAGCCGGAAATAGTCAACTCACCCAGGCCTCCGTTTTTGGTAAGCCCGCCTGAGCCGGAGATGGCGCCGCCCAGCAACTGGTTGTTGTTTTGCGAGAAAAGGAGTAACGCTTCGAGGCCATCTTCGGCGTTGGCGGTGAGCGCGATGTTGCCGCTGTAAGCACCGTTGCCGAGCGAACCGCTTGCCGTGATTTCGAGCGTGGCTCCTTTGACGGTGATGCCGCCGTTGTAGGCGTTGATGTTGTCGAGGCGGAGGGTGCCGTTTTTGTTTCCGTTGTAGGTGCCGTCGATCGTGAGCATCCCCGATCCAGAGATCGTCCCAGTCTGGGTCGCCACTCCGGGTTTGCTGAAATTGAGAGAAAAGGTGGAGACTCCATTCAGCGACAGGGCGGTATCCGCCACCTCGGTCCGTTCATAGGTTTTATCCGCAGCGAGTGCGGTGGTGAAAGACCCTGCGGCAAACAACGCGGATACAGCGAGGGTGCGGGCGGCGGCACGAAGAAAACGTTTAGACGAAACGGCGTATTTGTTCATGGCAAAAGCAATCGTATAACTGTGAAAGAGACGGATGTGGAACGCATCAGCTGGGCACAAAAAAAAGGTTGTTTTTCCAGATTTCAAACTCAATCCGCCACATCCCGCCCCGCAGGGCATGAAAAAAGTGCCAGGCGACTCACGGCACATAGGAATCCTGACTGCCGTTGCTACCTTCCGGTCCTGGCGGAATTCGTCGGCTTCCCATTGCATGAGACCTGACACTGCGGGGCACTCTGCGCCTCACCCGTCGGCGTTCAACAAAAAAAACGCCTGCCCGCGAACACTTCCCCGCCGCCGCCCGCAGCCAGATTCGCCGCTTTTCCGCTTTTCAGCACCCGTGCTTTGCCAATGATTCCTGTCCAGTGAGCACGCACCCGCATCCAGAAATCGGACTCCGCAAGGTCCCCGACCGGTTCAACCCTTCCCCTTTCGCTTATCACGAAGAAATTGAGATTGAAGTCGAGACACTCACGAACCTCGGCGACGGTCTCGGGCGCGTGGGCGGTTGGGTCGTCATGCTCCCCTTCGCCCTCCCTGGCGAACGTGTCCTCGCTCGCATCTGGCACAATGCCAACAACTTCTCCCGCGCCGACCTCGTCCGCATCTTGCGTCCCTCGCCAGAACGCGTCGCTCCGCACTGCGCCCTCTTCGGCGTTTGTGGCGGCTGCCAATATCAAAATTTTTCCGCCGCCGCGCAACTGGCGTGGAAAACCAACACCGTCGGCGATCTTTTGCACCGTATCGGAGGCGTCAAAGTCGCCGTTAACCCCTGCCACGCCTCCCCGCGCGCTTATTTTTACCGTTCTAAAATTACCCCGCATTTCCAGCGTCCCCGCGACAAGAGCGAAACCTTTCCCATCGGCTTTCTCGTCGTGAATCAGCGCCACAAAATCGTAGATGTCCCCGCGTGTCCCATTGCCACCGACGCCATCAACGCCGCTCTGCCGGGCGTGCGCGCCCAAATTTTCGCCGGACACGACCGCTTTCGGCGCGGCGCAACCCTTCTTTTGCGCGAGACCGCAGAAGGCGTCGTCACGGACCCGCGCCGCGTTGTCACGGAAAAGGTTGGCGCACTGCACCTGCGTTTTCCCGCCGGCGGTTTTTTCCAAAACAACCCCTTTATCCTCCCAGCGTTTGCCGAATACGCCACGAAGCAGGCAAGCGCGGAAGGCTGCCATTTTCTCATAGACGCTTACTGCGGCTCCGGGTTGTTTGCGTTAACGGCGGCGTCGCGATTCGAGAGCGTGTTGGGCGTCGAAGTTGACCCCGCCGCTGTGCGCAATGCCACGGAAAACGCCGCTGCCAACGGCATTGCCAACTGCCACTTCCTCGCCGCCAGCGCCGAACACATCTTTGCCGAAGTGCGAACACCGGCAGCCCGCACCGCCGTGTTGCTCGACCCGCCACGCCGCGGCGCCGACCCCGCATTTCTCCAGCAACTCATCGCCTACAACCCCCGCCGCATCGTCTATGTCTCCTGCGCACCCGATACCCAGGCACGCGACCTGAAACCCCTCCTCGCCGCCAACTACACCGTTACCGATGCCCAACCCTTCGACCTCTTTCCCCAGACGCGCCATATCGAGAGCATCATTACCCTTCAATCCGAAAACCGCTTTTGAATGGCGTGAATTGCGAGGAAGATGCGGAGGAGCAGCAAGTTGCGCTTTTCCGAAGGCGCACTGGAAGTGGGTCGAGCGAAGAGCGCAACTCGCTGATGCCCGCAGCTTTCCGCAAGTCGCGCCTTTTCAAAGGCGGTTTTCGGGTTCAACGTTAATTTTGCTTGTCCCGCCTCTCCCACCCCTCTCATCCTGCGCCCCTTTTTTCCACATGCTCCGCACTCACGATTGCAACAGCCTAACCGTCGCCGATGCCGATGCTCAAAGACAAGTTACACTCATCGGTTGGGTGGACACCGTGCGCGACCTCGGCGGCGTCCGCTTCGTTGATCTGCGCGACCGCGAAGGGGTTACCCAGATCGTTTTCAACCCCGGCAACCCAGAAGTCCACTCCAGAGCACACCACCTCAAAGACGAATCAGTGATTCAGGTCACCGGAACCGTCGTCCGCCGCGAAGCCGAAACAATTAACCCCAAAATGAATACGGGCGAAATCGAAATAGTCGCAACCGCCCTCGTCGTCCACAATGTCTGTCAACCGCTCCCTTTTCCAATGGACGACGAAAAAGCGGACAAAGTCGGCGAAGACCTGCGCCTCGAATACCGCTACCTCGACCTGCGCCGTCCGCGTAACATCCACCTCGTCAAAACACGCGCCCTCGCAGCACGCGCCATTCGCAACGTCCTGGAAAACGAAGGCTTCCTCGAAGTCGAAACCCCCATTCTCTTCAAATCCACACCCGAAGGCGCACGCGAATTCCTCGTCCCAAGCCGTCTCAACCCCGGCTCCTTCTACGCCCTCGCCCAATCCCCCCAGCAATATAAACAAATGCTCATGGTCGCAGGCGTCGAAAAATACTACCAACTCGCCCGCTGCTTCCGCGACGAAGACCTGCGCGCCGACCGCCAACTCGAATTCACCCAAATAGACGTCGAAATGTCCTTCATCGAACGCGAAGACATCTACGCCCTCGTCGAAAAAATAATCAGCCAAGTCTGGAAAAACGTCCTCAACATAGACATCCCAACCCCCTTTCCCCGCATCTCCTACCGCGAAGCAATGGACCGTTACGGCGTTGATAAACCCGATACACGCTTTGGCATGGAAATCGCCGATTTCACCGACCTTTTCAAAAATTCCGCCTTCAAAGTCTTCAGCTCCGCCGCCAACAGCCCCAATGGCGTCGTGCGCGCCATCAACGCCAAAGGCCTCGCCGATATCACCCAAGGCGAACTGACAAACCTCGAAACCACCGTCCGCTCCCTCGGCGCCAAAGGCCTTGCCTATATCAAAGCCGAAAACGGCACGTGGAAATCTCCTATCATAAAATTTTTCTCCGAGTCCGAAATAGCAATCCTACGCGAAAAACTCGTCATTGAAGACGGCGACATCGTGTTTTTCGCCGCCTCAACCTGGGAACAAGCAGGAGCCATCCTCGGCCGCGTCCGCCTCGAAGCAGCACGCCTCTTGCGCCAACGCGGCAAACTCACCATTCCGGCAGACCGCTTCGACTTTCTCTGGGTCATCGAATTTCCCCTTATGCTCTGGGACGCCGAAGAAAGCCGCTTCGTCTCCGCCCATCACCCCTTCACGGCGGCGGTTAAAGAAGACGAACCCCTCCTCGAAACCTCCCCCGAAAAAGTGCGAGGACAACACTACGACATCGTCTTAAACGGCGTCGAACTCGGCGGCGGCTCCATCCGCATCCACGACCCATCCGTCCAAAGACACATCTTTGAGAACGTGTTGAAAATCCCCAGCGACGTCGTCCAAAGCCGTTTCGGCTACATGCTCAAAGCCTTTTCCTACGGCGCACCACCACACGGCGGCATCGCCCTCGGCCTCGACCGCCTGGTCGCAATGCTTGCCGGACGCACAAGCATTCGCGACATCATCGCCTTTCCCAAAACCCAGAAAGGACAAGACATTATGGCAGAGTCCCCCTCCCCGGCCACGCCACGCCAACTCCGAGACTTACGCATCACCACCACCACGTCCAACGACGAAAAATAAAAAATACACACACACCAAAAAACACCATGCACTACACCACCACCATGACGCGCACCGCCCTCACCTGCCTTACCCTCATCTTCACCCTCTTCGCACACACGACCGCCGCCCCCGAACCCGCCCCCGCCCCCATCAAACACCGCTTCCTCCTCCTCGACGAATCCCGCTCCCAGTTCAATTACGTTGACCAGTTCAACCCCGCCAACAGCTGGCAACTCACCGTCAAAGACGGACCAGCATGGGGACTCCAACTCGTCGGCAACAACCGCGCCCTCGTCGCCCTCCCCAAAAAAGGAGGCTTCCGCGAATACGACCTCTCCACCCGCAAAATCGTCCGCGAACACACCAATAAAAAAAGATATAACAACGCAATAAGCGCCATACGCCTCCCCGACGGACGCACCGTCCTCGTCTGCGACAAATCCCCCGCCCGCCTCTTTCTCTTCGACCCCCAAGACAAAGAAATCGCCTCATGGGAATTTCCCGAAATCATCACCCCCCGCCAAATCCGCCGCACCCATAGAAACACCCTCCTCCTCGGATCAGGTCCAAATATAATCAACGAAATCTCCCTCGAAGGAAAAATCCTCCGCAAACTCCGCCTCCCCGGCGCCAAATACATCTATCAAGCCATCGAACTCCCCAACGGAAACCTCATCGCCTCCGGCGGTTACGGCGGCTTCCTCGCCGAAATAGATAAAAACGGAACCCTCATTAACCGCAAAGGCGGACGCCCAGAACCAAAAGGCTTGAGATACATCTTCATAAGCCAGTTCCATCTCCTGAAAAACGGCAACACCATTGTCGCCACATGGACCGGACACCGCCGCAACGACAGCAATAAAGGCCAACAAATCGTAGAATTTGACCCCTCCGGAAAAGTAGTCTGGCAATGGCACGACCCCGCCAAAGTCGGCTCCGTCCACGCCGTCATCGCCACCGACGACCTCGACCCCACCCAATTCCACGACCTCACCCTGTAGCTTCCTGCGCGGTGCCGGTGCGGCTTCGGTGCGCTGAAAGTGCACAACGCAAATAACCGCCGAGGGAGCGCGAGTGAAGCGAGCACGGATCATGGAATCTCCATCGGGGGAAGTTGGCAACGGTCGTTTGGGGAAAATAATCCCCGTCCTTTTATGAAAAGTTATTGACCAACCCGCCTTATTTTGGGAAATGCGCCCCACCGTGGAGACAAAAAAAACCCTTTCTTGGAGTAAATGAACCTTCTCTTGGGATAACGAATCCCTTGCTTGGGTCAGGGGACCCATCCTCCCCTGCAGCTTCAGGAACGGAACCCCTTCCTCTGCTAAATGAACCCCTTCCTGGGTTAGACCCCCTTCCTGGACTAAATGACCCCCATGAACCCTTTCTCGGAATAACGGAACCCTCTCCTGGGTTAGAGGATCCACCCTCCCCTACAACTTCGGAAAGGAAACCCTCTCTTAGGTTAAGGGATCCACCTTCCCCCATAGCATCGGAAACGAATTTCTTTCTTAGATCGGAGGATATACCCTTTTTTTATACAGCATCGGAAACGAATCCCTCTTTTGTGTATGGCGGGGAGTTTGTTTATCCAACGCGGGGTTTTCCTGCAGCATCGGAAACGGATCCCTTTCTTGGATTGGAGGATATATCCTCTCCTACAGATTCGGAAACAAATCCCTTTCTTGGGACGTTCACCGCCGATGATTCGTCGCGAAATACAGCATCGGAAACGAAACCCTTTCTTGGGATTAGGCTAAGCAAATACACTTGGCTTGGGTTGGTTTTTTTTGCATTGTTAGGAGCAATCGTCGTTTTATTTCGTGAACCTCATCTTGAAGAGTGGAGTTTAGGAGAAGCGGTTCGCTTCATAGCAATAGCAACGTATTTCTTTGCCTTTATCGGTTGGGTTATATTAGTCGTGCTCAAGGGCGTGCTCGGATTATTCAGGTCCAATAGCACTCCCACACACCACTCCCCCGATGATTGGAGTATAAGGATGAGTGGAAGTTTTTGGATCAATAGCACTCCCACACACCATTCCCCCGATGAAGATAATGAATGATCTTCCCTTCCCCCATGTGACCCCGCCTTGGCCCCTCTTTGCTCCCTTCCTCCCTTCCGCCAGCCCTCGCCGTGTGGGAGAGGGCTTCCGCATCCATTTTAACCACGAATGGACACGAATTTTCACGAATGCTTTTAATGGGGCGATGTGCTCTCATTCCAGTTTGGCGTGCTTGGTCCAGCAAGCCATGCCCCAGGAGTTCAGCACTCCAAGGCACAGCCAACGATCTGAAAATGCCTCCTCCTTGCATGGCAATTCGTGTTTATTGGTGTTCATTCGTGGTTCCCCTCCTCTCACTCAAAACGGGTGACGAGGTGGACCGATCCGGCAGACACGGCAAAATCCGCCGCGTCGAAGAATGGAAAGGCGCCTTCGACTGGGACAATGACTTATACTCAATCTAACCACCGGCAGATACCTGTGAAATGCAAAAGCACCATGGAAAACAAAAATGCAAGGGGCCAAATCGCCAAAAGAACCAACACTTTAGAATCAAATGTTTTGAAGCGCTCCCGTGTGAGTTCTCGCCAGATAAACCGTAAAACTTTCATGCGGGCATCTCACCTCTCTTCGTAAAAATCTTCAACACAAAACCACCATGGCAGACCAAACAAACCTCGACTTTAACCTGACCATTACTGGCGAACTCCGGTGGTGCCCCGGAGAGGCACAACGTGAATAACCGCCGGTGGAGTGCGAGTGTAACGAGTGCGGAACCGGCGGATGCCGCTCTCACCACCGCCCGCGCCCCGGAGCAACGGTGCTGGCGAAACCCCCGAACCCTCGAACTAAAGAGGCGGATTATCGGCGGCGGCGCCCGCCGCACCGCGAAAGGAGGCCGCGCATGAGCACCAGCGTGAAGATCGCCTCCTACGCCTCCCCTGCGCTCGCCGATCTCGCCCATCGCTTGAAGGACACCCGCCCCCTCATGGAACGCCTCGGCGCCGTCGCCGAGGCGGAGCTGCGGCGCCACTTCCTCGACCGCAACAGCGAGCCGAACAAGCGCGGCTGGGCGAAGCAGAACTTCTGGAACCGCATCCGCCGCGCCACCGCGCTCACGGCCGTGACCGACACCACGGCCACCGTCACCATTTCCGACCCCGCCTTTGTGCACAAAGTCACCGGCGGCGAGGTGCGCCCGCGAGGCGGGCGCAAATTTCTCGCCCTCCCCATGCGCCCGGAGGCGGCGGGCGTCCTCCCCCGCCCCGGCCTAATCCCGGAGCTGTTCCCGATCCGCGGCAAGAGCGGCAAGCTCTTCCTCGCCAAGCGGGACGATGCCGGCGGCGGCAAGGTCGGGAGAAGCAAAGCGCGGCAGGCCTCCACCACGAGGCAGAAGCGCCTCACCATCTACTACCTGCTTGTGCGCAGCGTCACCCACCGCCCCGACGCCCGCGCATTGCCCCAGCGTGAGGAACTCCAAGGCGTGATCATTGCGGCAGCCTCGCGATACCTGCGCGATGCCCTCGCGTGAGGGCGGGGAACCACAAAGCCCCAAAGGGGCGACCCCAACATAGCCCAGACATGGGAGCGCAGGCGTCCCGCCTGCACGACTGCCCGCAGCCCCAACGGGGCGACCCTAACATAGCCCAGGGCAACGCCCTGGGCTACCGTCAGAATGCGCCGTTGGCGCGGGTGTTGGGGCGCCGTTGCCTTCGCCACATCCTTCCCCCAGGGCGCTGCCCTGGGAAATGCTTGGTGCCGCCCCTTTGGGGCTTCTTTTTTGTGGTTCCCATTACCCAGGGCGTTGCCCTGGGCTATGTTAGGGTCGCCCCTTTGGGGCTTTGTTTACCCCATCCTCTCCAATACCCAGGGCACTGCCCTGGGCTAACTTGGTGCCGCCCCTTTGGAGGCTCTGGTTTTATTGGCTGTTCTCTCACTTCTCGCTTTGGTCTGGGAAAAATGCGGAAATTATTCTTGATTTTAGCGAATGTA
>JAISZI010000017.1 GCA_031269335.1 Puniceicoccales bacterium
GGCGGAAGAATACGTCCGCCTGATCAAAAACGACGCCGCAACGCCCCCTCCTCCCCACCGGCAATGCCTGTTCAGCTACATTTTGGACAACTGCGAAAGCAAACGCACACTCATTGCCGCGCTCTCCAAATCACTCGCGCTGCCCGTGGACAGCATCATGCCCAAAAAGAAACTCTTTCCGCATCCATTCGCGCCCGCCGCCGACTACGTGTTTCCCCCGGTGACACGCTGGCTGGACGGTATCCGTCGCGCCGGTGAATGGTCACCGACTCGTTTCACGGCACCGTGTTCGCCATTATTTTCAACAAACCCTTTGTCGCACTCGGAAATGCCAGGCGCGGCATGGCGCGTTTTCACTCCCTGCTGGCGACCTTCGGACTCGAAGACCGGCTCCTCTCCGCCGAAACCGCCCCGGCCTCCCTCCACGCCAAACTTCGCGAACCGGTTGACTGGGAAAAAACGAATGCCATCCGGGAACGCGAAGCCATGCGCGGGATTCGCTTCCTGAGGGAAAACCTCCCGCAGCCATGAAACTCTGCGACGCGGAAGCCTGCGCCGTCGCC
The DNA here is from genome assembly GCA_031269335.1 of Puniceicoccales bacterium. Classification (GTDB taxonomy): domain Bacteria; phylum Verrucomicrobiota; class Verrucomicrobiia; order Opitutales; family UBA953; genus CALNBE01. Next base: position 564 of record JAISZI010000017.1, read on the forward strand.
GCGTATTCTTGCGCTTGCGCGCGCGGACGCCGCCCTTACAAAAAAACCGCATGGCAAACGAAAGGGACATCGTGCCGAAACTCACGCTCAAGGACGCCGCGCCTTTTGCCAAGGGCGGCCATTGCCTGATTTTCGCGCATCCGAGCCGCCCGGAACTCGTCGTCCGCGTCATCAATCCCGAATACATTCGCAAAAACAACACCCTGTTCCGCCGCGCGCATTTCCGCCGCTTCCAGTATCACATTGATTTTCTCCGCGCCGCCTCCGAGCACATTTTCTCCTACCTCGACGCCGCCGGACGCCCCTCGTTCCTGCAACAGCTTTATTGCCTCGTCGAGACGGACCTCGGCCTCGCCGCCGTCACCCGCGCCGAGCGCGGCGCCGACGGCGGCGGGATGCGCTTCGTGGTGATTGACGGCCTCGGCGAAAAAACCGCGATTCCGCTCTGCTCGTGGTTTCGCCCCCTCAACCGCCGCGCCAAACAACGCCGCATCCGCGACCTCCGCGCGCAAATCGCCGCCGCCACCGCGCCGCCGCCACCAGTGCCGCCGCCAGGGGAGGGGGGGGTAACATGTTCCAGCGGAAGGCACATAGGCAAGGGGAAGGGGCGCTCTTGCGGCGTGGACAGCGGAAACTATATTCCCGGATCCCCTCCGCCGTGCGCATTATGCCCAAAGATTTGCCGGATATTGCCCCGATTTGATAAGCTGGGAGATGCAGGCCTGGACGCGGCTCTTATCTTCGCGGTAAGTGATGCCGAACCACTCGCTGTCGGTGCGTAGCACTTTGCAGGAGACAAGGGCATTTTTCACGAGACTGCCGACTGCTACGGGGAGGTAACATTCACTTTTCAATTCGTGTCCGGCGAGACCGAGAAATTCGCGGAAAACGGAGTCAAGCAGATCGAACAGCTTCGGAGAAAAACCCCAGATGTTCATGGAAACAGGCTCGTTACCCGTGAGCAGTATTTCCGGCGCACCGGCTTCGCGGTTCACGGCACCGGTGTCCGTCCGGCTTATTTTTGTCATTTCCGCGATATCGGTCAGGAATCCGGCGGCGTCCGTCCGGCAAACACCACGCGTTACCGTGCCATGTTCGCTCAAAGTATTGCGCAAAGTGAAGCCAACCATTGCGAAACGGGTCGATTGCGTGGAAGTTCCTGCGAGGTGCGCGCTTATGGCTTCATAGGCGGGACGCCCGTAGAAATCGTCGGCGTTGATGACGCAAAAGGGTTCTCTCACGACATCGCGGGCACAGAGAACGGCGTGCGCGGTGCCCCACGGTTTTTCGCGACCGGCGGGAGGCGTGTATCCGGCTGGAAGTGCGTCGAGCGTCTGGAACGCGTAATCGACTTCCACGCGTGAGTCGAATCGGGCGGCGACTTTTGTCTTAAACTCGTCGGCAAAATCCGGGCGGATAATGAAAACGACCTTTCCAAACCCCGCCCGTATCGCGTCAAACACGGAATAGTCCAACAGAGCTTCTCCCGAATGCCCCATGACGTCCATTTGTTTAAGCCCGCCGTAACGGGTTCCCATGCCCGCCGCGAGGACGAGGAGTGTCGGCTTAACGTTCGTGCCGCCTGTTTCTGCAAAAGTAATCATTGATTAGGAAAAAGGAAAAAAGGTCTTTGACTCCGCGCATTGCCTATCGCCTGCGCCCACATTTTACAAGGCAAGGCGTTTCAACCGCCCGCTAATGTCCGCCGCGAGGCGGTTGACAAAGCCCAGTGTGTATTCGGCAAGGTCAAGCGAGTCGTCCTCAATGAGCGGCGTGATGTCCATTGCCCATTGGACGGCGGAAGCATCATCAGAAGCGTGGGAGTCGAAGAAAGTGGCATTGGCGAGCCGCCGCCCCATGACGGCGAGATCATAACGTTTTCCCCCAGTGATTTGCGAATCGAAGACGCCGTTGAGCGCGGCAGCAAGATTAGGCAACGCGCTTACGTCGTGGATCTGCTTGTCGGCATCGCAAAGCCAGTCAAGGTTTCGCCAAACTTCGCACCCAAAAACCTTTTTGGGGCGCACCGCCACAGGCAAACGCCGCAGTGCCGCGATTGACCGCAACGCCGTCCCAATGTGCGTATCATGCTTGTCGGCAAGATTATGCAGATAGACCACCTCCGGTTTCGCCGCGAGAAGGATGGCCTCTATGTCGTCAATAACGGCGGTGTTCCGCGCATCTTTGACAGCAGCACTCGTGTATCCGAGTTGAAACATCGCCGCATACTCGCCGATGACGGCGGCTTTGCGCTGTTCGCCCGGACGCACGGCAGCAATTTGTTCATCGGTAAAATCCGCATAAATACCGCTGCGCGAACTACCTGCACCATCGGTGACGACCACTCCCGTGAACCACTTGTCCCGCCGCCCAAAGCAATTCAAAATGCCGTGAAAGGCCATAAATTCGAGGTCGTCTTGGTGGGCGCCAATACCGAGATGCGTCGTGCGCTCAACGGCTTGGATAATCGGTTTACTGTCAGGGACAAAGATGTCCGCATTCGTGTTAGTAAGTTTCATGGTATAGTTTTCTACTTCGCCAAATGAGGAAGTGCGCGCACGGGAAAAAGTGAAGCCGTTATTCTGCCGCGGAAATTGAAAGTTAGCACTTGTCAAAACACCCGCGACCCCGCGAAACTTCGCCCTCTTTCCAACCGACCACTATCACCATGAACCGTAGAGACGTCCTCAAAACAATAGCCGCAGCAAGCTCACTCGCCGTATTCACGCCCGATACATCCGCTGCCCGTAACAAAAACGCCGCTTCTTCCAGCGGCTCCTTCAAACACTCCGTTTGCGCGTGGTGTTACAGGATGCCCCTCGAAAAACTTATACTCGGCGCAAAAAAAATCGGTCTCGATTCCGTCGAACTGCTTAACCTCGACCAAATCCCCCTCGTCCAAAAACACGGCCTCACCTGCGCCGTCGCCAACGGACCTTCCAGCATTCCCAACGGCTTCAACCGCAGCGAAAACCACAAACGCTACGTCCCCGCCTTTATCAAAGCCATTGAACAGTGCGCCGCACTGAACGTGCCCAACATCATCTGCTTCTCCGGCAACCGCCGCGGACAATCCGACGCGGAAGGCCTCGAAATCTGCGCCCAAGGCCTGAAACAAATCATGTCCGCCGCCGAAAAGAACAAAGTGACCGTGGTCATGGAGTTGCTCAACAGCAAGATAAACCACAAAGACTACCAGTGCGACCACACCGAATGGGGCGTCGAATTAGTCAAACGCGTCGGTTCGGAACGCTTCAAATTGCTCTACGACATCTACCACATGCAAGTCATGGAAGGAGACGTCATTCGCAATATCCGCCGTTACAAAGATTACATCGGGCACTACCACACAGCAGGAAACCCCGGACGCAACGAGTTTGAACCGCAAGACGTTCAAGAGCTGAACTATACAGCAATATCAAAAACCATCCACGACATCGGCTTCCGCGGTTACCTCGGACAAGAATTTACCCCAAGACGTTCCCCCCTCGCCTCACTCGCCGCCGCCGTAAAAATTTGCACCGTCTCCTGACGTCTTTGCGGCAGCGGAGGCACAAAGCCAAATAGCCCAGGGCGTTGCCCTGGGATAGTATTGGGGCCGCCCCTTTGGAGGCTCTGGTTTGTGTGGGTTCCGAATACCCAGGGCGCTGCCCTGGGCTATGTTAGGGCAGCCCCTTTGGGGCTATGCTACATTGGTGCCGCCCCTTTGGAGGCTCTGGTTTGTGGGGTTGGCGAATACCCCGGGCAGTGCTCTGGGGTTTGGGAGGAAAAGGGAAGGAAAAAGCCCCAAAGGGGCGGCCCTAAGTTAGCCCAGGGCGTTGCCCTGTGGTTTGGAAGAGAAAGGGAAGAAAAAGCCCCAAAGGGGCGGCACCAACATAGCCCAGACATGGGAGCGCAGGCGTCCCGCCTGCACGACTGCCCGCAACCCCAACGGGGCGGCTCCAATCATAGCCCAGGGCAACGCCCTGGGCTACCGTCAGAATGCGCCGT
>JAISZI010000110.1 GCA_031269335.1 Puniceicoccales bacterium
CAGTAAAATCCCGAACACCAGCCATGACCTCCAGTCTCAATAAGCCCTTCCGCCTTTTTCCGCCCTTTTCCGCCTTTTTCCGCCTTTGTCATACAAATTTGGAATTTCGTGCCGTCTCAGCTTTTGGTATGAAGAGAAGCGAAAGGAGAACATCGTTGTCCTCCACGAGGATGGCATGGTTTCGCATTTGGACGGCGGTGGGCGCAATGGACGATGGAAGTTTTTAGAAAAGGGGCATTTCAAGATCGAGAAGGACGGATTTTTCCAAGGATATTGGAATGACCATACATGGCGTTTGTCTTCCGATGGTCGTCGTTTGCAACGCTACCAGGGACCGATAAAATTCGACGGGGCACTGATTCGGTTCAACCCGTGAGACACGCCGCGCCGCGCTGTCGAAAAAAAGCCTTTATTGTGCGGCGCGACGAACGAGGGAGGAGAGGGAGGCGGAGCCGGTAAGGTCGAAGGCGTGGCGAGTGCGGTCGAATGCGTCTGCCAATTCTTTTGGCGATCCTGGTTGGGCGAATTCCATGCGCAACCCCGATCCGGAGAAGACCACGGTCGCGCTGATGCCGTGGACGTGCAGGGTGCAATAGGCGTAGTGGGACGGGTAGGTGATTTCGATGGGGGGTGCGCCCGTTTCCGGAGTGGGATCGAGTGCTTCTACGGCGTCAATAACTGCTTCGATGCACACGGGTTTATGGAGGGTAAATTCTAACGTGGTGAAAGCGGCGTCGAGCAAGGCGTTGAAGCGTGGGGATTCGAGCACGGAAAGTTTGTGGAGGCTGTGCAGGGTGAACGAACGGGACCATTCGGAAGGGTTGGAGGGGTCGAGGGTGCTATTCCATTCGATAGAGAAATCGCGGGTGGTGAGCAGGGCGGAACCGGTGCCGGAGGAGAGGGAGATATCGGTGCGTTTGTATTCCAGGGCGGTGCGCGTTTTTTGGAAGAATGTTTCGGCGTCGGCGTTGATTTGGGGGGCGATGAGTTTTGACAAGAAGGCGGCGGTGGTTGGGGAAGCAGTTTCGGGGACGGAGTGGCGTTTTTTGTCGAAGGCAGGCAGGTTTTTCACGAGACTGCGGGAAGTGCCTACCCACTGGATTTGCTGGATGCACGAGTCCATGCGGTTTTAGCGGGAGGGAAATTAGTTGGAGGGCGGGGTGCAGAGCGGTTCTGCGCTGAACTCTACAATGATTTCGTTTTCTGCTCCTTTGGGGCGGGGTTTGAAGAGGAGGATGAAATTATCGGTGATTATGGGTGAGTATTCTCTGCCGGAGAGAATTTCGATATTTTGCAGGCGGTGCGTGAACAGAATTCCGATGGGGGTTGTGTTTTGGATAGCGGCGGCGCGGTCGCGAATCTCGATTTTGAGGGTGTGACGGTTGCCGTGCGAGAGGAGGCTTGTGGCGAGGAAGCTATTTTTTTGGGGAGGGGTGAGGGTGGCGCGCCAGGCGGGGTCGCCGTAGAACGCCACGGTATCCATGTCCCAGAGCAAACCGGCGAGTTGTCTGTCGGGGGATTTGCGTCCGTTGCCGCCGTGTTTGAGTGCGTTTCGGGGGTCGAATTTCAAGCCGGCTTCAATCATGCCGCGGATGTGCCCGCTGGTGTCCACGCTGCCTGCACCGAGTTTGATTTTGTAGGCAAGCCCGTTGGGATCGAGGGCGGCGATATCATGCAGCATCCATTGTTGGTTAATGAAAAAGCTTTCGCTGAACGTGTGGCGTCCGGGCAGGGTTTGCCAGACGTCGAGCACGCCGCGGCTGCCGCGTCCGAACCAAGGGTAGGGGTCAACGGTTTGACCGGCGGCTTGGTTGGCGCCGTTTGCGCCGGTCATGGCAGTCACCATGCAATCGGGTCCGTTGACATGTCCGGCGGGACCGCTTTCGAGCGGGAGGTAAATTTTAGGGTTTGGGGATTCAGGTAACGGTTTTTCCTCTTCGGCTGGGCGCAGCTGGCGGGTGTCTGCGAAGGCGTAAAATTTGCCGTCAATCACGCGGATGGTGCCGCGGTTAAAAGGCATTCCGGCGCAGCTTTCGTCGCCTCGTGCGCCGGTGACGACGAGGTCTGGCATCATTAGAAAATGCCGTCCCCATGTGTCCACGTCCTCGCGGCCATCCTTGTGGCGTCCGTGTTCGATAGTGCCATCGGTTTTTTTCCAGAGCCAGGTGCCGCTGGAGCGGTCGCTGATGTGGAAGTATTCGTTGTAGAGGGAAGGGTTGAGTTCGGTGGTGGTGAGGACGCGGGAGACTTCCAAGGGAGTTGATGCGCGGGCGAGGCGTAGAGCGCCGGTTGCGTCTTTGCCGGTGATGACGCCCCAGAGCGTATCGAGCCAGGGGTCGTCGTCGAGTTGGCGTGTGAGTCTGTTAACTTCGGCGATGTAGGCGCGTCCGCATTCTTCGGGGTGGGTGACGAAAGCGGTGTAGCGCGGCATTAAGCGGGCGAGGCGTTCCTTTGCGTTAGTCAATGCGCCGTCGTGGACTATGAGCGTGGCGGCGTGTTTGTTTACGAGGAACTCGGCTATTTCGCGCCAGTCTGGGCGTTCGTGGGTCGTTTTTGAGACAACGACAGCGTAGCTATTTGCGTAGGGTTTATTGGCGGGGTCGAGGAGGCTGTAATTTTTGGCGCAGCCCACCGCGAGCAGGGTTGCCACTACGGGCAACGCGGTACGGAAATGGGAAAGTAAATGGAGCTTGAGAAGCATTTCTAAAAAAAACCACTCGCACGGGTAGGTTTCAAGTTCCAAGAAGGCGGCGGCGTTGTGTCCGGTGTCGGTGGGCGCAAGTTATTTCAATTCGTCGCCGCAGTTGAGCATTTCTGCGCCGAAGAACGGGTTTCGGGCGACGGCGGCGTCTTTTTGCAACCATCGTGCTGTGCCGAGGACGGGAGACATGCGGCATTGAAAGATTTTGGCGTGTCGGGCTTTTTCCGGCTGGGTGTGCACGAGGTCGGCAAGTGCGTTGCTAAACGGCTCGAAGGGGCGACGAATGGCTTTCAAATCACCTTTATCAATGAGATTTTTTGCGAGCGGAGAGAGGAGTTTACGGGTGTTGCCGGTGCATCGTGCCACGGCGTCGCGCAGTGCAGGAAGACGTTTTTGGTAAGCGGGCAGGTCGTCATCGGCGAGTGCCTCGGTGAGGGCGATGGCGGCGTGGATGAGGGCGGTGTCGGGTGCGGCGTGGTGGAGTGCGGCGGTGGCATGGACGCTGTCGTTGTGGCTGGATGCGGCGGTGGGCTGGGCGGTTTTGCCATGATCGCCGTTTGTGGCGACGTGGGCGGTCGGCTTGGTCTGGGTGGCGGCGTTTTGGGGGCTTACGCGGGTGAGTTGGGCTTGGCTGTCTATTAGGAGGGCTGCTTGGGTGACGACGCGTTCGCCTTCTTTTACGCCGTCGATCACCTCGGCTTCGGTGTCGCCTACGCGACCGAGGCGGAGTTCGCGCATTGCGTAACTGCCGTTGTCGGCGGCTACGTATGCGACGGGTTTTTCGCGGGTGTGCAACACCGCGCTTCGGGGGATAAGCAGTAGCGGCGGTGTTTCGACGTGGACGGTGCCGTTGGCAGTCTGGCGATACAGGATGCGGCGTTTAGGGTTGGGCAATACGACGCGCACGCGGGCGGTGTTTGTCGCCTCGTTCAAATTCGGGTCAATGAACGAGATAGGAGCGATGAGCGTTTCTCCCGGAAGAGAGGGCAGGGTGACGCTTACTTTTTGGTTAAGGGCGAGCAGAGGCAAATCGCGTTCATACGCATCGAAGATGAACCAGAGCGTGGAAAAATCCCCGATTTCAAACAACTCGTCATTCACGCTAACATATTGTCCTTCGTATGCTTTGCGGGAGATCACTGTGCCGTCAAACGGTGTGCGCACGATGAGCGTTGACTCTGCTTTTTTCGTTTTCTCCAAGTGCTGGATGTCGGCTTCGTCGAGACCCAGAGCGAGCAATTTTTCACGGCTCGACCGGATTTCGGAAACAGAAACCACTCCGGCGCCCGCCTGTAAATTTTCTACGTAGAGGCGTTGTGCGGTGAGCACGTCGGGGCTGTAAATAGTCGCAAGCGGTTGACCGTTCGTTACTTCAAGCCCGATTTGGTTAACGTTGAGTTTTTCAATGCGACCAGGCACACGGGCGGACAATATGCGGTGGCGCGTTTCGTCGTCGTTGATGATGCCCGCGACGAGCAAGGTGCGCCGTAACGGGGCGATTTGCACGGGGGATGTTCCGACGCCGATTACCGTTTCAATCGCGGAGGTGAGTTTGACATTTGTGGCAGATGCCGGGTCTGTCGCCGCGTGGTTTTGTGTCCTGACAGGCACCAATGCCATCCCGCAAATCGTGCATTTGTCCGGCTTTTGCGAAGTGATATGCGGGTGCATGGGGCATTGGTAATGCAATATCGGGGCGGAAGCATCGCTGCTCGCAGGTGTTTTTATCGGCGCATGATGCGTTGGGAGAACGACATAAGCAAAGATCGCCGCGAGCGCAGCGGAGCCGCCAAGAAGCAAAGAGATGAAAACGGGACGCATTTGTTGGTAAGTTCAGTTAAAACAACAAGGAGCGTCAATAGGCGGTTTTTTTGTTTGTTTCTGCGAGCGAGGCAGCGGTGAGTCTATAACAGCGGTAGCGGAATTAAAAGCGGTTGTTTTTTGTGAAGAGAGGGATAGTTAGCATCTCTACATGGGGAGCGAACCACCTTTATTCATCATTGCGACCGGTAACGCGCACAAAGCGGCGGAGTTCGCCCAACTCTTTGCCATTCACGGCGTTAACGCCCGTGTTTGCTCGGCGGCGGAAACCGTGGGGATGCCGCATGTATTGGAAGACGCGAACTCGTTCCATGATAACGCCTTAAAAAAAGCAGCGGCGGTGCGGGCTATCGCCCCGCCGGAAGCGTGGGTGTTGGCAGATGATAGCGGTTTGCTGTGCGATGCGCTGAACGGCGCCCCCGGCATCCATTCCGCTCGTTACGCTGGCGAAGGGCAACCCGACTCCGCCCATCGCGCTAAATTGCTGGACGTCCTGCGCGGCATGGACGGACCGATGCGAAGGGCGCATTTCTTTTGTCAATTGGTCGTGCTTGCAGCGGACGGTCGCGAACAGAGTTTTTGTGGAATTTGTCCCGGGAAAATTTTGCGCACGGAAATCGGCACCGGCGGATTTGGATACGATCCAATTTTCCAGCCGGACGAATTTGATTGCAACTTCGCCGAGCTGACGCTTGACGAGAAAAACCGCCACAGCCATCGTGGGCGTGCGTTCACGGCAATGGTGTGTGCATTAAAAAAAGACCTTCAATGAATCCTCTCCTTGATAATGCCATTTCCGCCCTTGTGCGTCCTGTTCCAGTCGCGATCACGATCGCCGGTTCCGACAGTGGGGGCGGTGCAGGTGTCCAGACCGACCTGCTCGCATTCTCCGCGCACGGCGTGCACGGGACATGCGCTATCACTTGTCTAACCGCACAAAACCCTGCGGGCGTGAGCGGCATTTACCCCGTTTCGCCGGAGTTTGTGCAAGAACAAGCACTGCAAATCGCTCGCTTTTTCAACATCGCCGCCCTCAAAACAGGCATGTTGTTCAATGCCCCCATCATTGCGGCCGTCGCGGAATTTGTCCGCCAGCAACGCGAAAAAAACGCCCGCGTTCCCCTCGTCCTTGACCCCGTGATGGTCGCTACGAGCGGCGCACGTTTGCTTGAAGACAACGCCATCACGGCACTTGCAACGGAACTGATCCCGCTCGCCACCCTAATTACCCCAAACCTCGACGAAGCCGCCGTCCTCTTGAACCGCCCCCGACCAAGTTCGCGTTCGCAAATGATCGTAGTAGCACAAGAATTGCATGAAAAATTCGGGTGCGCCGTTTTCCTTAAAGGAGGGCATCTCAATACTAAACAGCTCACCGATGTGTTTGTGGATGAGACGGGTGCCATGTCCCGTCTTGTGGCGCGCCGTTGTGTGCACATCGACACGCACGGGAGCGGCTGCACGCTTGCTGCTGCTATCGCCGCCCGCCTTGCTCGTGACGAGTCGTTAACTGATGCCGTTGACATTGCACACGCTTATTTGCAGGCAGGCATCCGATCACCCGTGCACATTGGCGGACACGACTTCATTGACCGTTTCCCCGACCTCGTGTGACCTTGAACAGCGTCCGCTGCGGATAGCGACCAGTGTTTCTACTTGCGGGGCACGTTATTTTGGGCACGCATGGCGTTCACATGGAAGTGATTTTTCTTGGAACAGGCACCTCGCAAGGTGTGCCCCTTATTGCGCATCCGAACACCGGACTGGATTTGTCTAATCCCAAAAACTGGCGCACGCGCTCCAGCGTCCACGTCGTTATTGAAGGGCTGCACGTGCAGGTGGACGCCGGACCAGATTTTCGCTGGCAATGCCTCAAAAATAAAATTCCCGCCGTTGACTATTTTATTCTTACACACGGGCACGCCGATCATGTGGTCGGAATGGATGACCTGCGCCGTTATTGCGAACTGCGTTTCGGTGCCCCTATTCCCGTTTATAGCACCGACGAGGGATTGGAACGCGTGCGGATGATTTTTCCCTACGCTTTGCGCGAACGTCCCGTTAGCTCCGGTTACGCGGCTTTCTCCCTCCACGCCATGCCGCCCGTCCTAACCCTTCCCAACGGATCGCGCATTTTTGCGACACTGCTTCCTCACGGACATTTTAACACCCTCGGTCTTGTTTTTTGCGAGGCAGGAACAGGCGCGAAATTCGCTTATTTCTCCGATTGTAAATCTGTGTCAGACGAGGCAATTGCCCTCGCGAAAAATGCCTCCGCCGTCACCCTCGACGGACTGCGCCCCGGTCCCCACCCTACGCACATGTCCATTAAAGATGCCGTTGAAGTGGCAAAACGCATCGGCGCAAATCGCAGTTTCATTACCCACATGACTTTTCAGGTGGACCACGATACATGGACGCCCATTCTCGCGCAGGATAACGTAGAACTCGCCTTCGACGGCCTGCGCTTGCAGCTGTAACTGCCCCTTGCAACAAGTAATAATGGCACACCGGAGGCGCCGGCGGCATTGGCAACCACAAAAATAAAGCCCCAAAGGGGCGACCCCAATATAGCCCAGGGCAGCGCCCTGGGTATTGGGAACCACAAAGCCGACAACGCTCCCCCGAAGCTCAAGCTCTCGGCTGGCCGGTGGACCGGGAATGCATTCCCGATCCACCTTCTGCTGGCGCTGGAGCCTTCACTAACATGATTCCGGTCTCCAACGCCAGCAGTCCTACAAGGG
>JAISZI010000113.1 GCA_031269335.1 Puniceicoccales bacterium
CCCCAACGGGGCGACCCCATTCCATCCCAGGGCAACGCCCTGGGCTGGCATTAGAATGCGCCGTTGGCGCGGGTAAATTGGGGCGCACCGTCGCCTTCGCCCCACCCTTCCCCCAGGGCGCTGCCCTGGGAAATTATTGGTACCGCCCCTTTGGGGCTTATGGTGTTTTAACAACCTTCAGACCCAGGGCGTTGCCCTGGGCTATATTAGGGCCGCCCCTTTGGGGCTGTGGTTTGCGTGGTGCCCACAATACCCAGGGCGTTGCCCTGGGAAATGATTGGTGCCGCCCCGTTGGGGCTGCGGGCAGTCGTGCAGGCGGGACGCCTGCGCTCCCATGTCTGGGCTATGTTGGGGCCGCCCCGTTGGGGCTTTTTTCTTCCATTTACCTCCCTCTTCCCCTCCTCATTCGTGGCCATTGGTGTCCATTCGTGGTTAAAATAGCCGTTGGCTGGCTCTCTGTGCGCCACCGCCTCTCCTCTCCCCTCACTCCTCTGCCTCTCCCCTCTTTCCCCCCCCCTCCTTCCTCCATCAAAGCGCGAGGATGGATGCGATTTCATGCCAATGGGAGAGTTCCCAATCGGGCATGGTGGCGGTGGTGCAAGTTGCGTTGGAGTGTTCGCGATTGGCGATGCGTAGGCGCAGGGAGCGCCAGCCGGCGTTGCGGGCGCCGATGAAGTCCTTTGCGGGGTTGTCGCCGATGTAGAGGCATTCTGCGCTTTTGACGGACAACGCTGTTTCCATTTCGCGAAACGCCCGCACGGAGGGTTTCCACGCCGCACGCCCATAGGCGTCGCTGTAAATAACCTTATCCACGAGCGGCTCAACTTGGAGAGCGGTTACCTTTTTTCTTTGTGTTTCAAGAAAACCATCGGTGATGATGCCCGTCTTCACGTTATTTTCACGAAGCAAATGCAACAAGAAAATCACTTCTGATGCGAGTGAAATCGTGGGGTTATGCGCACGGTAAACCGATACCATTTTTTCGACAATATCCGCAGGGAACGGCCGCTCATAACGGGCGAGAATTTCGTTAAAAATTCGCCCTCGGATTCCGTCGTTAAAAAGCTGCATGGCGCATGAAAAAAAATCGCGCACACCGTGTTCTTTTTCGAGCCATTCGCCCACCGCTTTGAATCCCGATACAACGTAGTCGCGTTCCGGAAACAAGGTGTCGTCGAGGTCAAAAACAACGGCGCGAAATGCCATTTTTTGCGCTTCCATTTTATAGATTTTCGGGGTGGGGTTCGTCGAAGAAACAGGCGTCGTCAAAGCGCAACATGACCCTGCCGTCCGTCCAGTCATTATTTGCGGTGGAAGGCAAGCAGAAGGTGTCTTCTATAAGCCATTGGGCGAAGTGTGCGCCCGCGTTATGAGCGAGGGGATAACCGCCGCCGAAGCGGGCGTTTAACTCAAAGAAGATGAATTTATCATCATTGCGGGCAATGGCTTGCACACAGAGGGCGCCGCGTGCGCCGATGGCGGAAAGTTGTTCCGCGAGGCGGAAAGTTTGTTGTTCTATTGCCGGAATACGGCGTGTTATCCCTTTGGAGACTTCGCCGTCGCGAACCTCTACGCGTTCGTGGGGAATCACGCATTTGCATTGTCCAAAACGGTTGATAAAAAAGTTAATCGTGAACTCTTTTCCCCGCCAGTATTCCTGCCAGATGTATTTTTCGTTTAATATATTTTCTGGAACTTCGTTTGGGGTGTTTGCGCGGACGATGCCGATGGAGCGACTTCCGTCCCGAGGCTTAAAAATACACGGCCAGGGAAGTGCGTCGAGCTGCGCGCTTGTCAATGAGGCTGAACCGCCGTTTGGGGCACTGATATTTTTTCCGGTTAAGAAGTGGAGAAATTTCAATTTATCCCGCGCCATATTTACGACCTGTGGACTCGAAATAGCGACAAAAACACCGTTGTCGTTGAAGAAACCAACATTGTTCGCGAAGAAAGGCAATTCCGTGTCGATGGTAGGGACGAGTAAGTTGACGCGGTGTGCGGTGCAAATGGCTTTGATTTTTTCTTCAAACGAAGGGTCGAGGCAATGCGGGACGCTGATGGCGAGATCGGCGGCATGGCAGGCGGGACTCATCAACGGGCGCATATCTGTTGCGATAATAAAGCACTCGGTATCCATGCGGGCGGCGGCGGCGCGAAAAGAAGCGATGAGGGCGTTTCGCCGTCCGGCGGAAGAGATGAGGATGGTGATTTTTTTCGGCATACGTGTTCGGAGGGAATGATGAAACCGTGTTTTTTCACTTTTCAAGTGCCGTTTTTTGCGGCAGCATCTATCGGCGTGGCGCGGTATTGTGGTGCCGGGCACTTTTCTCTTCCAACAAACTACCAACTTCCATGAAAAAGGTTCTCACTTGCATAGACGGCTCACTCTACGGGCAAATTTGCTGCCAATACGCACTCTGGTTTGCGGCGAAAAACGGTGCTGCCGTTGACGCGCTGTATGTCTCGGAGATTTGGCAATACGAGGCGCCCTTGGTGGCGGATTTCGGCGGAAGTCTCGGAGCGCAGCCTTACATGGGTCTCACGGCGCAACTGCGTCAGATTGAGGCAGATAAGGCGGGTGTCCTCCGCGAATACGTCTTGGATTCCTTTGAAAAAGCCGGTCTCGCGGGGCAGGTCGCTTTCCACCATCGCACGGGGACGCTCGCCGATTGCGTGGGCGAGTTTGAGACCGGCGGCGAACGTCCGGAGCTGCTCATCGTGGGCAAACGCGGCGAAGGGGCGAACATGGCGAAGGCACACTTAGGTGCTAATATGGAACGAGTTGTGCGCGCCAGCCCCCTGCCCTGCTTCGTCGCCAACCGCGAATTTTTCGAGCCGCGCACCCTTCTCTTTGCCTGTGACGGCAGCGCCAGTGCGAACAAGGCTGTGGCGTGGTATCTATCTAATAGAAAAGCATTTGAGAATGCCAAAACGCATATCGTCGGCGTGGCGGCAAAGCCGGGCGATGTCGCCAAAGCGGGGGAAGTCGTGCAAGCGGTGGAAAAAATGTTTGCCGACAGTGCTTGCGCGCCATCAGCGGTCAAGGTTTTGCAAGGCGTTCCCGCCGACGTCATTGCGGCGTATCAGCAAGAACATGAAGCAAATATGCTTTTGATGGGAGCTTACGGGCATTCGCGCATCCGGCGTTTGTTGATCGGCAGCACCACGGTGGAGCTGCTCCAACGGTGCCGCATTCCGGTCATTCTCTTTCGTTAACCCGCGCTGGTTAAACCCGAAAACCGCCTTTGAAAAGGCGCGACTTGCGGAACGCTGCAGGTATCAGCGAGTTGCGCTCTTCGCTCGACGCACTTCCAGTGCGCCTTCGGAAAAGCGCAACTCACTGCTCCTCCGCATCTTCCTCGCAATTCACGCCATTCAAAAGCGGTTTTCGGGTTGAGGTGCGTCCGGGGCTAATTTTCGGTGGAAAATTCTCCGTCGAGCATGCGCAACACGCAATCGCAGCGGGAGGCGAGGTCAGGGTTGTGCGTGACCATTACGACGGCGATATTGCGTTCGCGGGAGAGGCGGGCGAGGAGGTCGAAGGCGATGGAGGAATTGCGGGCGTCGAGATTACCCGTTGGTTCGTCGGCGAGAAGAACGGGCGGTTCGTTTGCGAGGGCGCGGGCGATGGCGACGCGTTGTTGTTCTCCACCAGAAAGATGCGTAGCTGGACGGTCAACCTTATCGGCGAGACCTACGGCGTCCAGCAGCGATAGGGCGCGCTTGCGCATGGTGTCTTCGTCGAACCGGCGGCTTTTGCGCATGGGCATGGAGACGTTTTCGGCGGCGGTGAACTCCGGCAGCAAGAAGTGGAACTGGAACACGAAGCCAAGGAAGGCGTTACGTGCGGCGGTGCGGGCGTTATCGTCGGCGCGCGCCATGGGATTGCCGTTGATGAAAACTTCGCCTTCGTCCGGGCGGTCAAGCAAGCCGAGCAGGTAGAGCAAAGTGCTTTTCCCACAACCAGATGGACCGACGACGGCGTGCGTGCGACCGGGCAATGCGTCAAAATCAACCCCTTTCAAGACATGGGTGCGGTTTTCGCCTTTGCCAAGGAAACGGGTCAGCCGGCGGCAGGAAAGGACGCTCTTCTGCGGTATGGCAATGGAGGATGTCATGCCGCGTAAACAAAGTGGGAACGCCGTGGGTGGGCGATATTTATCTGGCGCATGGGGGGGGGGGGGTGAAGAGGGGAGAGGAGTGGAGAGGAGAGTAGAGGAGGGCCACCAATGGGGCGGC
>JAISZI010000008.1 GCA_031269335.1 Puniceicoccales bacterium
CGTGCTACTTATCAGGGTTTTGCCGTGTTTATAGTAGAGGTGGAAAAGAAGAATATCATTTGGAGAAACGCCAGCCGCGACACCTTTTTAAGGGAAGCCGAAAAACGTTTCGCCGTTAAATAAAAACGCGAAACTTCCTGCGCGGCGGGCGATGCCGGTGTGGACATCGCCCGCGGTGCCTACGTCACCTCTGGAGAGAGAGTGAGTAGCTGTGTATTAGGCGAGGTTAACGTTTTTGATTTTTGCGGCGCGGATGAGGGCGTCAGCCATGTCGGAGGGAGTTTCGGCGACCTCGATGCCGCATTCGCGGAAAATGGCGATTTTTGCGGCGGCGGTGTCGTCTTTTCCACCGATGACGGCGCCGGCGTGTCCCATGCGGCGTCCTGCCGGGGCAGTGGCTCCGGCGATAAATCCGGCGACGGGTTTATCGCAATTTTCTTTTATCCAATGGGCGGCTTCAACTTCGGCATTACCGCCGATTTCTCCGATGAGGATAATGCCGCGGGTATCGGGGTCGTCGTTAAAGAGTTTGATAACATCGAGGTGCGAAGTGCCATTCACGGGGTCGCCGCCAATGCCAACACTGGTGCTCTGACCGAGACCGCGTGTGGTGATCTGGTAAACGGCTTCGTAAGTGAGCGTTCCGGAACGGGAAACGACGCCGACGTGCCCTTTGCGATGGATATAGCCGGGGGCGATGCCGATGCGACAGCCTCCGGAGGAATCTTTGCCTTCGCCCGGGGTGACTATGCCCGGGCAGTTGGGACCGACGAGGCGCGTTTTTCCACCTGCCATGGCGCGGCGGACGCGGATCATGTCTTTTATGGGAATGCCTTCGGTGATTGCAACGGCGAGGTCGAGTTGCGCGTCGGCGCATTCCAGAATGGCATCCGCCGCAAAGGCGGGCGGGACAAAGATGGCGGAGACGGTGGCACCCGTGGCGTGGGCGGCGTCGGCGACGGTGTTAAAAATGGGCACATGGGCGCCGTTGTGCTCAAAGATTTGCCCGCCTTTGCCGGGTGTGACGCCGGCGACGAGTTGCGTGCCGTAATCGAGGGAGAGGCGGGCGTGTCTGCCGCCGAAGTCTCCGGTGATGCCTTGCACGAGTATTTTTGTTCGCGTGTTGACGAGAATGGACATGGTTTTTCGAGTGTGTTGTTTAAGATTATTGAGCGGATAAATTTAGGCGACGAGTTTGACGATTTTTTGCGCGGCGTCCGCCATGCTATCGCCGGAGACGAGAGAAAGGGCGGCGGCGGCGAGTGTTTCTTTACCGGCGGCGGCGTTATTGCCTTCGAGACGCACAACGAGTGGGAGTTGCAAACCGGTTTCGCGAGCGGCACCGACGATGCCTTGTGCGATGACGTCGCAATCCATAATTCCGCCGAAAATGTTCACGAGGATTCCGCGCACATTTTTATCGCTGAGAATGATGTTAAACGCTGCGGCGACAGCTTCTTTGGAGGCACTTCCGCCCACGTCGAGGAAGTTGGCGGGGTTGCCGCCGTAGTGCTTGATAATGTCCATGGTGCTCATGGCGAGACCGGCACCGTTGACAAGGCAGGCGATATTACCATCGAGAGCGATGTAGCTCAGACCGTGTTTAGAGGCTTCGACCTCTTTGGGGTCTTCTTCGTTAATATCGCGCAGGGCAACGATTTCGGGATGGCGGAAGAGTGCGTTTTCGTCAAAGCCCACCTTGGCGTCGAGTGCGATGAGGCGTTCGTCCGCCGTGACAGCCAACGGGTTCACTTCGACCATGGAGCAATCTTTCTCCCAAAAAAGGTTGTAAAGTCCTGCTACGAATTTGGTGAACTGTTTGAGTAAGCCGCCCTTGAAGCCGAGTGCGAAACCGAGCGTGCGCTTCTGGTAATCTTGGAGACCAAGTGCAGGATCAACGTGGATTTTTACAATTTTTTCGGGTGTTTTTTCCGCCACTTCTTCGATGGACATTCCGCCTTCGGTGGAGGCGATGACGACCGGGCGCGCCGTGCTGCGGTCGAGCAGGATGGCGAGATAGTATTCTTTTGCTATCGAAGAGGCTGTTTCAAAATAAAGTGCCTGCACCACGCGCCCGTCAGCACCCGTTTGCTTCGTGACAAGGGTATTGCCAAACATCGCCGCAGCGACGTCGCGGGCTTCTGCCTTGGTTTTGGCAACGTGGACGCCGCCTTTATAGCCGTTAGTGAAAACGCCTTTGCCGCGTCCTCCCGCGTGAATTTGAGATTTGACGACAACGGCGGAGTCTTCCGGAAAGTTGGCGAGTGCGGTGTCAAAATCGGCGGTGGATCGAGCAGCCCAGCCTTTGGGCGTCGCAACACCGAAGTCGGCAAAAAGTTGCTTTGCCTGATATTCGTGGATGTTCATGAGTGTGTGAGTGTGTGAAAAAAGTTCTTCAACCGTTGACGCTGCGGGAAAAGGCGTCTATGATTTCTATGAAAATAATCGCCACCAAGAACCATGCCACTTCTTTAAGGGCACGTTCGACAATGTTCGGCTGGATGGTGTAAGTTTCCACTTGGCGCGCACGCCGCAACGCGGGAAAAAAGCGCGGCGTGTCGGAAACGTAAGCGGAGCAAGGATTCATGGAGCGGGCGGTGGTGTTGATCGGTTATATCGGACAAAAAAGTCAAATGCGGGCGAGGCGGGAGGAATTTTGTTTTTGTGGCGGAGTAGAACAAATCCATCCGCGTTGTTGGCGACGATGCCGGGCTGGAGGTTCTTGTTTTGTTCGTGTTATTCGCGGCGGTTTCACTTTTTAATTTTTCAAATTTTTTGCAAATCCGCCTCCTTCGCTTTGAGAGCTTTTTCGATTTCGGCGATATTTTTATCGGTGGCGTTTTGAATTTCTTTTTCGGTGCGTTTGAAATCGTCTTCGGGGATTTGTTTTTGGGCTTTTTTGAGGGCATCGTGCGTGTCGCGCCGCACATTACGGACGCGGACGCGCCCTTCTTCGGCGAGACGGTGGACGACTTTGACCAGCTCGGCACGCCGTTCGCCCGTCAATTCTGGAACGGGGCAACGGATGATGTTGCCCTGCGGAATGGGGTTGAAGCCGAGGTTGGCTGCCTGAATGCCCTGCACGATGTCCTTCGACGCATTTTTGTCGAAGGGCTGTATGACGATGCTGCGTGCATCGGGCGTGGAAATGGTGGCGACGTCTTTGAGACGCATCTGGGCGCCATAAACTTCGACGGTGACGTTTTCGACCATCGACGGTTGTGCCTTGCCGGTGTTGACGCCACTGAACTCGCGCAAGGTATGCTCGACGGCTTTTTGCATAGCGGATGCGCTGGCGGAGATGATTGGTTTTGTGTCCATGGAACGGGGAACGTTGAAGGGTGCCTTGGGTAGTAGATTTTTTTGGGAAAACAAGGGTAAAAATCTTTGTATAAAGAATCTGCCCGCGTGTGACGGTGCGCATTTTATGCTGGACTTAGTGCGGCTGTTTTGTTGGATCGTCCCAAAATCTTTTTTTTGGTGAACACTTTATCACTTTCATTACTCGGCGTTGGGAGAGCCGGGCGCGTTGTTCGGTTGCGAGCAGATAATCCTGTCGATCAACGACTTCTCGCACTTGGTCTCTTGCCTGGAATGGTGGTTCGACTCCTGCGCGTGGCACCGCTTGGCGACCCAATTGAGATAGAATTCCAAAATCAATGTGTGAGTTTGCGCAAAGGGGATGCGGACTCAGTCGAAGTGCATGTGCTTTAATGTGAAATAGATAAGGGTTACGAAATGGGAAAACCGCGTATTGCCCTCATTGGGAATCCGAACACTGGGAAAAGCACCTTGTTCAATGCGTTAACGGGGATGCGCCAGCGCATTGGGAATTACCCGGGTGTCACGGTCGCAAAAAAATCCGGCTTTCTCACGTTGCCTAACGGTGTGCGCACCGAACTCCTTGATCTGCCAGGGCTTTACAGTCTCGCGGCTGTCTCGCTCGACGAGCGTGTCGTGAGCGATGTGCTTTGCGGGAGGTATCTGGGGACGCCCGCCCCCGATGCTGTGGTGTGCGTTGTGGATATCATGAATTTGCGCCGTAACTTCTTTCTCGCATCGCAAGTTGCAGAAATGGGTTTGCCGATGATGCTCGTGCTCAACCAAGGCGATGTTGCCCAAAAACGCGGGATGCGGGTGGATGTCGAAAAAATTTCGCGGCGCCTCGGTGGTATTCCCGTGGTGATAGCCTCGGCGTGGCGCGGCGAGGGTATCCATGATGTTCGTGCTGCGTTAGTAACGCTACTTGAAAAAAGGTCCCGCATGAACCGCATTGTTTGGCATCCCTGCGTTACGAGTGCGTTGGAAACGCTGCGCGACGGAATTGCCGCTGCTTCGGGAAAAACTGACGTTAAACCAATCTTGTTCTCTGAAGCAGAGTTACAGCGTTTACTCTTCGACGCCGCCACCGTCGTTTCCGACCGTTTTTGCAAGGTGTTTCCTGTCGGCACAGTGGAGACATTGGTCGGCGCCGCCCGCGAAGGCATCCGTCGGGCAGGATTCAACCCGCTCGCTGTGGAACCGCTCTTGCACTACGAACGACTTCACGGCATTCTTGATGGCGTCGTCACCACGATGTCCGTCGAGTCCAAGGGTGCGCAGGCATTGGACAAAGTGCTTTTACACCGCGTTTTTGGGACATTTATATTTTTTGCGATGATGGTGGTCGTATTCTCCTCCGTATTCTGGCTGGCGGCGATACCGCAAGCGTGGATGGAGGGCTTTTTTGAATGGCTTTCCGACGGGGTGAGGCCGCTGCTTGCATCGACGCCCGTTTTGCAAAGCCTCGTGGTCAACGGCGTGATTGCCGGCGTGGGAGCTTTCCTTGGTTTTTTGCCGCAGATACTCACGTTATTTTTCTTCATAGCGTTGCTGGAAGGTTCCGGCTACATGGCGCGTGCCGCCTTTCTCATGGACAAGCTCTTTTCGTGGTGCGGATTGAACGGAAAGAGCTTTGTTCCAATGCTTTCCGGCTACGCCTGTGTCGTGCCCAGCGTGCTCGCCACGCGCACCATTGAAGACACCAAAGTGCGTCTTGCTACGATATTTATCCTGCCCTTGATGAGTTGTTCGGCGCGGCTCCCCGTATATACGTTGATGACGGGGGCGTTTCTCGTGCCGCGCATAGGCGAGGTGGGTGGCTCGCTCGTGATGGTTTCCTTGTATTTGATCGGTCTCGCCATCGCCATTCCGACGGCGTGGGTGCTTACGCGTTTTTTCCTCAAAATACGTTCCCAGCCCTTTGTCCTTGAAATGCCGCGTTATCAACTTCCCCGCCCCCGCGATGTCTTGTGGCGGCTTTGGCAAAGCGGCACTGAATTTATCCGCCGCGCCGGGACGATTATCTTCGCAATAACGGTTATCATTTGGGCGCTTCTCTATTTTCCTCGCGACCCAGCCACAGAGGAGGCGGCGCGAAAAACGTTTGTTGCGGAGCAGATTTCCCAGAATGGCAAATACACCAGTGCCGGTGCTGTCGAAGCTGCCCTTGTTACGCAAGACGGTGACCAGCAAGAAAATCCGCTCGCGGCTGAACTTGCCAATCGGATTGAAGCCGCCCACATTGAGGCAAGTTACCTCGGTCAATTCGGCAAATTTATCCAACCGCTTTTTGCTCCCGCCGGTTTCGATTGGAAAATCACGATAGGCGTCCTCGCGAGTTTTCCCGCCCGCGAAGTGATCGTCTCCACCCTCGGCATCACCCACAGTTTGGGAAACGACGTTGGCGGCGATGCGCTGCGCGACGCGCTTGCCAAATCCACGTGGACGGACGGTCCGCTCGTCGGCAAACCCGTGTTCACAATTCCCGTGGTTTTAGGCGTCATGGTTTTCTTCGCGCTTTGTTCGCAATGCGGCGCGACGCTCGCCGTCATTCGCAAGGAAATAGGGCTTCGCTGGGCAGTCATTTCATTTACCTACATGACTATCCTTGCTTGGGCAGCCGCCACCGCGTGTTACCAGTTCGGGGCTTTCTTTAGCGGATAGGATTTTTTTGACTCCGGCGTAAACAGCGGCACGATGGGAGACGCTATGAAATACTTACGTTTTCGTTTTTTATTAACAGCATCGCTCGCAGTTGTCTGCTGCGGACTTTCTGCACGCACGGGAGACCTTTCTTTGCCGGCACCGCAAAAAACTGGTGGAAAACCACTTATGGAAGCGCTTGCCGCGCGCTCTACCTCGCGTGATTTCACGCCGGACACGCCCGGTCTTTCGCAGGCGCAATTGTCCAATTTACTTTGGGCGACTTACGGCGTAAACCGTCCCGACGGGCGACGCACCGCGCCCTCGGCGAATAACTTGAAGGAAATAACCGTCTATGTGCTGCTTGAGCGCGGGGCATTCCTTTACGATGCCGAGAAACACAGTTTGAAGCCCGTGGTCAAGTCGCCCGAATCAAAGAAACCCGTCGGCGATATTCGTTCGCTGGCAGGAAAACAGGCGTTTGCAAAATACGCTCCGGTGACCTTGTTGATGGTAGCCGATTTTTCCCGACGGGGCGGCGCAGAGCCAGACGCCGCCGCACGCGAATTACAAGGGGTCAACGCCGGGCTAATCGCGCAAAACGCCGGTTTGTTTTGTGCCTCAGAAGGGCTGATTGGCGGCGTGCGCATGTCCTTGCCATATGCCGAACTTTCCGCCGCCCTCGGCTTGCCAAAAACACACCGGATCGTGCTCGCTTATTCCGTGGGCGGGAAGAACTAACACCGTTTCCCGGTTTTATGGAAAATTCGCCGCACGCGATAATTTCACCGGAGAAGGAAGTAGATTTTCTCATCATCGGGCAAGGGGTCGCAGGGACCTTTCTTGCCCGCGCCCTCCTCGAACGCGGGCGGCGAATAATAGTGATAGACGACGCACAGCGCAGCTCCGCCTCCCGCGTGGCAGCAGGATTGCTTAACCCCGTGACAGGAATGCGCTTGCACCTCACCAAAGGCACGAGCGAATTTCTCGCCTGCGCAAAAAGCCTTTTCTCACGACTCGAACGCGAACACGGGCAAACGCTGTTCACGCCCATCCCCGTGCGCCGCATTTACGTCTCCGTTAAAGAACGTGAACTCAAGGTGTTACGCGCAGCAAAACCAGACTACGCGACATTGATGTCGGCGGACGACGCACCCGGCAGCGTTAACGCCGCCTTGCACGGCAACACGCTCGACGACGCGCACGGGAGCTTCCTCATTCACGGAGGCGGCTGGGTGGATTTACCACGGCTGCTTGATTTGGAACACGCTTGGCTACGCCAACATAGCGCAATAACGGAAGGTGCAGTGCAGCTGGAAGAATTGCGCCACGACGGCTCCGGCGGCGTCCTCTGGAACGGCTGGTGCGCCCGCTACGGAGCCGTTTTTTGCAACGGTTACAAAGCAGGAATCACGCCCTGCTGGGATTGGATTCCGTGGCGACCCGCACGGGGCGAAATTGTAGATTGTGAGAGCACCGTCGCGGACGCACCGTGGATGTTAAACCGCAACGGCTGGGCAGTGCCCTTGGGCAATGGACACTGGCGTTCCGGCTCCACTTGGGAGTGGAATGCCACACGATTTGACGATGCGCCCTCGCCCGCCCTCGCGGAACAACTGCGCAAACGCCTGCAAGGATTTTTCAAAACACCCGTGGACGCCCGACTCGTCAGCCAACGCACCGGCGTGCGCCCCTGCGTGCTTGACAACCAGCCTTTTTGCGGAACACACCCGCAACTGCCTTGGCTGCACTTATTTGGCGGATTTGGACCAAAGGGCGTGTTCTGGGGTCCCTCCTGTTCCAACGACATGGCGGCATGGCTTTGCGAAGGGAAACCCCTCCCTGCCCGCTTCGACCTGCGCCGCGCCTGGCACGGCAAATAACACAGCTTGCGGCGCACCAGCACCAAAATGACATTTCCGTGTAAAAAAAACTTTACAACCCCCCCCTAATCGCCAACAAGCACCAGCCAATCGGTTTCCAACCGACCAAGCAAACACTACCTAAACACCAGCCAGTCGGTCACCAACCGCCTAACCAGCCAGCACTATCCAAACATGAAAAAGTTCATCAGCCTACTCGTCCTCGCGCTCGCGCCGGCAATGCTTGTTCAAGCAGCACCCGCCACGACCAAAAGCGGAACCACCGCCAAAAAAACAACCGCGACCAAAGTCGATTATCACCCGACCCTTCACAAGGCACTCAACGGGCACCTCACCCGTGCCAAAGGGAAGATTGACTACGAGGGTTTGCGCAAAAAGAAGTATCTCTTCCTTTACTTCTCCGCCTCGTGGTGCGGTCCCTGCAAGAAGTTCACCCCGCAGCTCATCGATTTTTATGAAAAAAACACGAAAAACGACGACTTCGAGGTCATTCTTGTCTCCTCAGACCGCACTCAAAAAGCGATGACCGCCTACATGAAGGAAAACAAAATGCCGTGGCCTGGTCTAAGACTCACCTCCCGGTCCACAAAAGATCTTCAAAAGAAATTCGGTGGTAAGGGCATCCCCTGTCTCGTCCTACTTGACGAAAAAGACAAGGTTCTCGCGCACAGCTACCAAGACGGCGAATATGTCGGTCCAAACAACGCACTGCGGAAATACAAAAGCTTGCATTCCAACCAACCCTAAAAAATTAACCCCGAATACCGCCTTACAAACATCTCCGACAGTGCCACTATCGGCACTTTCGGAGATAAAAAGTGTTAAACCATGAAAAACAACTTCGTTCAAAAAGCATACGAAGTAGCAAAAGAACGTTATGCCGCCGCAGGTATAGACGTCGAAGAAGCTTTGAAAGCTTTGCAAAAAATTGCTATTTCTATCCATTGTTGGCAAGCCGATGACGTGACCGGCTTCGAAAGCATCGGCAACCTGGGAGGCGGCGGCATTCAAGCCACAGGTAATTACCCAGGCAAAGCGCGGAACATAGAAGAAATTCGCCAAGATATAGAAAAAGTATTAACATTGGTGCCCGGTTCCCACCGCCTGAGTTTACACGCCATTTACGGTGATTTTCAGGGAAAAAGTGTTGACCGTGACGCAATAGAGCCAACGCATTTCAGCAGCTGGATGCAATGGGCAAAAGAGAAAAATCTAAAGCTTGATTTCAATTCCACTTCCTTTGGACATCCAAAAAGCGGCGAATTGACATTGGCAAATCCCGATAAATCCATCCGTGATTTTTGGATCGAACACACCAAGCGTTGTCGTCAAATTTCCGAAGAAATGGGACGCTTCCAGAACGATCCCTGTATCATGAACCTCTGGGTTCACGACGGGTCTAAAGACTTAACAGTGAACCGCTTAAAATACCGCCAAATCTTGGAGCAATCATTGGACAACATATTTACAATCGAATATAAAAACATGAAAGATTGCCTCGAAGCAAAATTATTTGGCATCGGTTTTGAAAGTTATACGGTTGGCTCCTACGATTTTTATTTAGGATACGGTGCAAAAAAACAAAAAATTGTCACTCTGGATACAGGGCATTTCCATTTATCCGAAAACATCGCCGATAAAATTTCTGCGATATTGTTGTTTACACCGGAAATCATGTTGCATGTAAGTCGTCCTATTCGCTGGGACTCCGATCATGTGACGATTTTGAGCGACGAAGTGATGGAATTGGCCAAAGAAATCGTCCGCGCCGATGCGTTGGACCGCGTCCATGTCGGATTGGATTATTTCGATGCATCCATTAATCGATTGGGAGCTTACACAATCGGCATCCGAGCCACGCAAAAAGCATTTTTACAAGCACTATTGGAGCCTATTGGGAAATTGCGCGAGTATGAAGGAAACGGACAATACTTCGAGCGGCTGGCACTTATTGAAGAAACCAAGTCGCTCCCTTGGGGAGCCGTCTGGGACTATTTCTGTTTAGAGAACGACACTGCCATCGGCGAGGACATAATCACCGACATTCAGCAATACGAAAAAGAAGTGACAAGTAAAAGGTAACCACAAACTACAAAACATATAATACGACAAGACATGGAACCTAAAAAAGGAAGTTTGAAAAGCACGATCGCTGTATCTCTGACCAACTATCTGGACGCCGGTTCGATTGTTGCGGGTGCGAGCGGATTGACGCTCTGGATGAAATACTTGGGGTTAACGAACGTTGATGCCGGATGGCTTAACGCTTTGAGTGCAAATTGCTTCGGAGCAGCCATAGGGGCGTTTATTGGCGGGAGACTTGCCGATAAATACGGGCGAAAAACCATTTATACCTACAACATGTTACTCTACATGTTAGGGGTGGCGATCATCACGATTTCGTTCAGTTTTCCGATGTTGCTCGCCGGTTTTCTGATTACGGGAATTTCCGTGGGCGTGGGAGTCCCCGCTTCATGGACCTATATTTCCGAGACTTCGGAAGTCAAAAACCGAGGGCGGAATATCGGCATCTCGCAATTGGCGTGGTCGGTCGGTCCAGTGATTATTTTCCTGTTTGGCTGGCTCTTTTCACCAAAAGGTTTCCTCGGTGAAGAAGTCCGTTCGCTGGGTGCTTTTGTATTGCAGACCGACAACAGTGCCGCACTCGACTTGTTCGGCAACAGGCTGATATTTTTCACCTTGTTTGTTGTTGCATTTATAGCATGGCGCTTGCAGTGCCAGCTTAACGAATCGGCGGAATGGACCGAGATGAAGGAAAAGAGAGCAGAAGCGGTCTTAAAAAAGCCGGAGCATCCCTACAAGGAATTGTTCACTAATCTGATCAATATAAAGTCGGTCGCCTTTTTGGTGGGCATCTATCTAACTTGGAATTTTGTGGCGGGTACAATGGGATTTTTTATGCCAGCGATCTATAAAACCGCTGGAAATTTGGACGAGTCAACTGCCAATCTTTTACAAGCGGTTATGTGGGGGTTAACGGCACTTTTTTCTTTCTTCGGTTTTGCAATGTTGGCGGACAAGGTCAACCAACGTTTCTTGTATGCTTTTGGCACCTCGCTGGGCGTCGCAGCGTGGATAGTTCTTACTTTTGTGGGAGTTAACAATGAGACAGCCGTCTGGGCTTTCGTTGTTCTTTGGGGCGTTCATGCAGGCTTTGGCGTTCAAGCGTTTTACGCGTTGTGGGCGTCGGAAATTTTTCCTGCTCGATATCGCGCTGCGGCTCAAGGGGTGATGTTCTTTATCGTGCGCGCCGGAGCGGGGATATGGTCATTTATCTACACCGGTGTATTTATGGGATCGGATTTTTCCGGCGTAGGCAAGGTGATGATCGGGCTGCTTTTTGTCGCATTACTTGTAGGAGTTTTTGGGACGCCTAAAACTCGCGGCAAAAGCTTAAAACAAATCACGGAGGAACTGTATGGAAACCAAGGCTAATACAATTTTAGAAAACAGACCTGAACTTGAAAAGCGGGTTGGCGAAGCGGCGGAAGTCGCGGGATACCTGTGGCAAAAAGGTTGGGCAGAGCGCAACGGGGGGAATATCACGCTTAATATAACAGACCTTGTTGATGCGGAAATACGCGCCAAGCCTGCCATCAGTGCGCCCGTTCCCATCGGGCGCGTGTTGCCTCACTTAAAAGGCGGTTATTTTTTCTGCAAAGGCACCAATTTACGCATGCGTGATTTGGCGCGGTATCCAATGGAAAACGGTTCGGTGATCCGCGTTCTGGATGATTGTGCCAGTTATGTAATTATCGCGGACAAACCTGTGCGGCCGACCTCCGAGATCGCATCGCATTTGTCCATTCATAACTACTTGATTGGCAAAGGGTCAAATTACAAAGCCGTCCTGCATACGCATCCCACGGATTTAGTCGCCATGACTCACAATCCGGCGTTTCTAAAAAAAGATGTTTTAAGTTATTTGTTGTGGAGTATGATTCCCGAAACGCGGGCGTTTTGTCCGCGAGGATTAGGCATTGTCCCTTACGCCTTGCCTGGTTCCTTTGAATTGGCGGATGCAACCATAGAAGAATTAGCCGAATACGATGTTGTGATGTGGGAAAAACACGGTGTTACTTCCGTGAGTGAAAACATCATGGAGGCTTTCGACATGGTGGACACACTTTCAAAATCGGCGCAAATTTATCTCACTGCCAAGTCCATGGGTTTCGAGCCGCAAGGAATGACAGTGGAACAAATGGACGAAATGAAAATCGCTTTCAACCTGCCTAAATAACATTTTCTACAAACATGAGCATTCGGAAACGCAACCCTTCTCAAGAACGCCCAACGACTTTTTTCTCTACTATGGACACTCGAACAATCCTTTCAACCTCGCTCATAACGTTCCTCGTTATCGCGGTAATAGTCGTCTTCTCCGGTATAACGACCATCCAGCCCGGCGAACGCGGCGTGCAAGTCCGCCTTGGCACCGCCCTTGACACACCGTTGGGCGAAGGGCTTGCCTACGCATTCCCGCTCACTACGACCATACATCGCGTTTCCATTAAACAAGAGACCATTCCGTTGAAAACAGAATGTTTCTCTTCCGATCTCCAGCCTGTCTCGCTTCAACTAAACATTCTTGCTCTTGTTCCCGAACAAAGTGTCGTTGATCTCTTCAAAAGCTATGCTGGGAATCCGTTTACCGCGCTCGTCTTTCCCCGCGTCCAAGAGGCGATGAAGGAAGTCACCGCCCTCAAAACTGCGGAGCAAATTGTTAAGCAACGCGAAGAAATAAAACAAAGCGCCCTTAAAATCGCCCGCGAAAAAGTCGGCAACATTGTCACGTTAAAAGATATTACTATTAACAACATTGAATTATCTGACAAATTGGAGGCGGCCATTGAAAAAAAGATGATTCAGGAACAGGCGGCCGCCGAAGCTAAATTCCGCAAGGTGCAGGTAGAAATAGAAGCGCAGACCGCCGTGGAAAAAGCGAAGGGAGAGGCAGAAGCAATCCGTATCCAAGGTGCAGCTCTGAAAGAAAATCATGCCCTCATCGAACTTAAAATCGTTGAAAAATGGAATGGTGTTTCGCCCCTCGTCATCGGCGACGCCAAGGGAGCTAATATCCTACTCCCCCTCGGTAACGCTGCGCGCCCCAATCCGTGAACTAAAGATGCAAAAGCATCTTGTGGGAAACCTGCGGTCTTACTCCTCCGCAGGTTTTAGTTTATCCAACGGCGGCACAGTGCGCAGCGAGGGCAAGGCGAGTGCTACGCCAGCCACTACGCACAGGGTGCAGATCGAGCCGATCGTAGCCGCCCCTACGGGACCGTATCGCGCCGCCATCAGCCCGCCGCGAAGTTCCGAAATTTCGTTCGATGATCCCACGAAAAGCTGGTTCACCGCAGTTACGCGTCCACGTAAAAGTTCTGGCGTGAGCAGTTGAACTAATGTGTGCCGTATAACAACGCTGACGTGATCGCACATGCCGCTGGCAAAGAGCGCGGCGAGAGAAAGGGCGAGGTTCCGCGAACAAGCGAAGGCGAGCAGCGTTCCCCCGAAACATGCCACCGACCATAGGAGGACGACGCCCGGTCGCCGAAACTGGGGCAAATGGGCGATGATGAACGCCATTACGACCGCGCCCAGCGGAGCGGCGGCGTAAAGCAAACCGGCGACAGTGGCGTCCCCTTGCAAGACGTCCCGCGCAAAAAGCGGGAAAAGCGCGGTTAACCCGCCGAGCAGCACCGCAAACAAATCGAGCGAAATGGCTGCCAAAACCGGTTTATGTCGAAAAATAAACGCCACGCCCGCGAGCGCATTCGACGCGTCCATGCCAACGTTTTCTTTCTGTTTCTCTTTCTGTTCGCCAATGAGTTTGATGCCGGCGAACGACAACGCCAGCGCAGCGGAAAAAACGGCGTCGAACGCATAGACGATGCTGAAACCACCATTTGCGGCAAGAAGTCCGCCGAAAAGAGGACCTATCACAGCGGTAAGTTGAAACGCACTCGCATTCCACGAAAGCGCCCCGCTCAGATGGTTGTGCGGCACAAGCAACGGAATGATGGAAACACGCGCCGGGCTGCTAAAAACCCGCACCGTCGCATGGCAAAATTGCAGCAAAAACACGAGCGGCAGCGCCGGATTGTCGAAATGGATTTTCGCATGATTCTCCGAAGCCGTGAAAAAAAGCGCGATATCTCGGATAACCCCGTTGGCACCGCGCAAAATGTCGGCGTCCGGCACCGGAACAACGGTGCAAAGCAGAAGCAAAATGGAAAATAGGCACGAAAGCCCCGATGTAAACGTGATGATTTTCCGCTTATCAACGCGGTCGGCGAGCACACCAGCGGGCAAGAAAAACGCCAGCAGCGGTGCGACATTGATGAAACCGATGAAGCCGATGGCGGCGGCAGAATTAGTCCACTCGGTTATTTGCAAGGCTATCGCGACAACCAGTGCGTGCCTGCCCAAATTAAAAAGGGCGTTGCTCCCTGCATAACGCCGAAATGCCGCGTATCGAAAGGCGGCATATGGACCGCCGATGTCGTTTCTGTTTTCATTCATTATTCACTAAGGCACCCAAGAAAACCTCTAATCCGCCTTCCCGCAAGCAGGACTTTCGGCACCGCTTCGCAGCAGAATAAAATTTGCAATACGTTAGCGGCACCGTATGGCTAACGGCATGGATTTTAATTTTGATGTTTGTCCGGAAAGATCGGGAACCGACTCCACAAAGTGGGCACGTTACGCAGGGCGCGACGTATTGCCCGCATGGGTGGCAGACATGGATTTCGCGAGCACTCCGGTCATCGTGGACGCACTCAAACAGCGTTTAGAGCACCACGTTTTCGGCTACGCAACGGCTCATCAAAGCACGCACGAAGCCGTGATCGCCTACCTCGCACGCGAACGCCAGTGGCAGGTCGAACCGGAGTGGATCGTGTTCACGCCTGCGCTTGTTCCTTGTCTTCACGGCGTTATCCGTGCCGAAACTCCGGCGGGCGGCGCCGTCATCACCACGACGCCGGTCTATCCCCCGTTCTTGAGCGCGCCTGTGCTTTCGGGGCGCACTGCCGAATGCGTGCCCATGGTCTTCGACGCCGGACGTTGGACATTTGACTTTGACGCACTGGACGCGGCGGCGAAGCGTTCGCAGGCAAAGGTGTTTTTGTTGTGCAATCCCCACAACCCGCTCGGGCGGGTGTTCACACGGGAGGAGCTGGAAAAAATCGCCGAATTTTCCGCACGCCACGGGCTGGTTGTCTGCTCGGACGAAATTCACTGCGACCTCGTGCTCGACCCGGACGCGCACCACATTTCCTATGCAACTCTGGGTAAAGAGGTTGCGCACAACAGCGTAAGCCTATTTGCCGCGAGCAAAACTTACAACACGGCGGGGCTGCTGTGCGGCTATGCCGTCATACCCGATAAAGCCCTGCGGGCACGTTTCCGGCGGGCACTGGCGGGCGTGGCAAACGAAGTGAACATCTTCGGTCTCGTCGCATTGGAAGCCGCCTACCGGCACGGTGCCCCGTGGCAGCGCGCTTGCGTGGAATACCTGCGCGGCAACCTTGATCTCGTCCTGACGGAAATAGCGCGCACACCGGGAGTTACCATCGCGCAATGCCCGCAGGCGACCTACCTCGCGTGGCTGGACGCCCGCGCCCTCGGCGTGGAGAATCCGGCGGCGGTATTCGAGGCGGGAGGCGTCGGTCTCAACAATGGGGCAGATTTTGGCACACCGGGGTTCGTACGGCTAAATTTCGGGTGCCCACGCGAGCGTTTGCGGGAAATTCTGCGCCGCATCCGCGCCACCGCCGAAGCAACAAAGCGATAGTGTTCGCGAAAATTTCTAAATTTCCGCTTGCGTCCCCGGAAACAAAACGCACGGTCTCGCCCCAGTTCATCTGTCAATTCGGGCCGTAGCGCAGTCTGGCTAGCGCGCTTCGTTCGGGACGAAGAGGTCGGTGGTTCAAATCCACTCGGCCCGACCATCAAGGAAGAGAAAACACAAAACCCGCAGGGAACTGCGGGTTTCCTTGTCAATGCGTCGCCGATTTTAAGACAGTTTTCTTCTGAAAACTTCTACCGCCTCATTTTCTGCTTTCCAGTTTTCCGCATTTTACGTTTTTTTTCGTGCATGGCCACACCACCATTCGTTTATCAGGATACTTTTCCGCTTGGGGCGGACACGACGACTTACCGGCGAATTTCGACCGATTACGTTTCCATCGCAGAATTTGAGGGCGAACCCGTGCTCAAAATTGTGCCGGAAGCGTTGACGCTTCTTGCCGGACAAGCCTTTCACGACATTGCTTTCTACCTGCGCCCCGCCCATTTGGAACAAGTCGCTGCGATTCTTGATGACCCTGACGCGAGTCCGAACGACCGTGCTGTCGCGATTGCCATGTTGCGCAATGCCGAAGTTTCCGCCTGCGGCGTCCTCCCTTTTTGCCAAGACACGGGCACCGCCACCATTGTCGCCAAAAAAGGGCAACGCGTTTGGACCGGGGCGGACGATGCGGAAGCACTCTCCCGCGGCGTGTATAACGCCTACACGGAAAACAATTTACGTTATTCGCAAACGGTGGCGCTCGACATGTATAACGAAAAAAATACCGGCACCAATTTGCCCGCGCAAATAGACATCCTCGCCACGAACGGCTCGAATTATACCTTCCTCTTCGTCGCCAAAGGCGGCGGTTCAGCCAACAAAAATTACCTCTTTCAAGAAACGAAGGCACTGCTCAACCCAACGGTACTCGAGAAATTCCTTGTTGAAAAAATGAAGACGCTCGGCACCGCCGCATGTCCCCCTTACCACCTCGCCTTTGTCGTCGGCGGCACCTCTGCCGAGACCACGATGAAAACGGTAAAACTCGCTTCAACAAAGTATTACGACAACCTACCCGTCTCCGGTAACGAACACGGGCGCGCCTTCCGCGACCTCGAACTGGAAGCGCGGCTCCTTCGTGCCGCCCACAAACTTGGACTTGGGGCGCAATTCGGCGGCAAATGGTTCGCGCTCGACGTGCGCGTCGTCCGCCTCCCGCGGCACGGCGCATCGTGTCCCGTTGGCATGGGCGTTTCCTGTTCTGCCGACCGAAATTGCAAAGGGAAAATCACGCCCGAAGGCATTTTTATCGAGTATCTTGAAACCAACCCCGCACGGTTTATCCCCGCCAAATACCAAGGAGCATCCGCCAACGACGATCCGGGGCTTGTGCGCATCAACATAGATCGCCCGATGGCAGAGATTCGCGCCGAGCTTTCGCAATACCCTGTCAAGACGCGCCTTGCACTCAACGGCACCATCGTCGTCGCCCGCGACATTGCACACGCCAAACTCAAAGAACGGCTCGACGCCGGGTCCGGTCTTCCAGAATACATCAAGAAACATCCCGTCTATTACGCCGGTCCTGCGAAGACGCCCGCCGGTTACCCGTCCGGCTCCTTCGGTCCCACTACCGCCGGGCGCATGGACAGCTATGTGGACGCATTTCAGGCGGCAGGCGGCTCGCTCGTCATGATTGCCAAAGGAAACCGCAGCCAGCAAGTCACCGACGCATGCAAAAAACACGGCGGCTTCTACCTCGGCTCTATCGGCGGACCGGCTGCCATTCTCGCCAAAGAAAACATTAAAAAAGTCGAACTTCTCGAATATCCCGAATTGGGCATGGAAGCCATTTGGAAAATTGAAGTTGTTGACTTTCCGGCATTTATCCTCGTTGACGACAAAGGAAACGATTTCTTTCAACAACTCGACGGAATGCCCGTGTGCCCCGTGTGCGCCCCCGGTGCCAACACGCATTAACCAGACGGAAAACAACGCCGTCGCCGGAAAAACGCCATGTTTCCCTACCGCGAAGCCCTCGTTACCGGCGCAAGCCGTGGTCTTGGCAGAGCCTTTGCCGAGGCACTCCAAGGCGAAGGCGTGACCGTCTGGGGGACAAGCCGCAACGGCGCCCGCCTGCCCGACGGCGTCCGCCCAATCGCCCTTGATCTCGGCGATCCTGCCTCAATCGCCGCCTGCATAACGCGCTTAGGTGCCGATGCGCCCGAGATTGACCTGCTCGTCAACAACGCCGGCAGCGGCGCATTTCACCCCTTCGCGCAATTCCCCGACGCCAGCCTCGCCGCACAATGGCAAACATTGCTCGCCGCGCCCGTGACACTCTGCCGCGCATTCTTCCCGCACTTCGTCGCCCGTCGCCACGGCGCAATAGTCAACGTCACCTCGCTGGCTGGCCGTTTCCCCGTTCCCTGCATGAGCGCCTATTCCGCTGCAAAGGCGGCAATGAGCGCGTTTTCGACCGCACTCATGCTCGAAGCCGCCGGCACAGGTGTCACCATCATTGATTTTCAACCCGGCGATTTCGCCACAGGTTTCAACAATACCATGGAAAAGTGCCCCTCCCCCGATCCCGCCACCGCCCGCGTGTGGGCACGTTGCGAAAAACACTTAATACACGGTCCGCCGCCCGATGCCGCTGCCCGCTCGCTGTTATGTGTCCTGCGCCGCCGCCGTTCTCAAACAATTGTCATCGGCGGATTCTGGCAGGCAATTCTCGGTCCCCTCCTATCGCGAATCGCCCCGCAACAACTCATCCTGCGCTACCTGCGCACCTATTACGATTTGTAATACGAACGCAAACGACGTCCGGCGCGGCGGTGCTTGTCGGTTGCGCCTCCGGTGCTCCAAGTGAAAAGTGGCACAACGTAAATAATCGCCGGTGAAGCACAAGTGTAACGAGTGCAGAATCGACGGATACGCCCCACCACCCGCGACAACGGCGCATCCTCGTTCGCCCACGCCAACGGCGCATCCCCCAAAGGGGGATAACGTGAATAACCGGCAGTGGAGCGTAGCGGAACTGCCGGACAGCGACTCCTCCCTACCCCGCGCCCTGAAGGGGCGCGACTTACAAGTACAGCAGAGGCGCAGCGAGGACGGACCGAGGCGGCGGCGCGTAACCAAGGTCTGGAGTCGCGCCCTTTCAGGGCGCTGGTGGAGGGGAGGACGGCATCCGCCGGTTCCGCGCTCGTTACACTCGCGCTCCACCGGCGGTTATTCACGTTGTGCGCTTTCAGCGCA
This sequence comes from Puniceicoccales bacterium, assembly GCA_031269335.1. Taxonomy (GTDB): domain Bacteria; phylum Verrucomicrobiota; class Verrucomicrobiia; order Opitutales; family UBA953; genus CALNBE01. Next base: position 18,922 of record JAISZI010000008.1, read on the forward strand.
CCGGACAAACACGTCGTAGTCTCAAACGACCGTGAACATATCAACGGCTCGCCAATGAATTGGCTGTAACCGCTCCCAAACGTTGGAGGGGCACATCCGGGAACGCTTACATTGGAAGTTTCATAAATTGAGTTGCTTTTTTTGAGTTTCTTGTTTCTTACAGCAGTCGGGTTTTAGTGTGACAGCAGTGGAGTGCTTGCGACAATTTCCAAAAAATGGGGGAGAATCCAAATTCATTTGCGGGAGACAAACAACCCCACAGAGGAAACAACGCATACTATAAATGCAATGATAAACACAATGTCGATAGTTTTCTCTGTGCCTGGAAGAAAATTTGCAGATGAGACGAAATACATCACGAAAATTGAAAGCAAGAGAAAATACAGGAGGATTGCTCTTTTCATTTTTTTTCTCCTTTGGGGCATTTTGGACATTCACATTCTCCCGGTTTTCGGAGAGTCGGAGGTATTTGTTTATATAGATCGGATGCTTCGTCATACATCATCTGACTAAATGCACGACAATTATGTCGCAATATACTGTATGTTGCAGTGAGTCCAACCATCTCCATCAACTTTTTCAAGAATTCCTCATCTTGTTGACAAGTGGTTTTCAGTGTTCTCGTGTTTTCTGTCCCTTGGTCCGGCGTTGGATAGACATTTCCGATAAGAGGACCTCCTGATTCGCAAGAATTTCGTCCGAGCCAACGACAATTCGGGCGTCGTTCGCCGGCTTTAGCGTCGTAGAGGTGAATGTCGGTTATTGTGGTTTTCATTGTCTTTGTGAAAGGATTGTCGCAAGGTGTGCTCGCTGTAAACAGAAACAAAAGACGTCTTTTGACATCAAGCGCGAAAATAATTTTATTGAAGTGAATAATAGTCTACTATGCTTGATCCACTATGTAGAATTCCGCTTATTTGTATTCCATATGAATTAAATTTGTCTCTTAACGGACGGACATCTTTCTCGTAGTTTAGCCCGTTGTAGCGTTCATCCTCTATCTTTACATAAACGAGGACAATGCTATTTATTCCCCTCTCCTTTAGTCTCTTCCGTAATTCAGCGATGGATGTGATGTCATATTCTGTATTGTCATAGTTAAGATAAAGTGATTCAATATAAAATGATTTTTGCGAATAATTGCGGTAATAATTACGGTAAACGGACACCAGTTTATTTTCAGGGCAAAGAGAAGAAGGTGGGACCATTATGAAGGATTGCGGTTCTCCGAGCTTATCACAACGAACACTACTTTCATCTGCACAGGAAAGGAAGAAGAAGAAAGGGAAAATATATAGTATTTTTTTCATGGCTGTGTAGAATTTTGTTTGATTTTCATGGCTGTTTTTTCATTCTCAACTCTCTTTCTTTGTCCTCTATTTTATCTTTGTATATTTTGCACCTGCGTCGTAACGTTTCGCCAGTTTTGTTATTTTTCAATAGTTCGTCCAACTGTTGAAATGTCCCCTTCGCCTTTTCTAATTCGTTCATCTGCAGTTCGATTTGGAGTTTCATCATTAAATGTTGCGGATAAAAAGGTTCATATTCGCGTAAAAGGTTGATGGGGATAATACACAGTTGGGGCGCAGAGAGTTCAGCATAAATAAAAACCACATTATAGAGTGAATCCGTATCAAAGAGATTACGTTCCATTGCGCTCTCGAACGCTTGTAGTGCCGCATTGCGCATATGTTTCTTTCGCAAAGCGATACCTCTTAAAAAATAACCGTAGGGACCTGATGGATTCATTTTTATCAGGCTATCTGCGCAGGTTATCGCGGAATCTGTATCTTTGAGGGTGTCGAAATAGTAAAAGAACAAGAGACTATATGCCTTTTTATTTTTTGGCTCTTTTTCTATACTTAATTTCAAAAATTTTAAGACATATTCACTCCGTGTCTCGCGCCTAAAAGCATTCATCGCCATATCGCAAAAGAATCCGGGGAAAAGTAATTTTTCAGACAACAGCACTTCTGGGTCAAAATTTTCCCAGTTGTAAAGAATGCGCTTTTTCAATACATTCTTAAATTTTTGAATTTTGATATCATCAGGGAAGTGAATAAGATAGATGCTAACATCATCTAATGCATTCACAAGATTATTATCCTGTTTATTATCAAGCAGCCATAGCATGGCGCGATAAAGATAGTATTGCCCATTCATTTTATGATTATCTATCCATTCATCTAGCAAAATTCGACAATGTCTATAACTTTCCAATTTTAGTTGCGACAATACATATATCCCTTCTGCCATATTCAGTTTCTCAAAAATAATGGTACCGTTACTTTCTAACGCTCGGCTTGCAAAAACAGAGGCGTTTACATATTCGTTGGCAGAGTATGCCACCCACGCCAGTGCAGTTAGAATAGATGCATCAACTCCAATGGTATCCACACTGCCTCTTAACGCGCTTGATGCCTCTTTGTATCTTTTTTCCCGTAGGGCATCAATGCCGCTGGCATATTGCTTCTCTTTATCTGTTCTGTTTTGCTTCTTGAAAGCACTTTGCTTGTTTTTGAAAATTTCCGTGACATCGTTACGTGCCCCTGAGAAAACATCAAAAGGAAACGGAGCAAACTCAGTTGCACTCGCGAAAATGTGCGTGTCCGCGCTTGGTTCTGATGCATGTGAAACAGGAGACATCCTGCATACTAACAGCAGCAGAAAAAGAAAGAAAGTTAGGAAGAAAGTTTTTATTTTCATAAAAAAACGAGTTAAAAGTTAATAAAGGATTAAAAGCGGATTCCAAAACAGAAATTGATAGATGTTGTTCTTAAAAAAGGAAGGTTGGTCGGATCAATCGGTCTCCCAAGCCCAAGCTTTGCCTCAACCCTTTTATATTCGGCAACAATACCGTATCTTATCGTTTCCGTAGGTGTTTCGCATACGCTGGATTTAAGCATGAATTTTACCCTATAAATGTAAAAGTGAGGATACGATGGTTCCGGCTTTTCAAATTCGGGAAGATCCCTGACCCCGTTTCTCTTCTCGCTACTATTTCTTCCTCCGAAACTGCTTCCATTTCCATTATAGTCTGTGAAACTTCCCCCAAAGTCAATCTGGGTTAACTCTCCACCGATGTAGTTTTTATTGCAATCGCAAAAAACATTGTAATTAAGAGTGTAAATTTCTGTTACGCGAAGCAATTCGGAATATGCTATGGGAAAAGAAGGAAAGGTGAAAGCCGGAATTTCAAATCCATACGCATCAAAAGCAGAGATTGCGTTATTCATTATATAGCGATAAAGATTTATATCTGCGCGTTCACCAAGTAATTCACGCACCGTCCATCGTCCGTTATTTACGATGTAATACCGATACCCATAATTGCTCCATAGCGTGTCCAAGTCGTAGTATTCGCCGTGCAACAGAACTTGCCAATCGGTGGTGTTGGTTGTTGTTGTAAAGTCAGGGCTTAGGAAGGTGGGAATGCCGAAGGCAGTGTAGTTTAGGCGTTGGGTTACGGTGCCGGTGGTGTCAACGAGGGCGGTGGTGCTGAGCATTGCGTCGCTTGTGGCGTAGAGGCGGGTGGCGTTGGCGAAAACGCCGTCGGGGGCGTAGTCGCGGAAGATTAGGTCGTTGCGGTCGCGAACACCATAGACGTATTGGGCGCGGATGTTTTTAGAGACGGGATAAGGCGCGGTTCCGGTGGTGTCTATTATGCGCTCTTCTACGATTTTCCATTGGTCGTTGTAATAGAAGTCGAGCGAGGGCGCAGTTCCGGCAGTGACGAGTTGGCGGGTGCGGCGGAAGAAACCGTCGTATTCGTAAGAAATGTCTATGTTGTTGGGTCCGCCTTGGACTTGAACGAGGCGGCTCCAAGCGTCGTAAATTGTTGTAAAGGGTGTTTGCGTAGCAGCGGCATCGCTGGGGACTGTTGTCATATTGCCCGCAGGGTCAAAGGCAACGTTGCTTGTGCTGCTGTCAATAGAAACGATTTCGTTGACTTCGTTGTGCGTTCGGGTCTGGTCAATAACATCGGTGCCGTTGTCTTTTTCTTTGTATTGGAGCCAGTTCCCGGCAGGGTCAAACTGCCAGCCCTCTTCCTGAGTCGGGGTGCCGACGATGCTTGTGTTGTCGGCGGAGAGTTGACCGAGTTCGCGGTCGGTAATTTGTGTCAGTCCGTCGTAACTATACAACTCGTCGAGATAAACGGGGTTGAGTTGTGCGGCGGCGACGAGGTTTGCGCGGGTTAAACGAATTGAGCTTTTATTGTAGGTGTATTGAATACGGTCAACGTCAGCCACTGGCGATGTCCACGTCGCCCAGCGGTTGTCAACAATTCTGCCAAACCTATCCAAGCCGTTGTATTGGTCGCCAGCGTCCCCTGTGGATTCTCCGGCTTGTTTTAGATACGTCAGTTGCACGTTTGGTTCGTTGTAGAGAACGCGAACGGCGTCGTCTTTGCCGAGGTAACTATTTGTGGCGATTACGCCGCCGGTGGCACTGTCGAAAAGCGAACCTGGGCGCCCAAGAATTTCGTCAGCAACACTGTCAAACACGGCTTCTATTGTGCGGTAATTCGGGTAAGTTGTCGCGAGCCACGTTGTGCAATTGTTTGCGCCGCTGACGTATTCATTGTTGACCGCGAGTGTGTTTGTTGTGACTGCGCCGACGTGCTCTTGGGCGTCGTTTATCATTTGTCCGAAGCCGTTGTATTTTTTTTGAACAGCATTCACAATATTGCCACCGGTGGCAGCGTCAAAGGAGACAACGTCGGTATCTTGGTCGAGTGCGTCGTAAGTTACCTCTATGCGCAACACTTTGCCGTCAACATTCCTTCCAAGCGTGGTCACGGCGTCGGTAGTCGGGCGCAAATGCGCGTCGTAACTAAAGGTGTGCGTGGTGCCGTTTTGGTCGGTCTTTGTCTTGAGAAGTTGCTGGCGCGTGTAAGTGTAGAAAATGCGGTCGGGCGCGGCGGTGGTGTCGTCGGGGAAAATCTTTCCAGACAATAAATTGCTTGTAGCAATGCCGTCGGTGGCGAGTGTGGTTCCGTATAGCCACGTTGTCACTTGGTCACCGGTAACGCTGTTTTTTAGCGTCAGCGTCGCATCGCCGCCATCGGGTGCATAGGTGCGCAGTGTTGTTTTGTTTTTATCGTTTCCAGTTGCGCCGCTGGGGTCGTAGTTTTCGATGTTCTTAATTATGCGCCGAAGTGCGTCGTATTCAATGTGTTTGACCTTTCCTTCCGGGTCGGTAATTTCAAACAGATTGCCTGCGCTGTCGTAAGACTGTAGCGTCACCGGCGTTGTTGCTGTCGAAGTCGGAATACTGTCGGGGCGCGATGGAACAGTGCCGCCATTGGTGCCAAAATCGGCAGTGGCGAGGGCAAGACCAATTGGGTCAAAATAGAAGAAGGCGTGAGAAATTCGCGCTTTCGGTGCGGAGCCGTTTGGACCATTTAACGCGCCCTGCGCGGTGGCGGAGGCGTCGTGGAAACGCTTGTATGAGTGCCTCGCGATAACATTGGAAGCGGCGTCATAGTCGCTATAAACTTGCTCAATAACAATGTCGGCGGAGACATCGTTTGTTGGTCCGTCGTCTTCGCCGTCAGCGCGATAACAGGCGTAGTTTTTTATGTCGCGGTTTAACCCGTCGAAAACGGTTTTTGTATAAATGCGCTGACCGGCATTGCGTCGTTTTATGATGTTTCCAACTTCATCGCGCCAATAGTCGGTTCGGAGCGATGTTCCGGCTGCGCCGCCGGTGACGCTGTATTTAATCTCGCGGAAAAGATTTCCGCGAGCGTCAAAAAGCGACTCGCTTTTCGCGACAAGTGTTCCGCCTGTTCCGTTAGAATGTTTTTCGAGGGCGATTGTGTTGTTTTGATTACCGTAAGCGAAAATTGTCGCAGTGCCGATTGCGTTTGTTTCGGAGATGCCGCGATTGCGCCAATCGTAAGTGTAAGTTGTATTAAGTTCTTGCGCGGCGGTGTCTCCAAGTGCGAACTCGAAGAGCGTTTTTGTTGTCAGCAAGCCGTTGCCGCCCGCCTCGCCGTTGTCATATTCGAACGCGACGGTTTGCTTCATATTGTCAGTGCTTGAGCCGGTGTCGTCTGTGCCAATAAATGTTGCCGTTTGCAAGTCGCGAACGTTCAAGTCCGTGCGCGTGATTGTGCCGCCGGGCGATTGAACGCGGATTTGCCGCCCCATATTGTCGTAGCCAAAAGCAGTTTCGTAGTAGTTTATGTTTTTCACACCGTCGCCGCTGGCGGGAATTAAGAAATAGTCGCGTGTGGAGGTGAGTTGTCCGATGTTGTTGTATTCGTTGTGCGACCACGAAAGCCATGACGATTGCGGGAAGGTGTCGGTCGGCGAGGGGCGACCGCTGCCGCTGTAAGTTGCGGTTATGGTGTCGGTTATTTTGCCGCCGCTATCGGCGCGTGTTATTGAGACGGGCGACGTTGTTTGAAAGGTGTAATTTCCGGCACTGCCGGTGGCGTAACCTTCTGCCGACCAAATTTCGTGCGTGTCATCTTTATAGACCGTGTATTTTGCGGGGCGGACACTTGTCGCAACACCGTTCACAATCGCGGTGATTGTTGGCGCGAGTTCCAGTGTTATGCGTCCAAGAAAATCGCTCTCAAAATCCGTTGTCAAGTGCAGCCCAAAAACGGCACTGGTTTCCCAGCCAACCGGGGCGTCGGAAACTTGCGAAGTGTCCACGTCGTCAATGCGTTGCGACAGTGCGCCGACTTCGTCAACGTAAAAGAAACGGGTGATCACGCCGCGCTCATTCTTTTTCCAAATGACGCGTCCTTTGTCGTCGAAAACATCAATCAGTTGTGTGCCGACATCGTTGCCGTTTTCGCTGGAAGGGACGGTGGGAAAATTCGTCGTCCGTTGCTGGACTTGCGTTGTGCCGGTGAAGAATTGGTAAGTGAAATTTGTCGGTGCCGGAGCGGAGCCACCGGAGGCGTCGCTGCGATAAATCGTGTGCGCGCTCTGCAAAACAGAAACGTTGTCGCCAACGGTCCGCGTGATATAATTGTAGTCTTCGATTTTTGTTCGTGTGCCGTTTTCGCTGTTTCCTCGGCGGACAAATCTTCCTTGCAAATAGTCTTTTGCCGCACCTGCGGCAACCCAAGCATTTTCATTCACAAGACCGGCGTCGGCTTTTATGGTGAAGAGCCAGGGCCATTCCTCGTCAATCTGGTCAACGGCAGCACTCGAAACTGTTAGTTGAATTTTTCCGGTTGCGTTGTAAGTAAAACCTTCATACCAAGCGTTCGCGTTGCTATCGGCACTATCTTTGAGAACGCGCAACATTGCTTGGTTGTAGCCGTTCGAGAAAATAATTTCAACGGCGTTGTCAGGGCGCGTGATCGTCGTCTTTGTTTTCCAACCGTTATAATCCTTCCAAAAAATACTTTTTTCGTAAGAGAATTGGTAAGTTTGCGAGCCGCCTGCAAGCGTGACTGTTGTCACGCGCTTTTGGTCGTCGTATTCAAAATAAAGGTCGGCGTATTGCGCGAGCGTTGTGTTGTCGGCGGTTGTTGGGTCGAGACCGACGGCGGTCATTTTGTCCCACGTCGCGGACTCTACAACGAACTTTACAGCGTGAGCAAAAACGTCGGCGTCGGTTCCGGTTGTGCCGTAATAGCGGTAGTAAGTTTTGTTGATAACGGCGGCAGTTGAAGTAGCACCGTCTTTCACAATTACGGTTTGTAAATCGCCCTCACGCCCTTTGTCGCCGTCGGCGGTGTAGTAGGTGCATTCCACGCGCCGCGAGCCGTTTTGACCGGTGAAAACGATGGCGGTAAGTTGTCCGCCTGAATGAGTGTAGGTGAGCGTGTCAGAAATTGTGCCGTTGCCAATGGTGGTGTTTTGGAGAACGCCGCTGCCATCGTAAGTGCAAGTCGCGGTCGCTGAGCCGTCCGCGAGTGTTTCGCTAATTAACAAGCCGTCTGTCGGCAGTGCGGTTGGCGTTGTCTGCCCGTTGAAGTGTTGGGAAGTGTCGTTTCCTTGATTGAACAAAACAAAACTGCCATCGCCTTGTTGCGTGAGCAAATAGTGTGCGCCAAAACGTGAAAGCCATTGTCCGTTCACCTTGTAGAACCAAAGCGTCGTTGTGCGCCCACGCAAAACGCAAATTCGGTTTTCACCAAGGAACAACAAGCGCGAGGAAGAAGAAACAAGCCAATTAACAGCGGGCAGGGAAGCCGTGTCATTTGCCCCGACAAGGGCGGTTGAATTAAGCAGGTTTGAATAGTCGAAAGAAAGCGCAACGGGAATGCCGAACGAGGTTGCACTTAAAGGAGCTGAGGAGACGCTTGCGCCACCGGTGGCGGGATTTACCGCTCCGTTTGCAACCGGACTTTGCGTATCGGGGCAATCACACGGGCACTCGCAAAGCGGAGAACAATCCTCTTTTCCGGTAGAACCACTACCCACCAACCACGCGCAAGTGCCGTCAGGAAGCGGAACCGGCGTGTAGGGAGGAGTGCTTGAAGTAACATCGCAGGAAGCGCAATCCCAAAGCGTGAAAGAGCACCCGTCTTCGGATTCTACTCTGAAAACACCCTGGGAACCATCGTCGTTTGTGACGGAATCCTCGTTGTCAAAAATGACTTCAATATAGTGCGTTCCAGCATCAGGAACAGGAACGGAGATAGAAATGGATTCTCCAATCGCAAGTTCGGTTCTGTCCGGGTCCGTCTCTGCTGGCGTGTCGAGCGAACCAATAATCAATTTGCTGGCAGAAGAAGGCGCCCCCGTGCAGGAAGCAGTAAGTTTGAAGGTCGAATTGGGAAGCGTTGTCGTGAAGACAACTTGGTTATGGAAATGGTAGCCAACATCCGGCGGCGGTTGATAAGAAGGAGAGGTAAATTCGACCCAAGTCACACCATCCTCAAAGCCAACCGCATTGTCAGGAATCGTGAAAAACGAAGAACAAGGCGTAACCATCCCCGCCTTAAACAAGGGAGCGACCGCAAAAACACCTCCGCCCGAGGCTACAGAAGTCACCGCCGAAAGCGAATCACAAGTCGAAAGCGACGAGGCACTCGCCAAAAGTGCTTTGTTCACGGACGCGGAGGCGGACGAGGAAGTGGGTGTGTCCGACTCAGACGGAGAGGAGGACGATGATGTGGTTGTACTCATAGTTGAATAGCGTTGAGAGTGAAAGATGTGTGACTGGGAAAGGAGCAGAAGGCGTGCCAAAGTGCGGATGCGTCGTCAATGCGTCGAAAAGTAGCACTGGCAGCGGTTCCGTCCGAAGCGGACACGTTAGGCGCAAACGACGACACGGGGCTGCTGCAAGCGGCGGCGGCAAAAGGGAAGTCAAAGGTCATTGTGCGGATAGTGCTCATCGGAGAGCACCGTTAAAAAAGGAATCTCGTAAATTGCGCAAGTATTTTTTTCAAAAATTTTCAGTGCCAGCGCGGGCGGCGGGGAGGGGGCATCCGCCGATTCCGCTACGCTTCACTGCCGGTTATTCACGTTATCCCCCTTCGGGGGAGCGAATTACATGCGTTCGAGCGGTTCGATGCCGAGGAGGTGCAGTCCGGTGGAAAGGATGTCGGCGGTGCGGGCGCAGAGGAAGAGGCGTTTGGCGCGGATGTCGGGGGCATCAACGAGGACTTTATCGGCGTTGTTGAAGGCACTGTAAGCACTGGCGATTTCGTAGAGGCTGGAACAGAGGAAGTGGGGGCGCAGCTCGGAACAGGCTTGTTCGAGAGCGGCGGGGAAGGCGAGGAGTTTGCGAGCGAGGGCGATTTCGGTGGGCGTTTCGAGCGGGGCGCGGTCTGCGGAAGCAGGGGAAACGGCGGGGAGGGAGGCGTCCGCCTTGCGGAAGATGGAGCGGATGCGGGCGATGGCGTAGAGGAGGTAGGGGGCGGTGTTACCCTCGAAGGCGAGAAGTTTTTTCCATGAGAAAGCGTAGTCGAGGATGCGGTTTTGGGAGAGGTCGGCATAGCGGACCGCAGCGATGCCGACGGTTTTGGCAATATGGAGGCGTTCGTCGGGGGGGAGGTCTGGATTTTTTTCGTCAATGATGGCGGAGGCGCGTTCGATGGCTTCATCGAGGAGGGTTTTTAGGCGGAGCGGATCGCCTGATTTTGTTTTAATAGCGCGCCCGTCTTCGCCGAGGATGGTGCCGAACCAGACGTGGCGCAGCGTGGGGAGGGTGCGTCCGGTGGCGTTAAACCATTTTTGGGCGGTGAGAAAAAGTTGTTGAAAGTGGTCTTGTTGGCGGGCGTCGGTGACATAGACGCATTCGTCGGCATGGAAATGATCGAGGCGGTAGAGAATAGTGGCGAGGTCGGTGGAAGCATAATTTGAACCACCGTCTTTTTTACGGATAATAAAGGGTTGGGGAGGGGTGGAGGTGCGGGAGAAACGCGGATGTTCGTCGTGCCAGACGACGAGGGCGCCGTCACTTTCTTCGGCGAGACCGGTGGCGGTGAGTTCGTGATAGATGCGGGCGACTTTATCTTGATAGAAGGATTCGCCAAGGGTGACGTCGGGGTGGATGTTGAGCAGATCGTAAATTTCTTGAAATGCGGAGGTTGAGATAGAGACGATGCGGTGCCAAAGGGCGGTGTTGGCGGGGTCGCCTGTTTGGAGTTTGACGAGTTCGGCGCGGGCGGCATCGAGTCCGGCGGGGTCTGCCTTTGTGAGGGCGGAGCCTTCTTTGTAGAGGCGTTCGATGTCGTCAAGCGAGAGTGTCTCCGGCTGGGCGGCGGAGCGTTTGAGGGCGAAAAGGAGGATTCCGAAGTTGGTTCCCCAGTCGCCGATATGATTGTCGCGCACAAGGTTAGCACCGCAGAATTGGAGCAAGCGGGCGATGGCTTCGCCAATTATCATCGGGCGAAGGTGCCCGACGTGCATTTGTTTGGCGGTATTGGCGGAGGGATAATCAATGACGACACGCCGACCGGCGTAGAATGCGGATGCGCCAGCGCGGATGGCGTCGGGCGAAGCGTGTTGGGCAAGCCATTCGTCGAGAAATTTTGGGGTAAATTTGAAGTTAATGAAACCCGGACCGGCGATTTCGGCGGAAAAGAAAGCCGGCGCGCAGGCAGTTTCTTTTTCAAGGGTGCTGAGGAGGGCAGCGGCGAGGGCGCGTGGATTCGCACGGGAAGATTTGGCGAAAGGGAGAACGCCGTTGGACTGGTAGTCGCCGAAACGCGGGTCGGCGGGTCGGATTTCCGGGTCGAAGTTTTGCGCACCGTTGAAACACGGTGTAGCGGCGGCAGCGGTGCGCAGGAGGGCGTCAAGCTCGCGAACGGGATTGAACCAAGGTGTCATGGGGAATGCAGGAAAGGAGGAAGGCGGCGGGCGTCAAGCAAGGGCAACGGCGACGACGTCGAGCAGGGCGAGCGTCTTTTTTTCTAATTTCGGCAATTGAAGCGCGGGTTCGCCGGCATCAACATCGTCGATGTGCCAGAACTCAATGCGTTGAGACCACCCCGGGTGAAGGTGCTCAAGCAAAGGACGGTGCTCGGCTTCTTTGAGCGCGACAACATGAGCGGCGACGGCGAGGTCCTCGTTTGCTAACTGGCGAGGGCGCAAGGAAGTATGCGTGAGCGGAATGTCGCGTTCGCGAAGGGCGAACACCGTGTTCGGCGAGATTCGTTCCGGAAAATCTCGCACAAGATGGACGGCGAGACCGCGCGAAAACGCCCTTGTCGGCAGGTTGAGACGACACGCATGAAAATTGAACACTGCCTCGGCGAAACGGCTCCGGTAATAATTCCCCGTGCACAGAAAAAGAACTTGCATTGCGGCGAAAATGAGGAGATGGCGGAAACTGGAAAGCGTAAAAAAAGGCTGTCGCCGCACGATAGTTTTTTGGGAATTGCCAACAGCGTGCGGCTGCGCAAGGTGTCAGGCAGATTTTACGAAATTTCTCGCTCTGAACACGCTTTTGATGACGTCTTTTGTGCCGCAAGTCCCCATAGTTCAATGGATAGAACAGCAGTTTCCTAAACTGTTGATCCAAGTTCGATTCTTGGTGGGGACGCCAGGCGTAATAATGTGAGTCCGGCTTGCCGCGAAAGTCTTGACATTTGTTACGATTCGGGAATTTAGGACGGAATCCATGACTATTCCACTAAAAGAAGTAAAAGTTCCCTATGCGCCGGCGAACGTGAAAGAAAGTTCGCCGAACCCGCGTTTATCTCGCGCATTGGCGGGTGTGCCTCGCCCGATTCTTTCAGGATTTCAGCGTTTCGGAGGAAGTTTTTATGAATAAAAATGAATCGCCAAATAAAACGGTGGTTAGACCGGACATCCGGTGTTCGTTTTGTATTTTTACCTATAATCAGGAGCGTTATATTGAAGCGACGATGAAAAGTGCGCTCGCGCAAACCTACGATAAAGAGATGGAAATTATTATTTCAGACGATTGTTCTAATGACGGGACCTTTGAAGTCGTGCGGCGGATTGCCGCCGATTACAAAGGGACAAAAACGATAGTGTTAAATCGCAATGAAAAGAACATGGGCATCGCTGGAAATGTAAACAAATGTTTCGAGCTTGCCCGTGGCGAGTGGCTCGTGATGTCTGGCGGAGACGATATTTCTAAACCGGAACGCGTGGCGACGCTTATGTGTGCCGTGGAGAAAGACGCTAAACTGCGGGCGATTTGTTCAGAAGTTGATTTTATTGACGAAGACGGGGCCGTATTAAAAGACAGACGGCAGACAAAGCGGAATCAACGGAATCGCAATTATTATTTTAACCGGTATTTTAACGAGGCGACTTTCGCGCAAATAATTCGAGTTTATGACTTGAATTATTTCGGTCTTTTACTCGGGGCAGCGTCGGCGTGGCACCGTGATGTTTTTCACAAATGGGGCGCCCTTCCCTCTGATCTTGCGTGGGAAGACGTCGTGCTTTCGTGTCGGGCGAGGATGTTGGGGAAAGTTGTTTTTCTTCCCGTTCCATTGCTCTTTTATCGTAAATACTGGAAGGCGCGGGCTGTGTCTAAAAAAGACCCGGAAAAGTGCAAATTGAATTATGCGCGAAACGCGAGATTCCTCGACGTTTGCGCCGACGAAATTGGGGGGGGGGATCGCCGCGCAGCTAAAAACCTGCGGAAAACAGCACGTTTATTTCGGAGCTTGGCAAACTGGGAAAAAATTAGTTTTGGGGACAAAATAAAAACGATTTTCTATTACGGTCGACATCATTGGCGAAAACTTTTTGTCGCATCAATCCCTTTTAAGTTAAAGATGATTTACGCCGCACTCACCGATAAAATTTCACGGAAAAAAAGGATTGAAATTTCCTAATACGCACGACGGTGAAGTCTTTTATCAAATTTCTTTTCGCAAAATTTTGTTATAGAGAGCGAACGTGTTTGCGGCGAAAACGTCTGGTGTATAAAGGCGGGACGCGGCGGTATAAGCGGCGGCAGATAGCGTTTTAACCGGTTGGGAATCATAGAGAAAGGAATTTATCGTATTGGCAAGTGCGGTGGGATTTGCCGGCGGGATCAAGGTGCCCAGAGAGCCTTGTTGGAGAATGTCTGGGAAGGAACCTGCATTAGTGGCAAAAACGGGAGTTTGCATCGCCATGCCTTCGATGAGGACGAGGCCGAAAGGTTCGTTATCGGAAAGAACGAGTTGCGCTTCGGCGGCGCGGATAAAACGCAGTATATCCTGGCGGAAGCCTGTGAAATGGACGCGCGGGGCGATGCCGGTTTTAACGGCGAGCGTTTTGAGTTTTTTATAGAAAATTCTTTTTTGCCGAATATCGCCGACAATAAGAACGTGCACGTCGGGGTGGGTGAAGAGTATTTCCGGAAGGGCGTTAAAAAATAGTTCGTGTCCTTTTTCCGGGGAGACGCGTCCGGGAAAAACGAGGAGGCGTGCGTCGGGAGAAACGCCTATTTCTGCGCGAATTTGCGCGGCGAGTTTTTCCTTGGGAATACTGGCGATTGGCGAGAAAAAAGCATTGGTTGCATTAGGAATAGTATAGAGACGTTCTTCGGGAACGCCCAACTTTTTATAGAAGCGTGTAACATGGGCGGATATAGAAACGAGCACCCCGACTTTAGCCGCCGCGTGATAGACGGGGGAATCTTTCAAGAGGTGGAGATGCGAGATGAGGGGCAGTTTTGTTTTTTTATGAATTTTAAGACCGATGCGGGCCGCTCCCGTTAGATGGGTGTGGATAATATCAATGGCATTTTTTTCAGCCCATTTTGCAAGGCGGCGGGCGGCGAGAAGACTGTTTACAGGAATGGGCACGACGGGCAGCCCTATTTCTTTGAAACGCCGTCCAAGAATGCTGTTTCTTTTGACCGCTAAAAAGGATTGGCAGCCTTCTGTATTGCGGAGTGTGGAAGCGAGAGTGAGGACAAGTTGCTCGGTTCCTGCGAAGTGGCGTGTGGAAACGATGTGTAGAATTTTCATTGGACGTAAAAAGAAGCGGACGAAATGGGGCGGAAGGAGGTTTCCTTGCGCGGAATTAAACTTCCATGCGGAGGCATGTTTTCAAGACGGTCGCCGTGCCATGTTTTCGGATTGCATGGTAACAGGCAGAGGCGTTGTAACCGCATTTATAAAGAAAAGGAGCGAAGCGGCGGCGAGGGTATTTTTGGAGGTCTCCGCGGTTGCCGCCTACTGTAACAATGTCGCTATTAAATTCGGGAGAAAGAGAAACGGCGAGCGGGAGGAGAGCTTTGAAGGAGACACCAGTTTTCCAATACCGTTGCAGGGCGGTGTCAACGGGGACGCCGAAGGCAGAGGTGGTCGCGAGAAGTTTTGCGGCGGCGGTGGCAGTGATGGCTTGAGCGACTGTGCCGGAGGGAATTTCAAAATAATCTGCGAGGTGCCAACGGGGGTTATCGGCAGGTTTGATTTTGTTAAATAGGAGATAATTTTGGCGTTTAGTCCAGAGTTTCACTGCTTCCCAGTGTCCGGCGGTGGCGGCGAGAATGGCGGGGATTTCCGAAAATTCTTTGGAGAGAATGACGTCGTCTTCAAGAATGATCGCTCCGTCCCAGCCGGCATCGAGGATGCGTTGCCAGGCGCGGCGGTGGCTTAGGAAACAGCCTATCTCGCCGAGACTTAGGGTGCGTTTGAATTGGTGGCGGTTGAGTTCGGGGGAATAGGCATCGGCGGCGAAAGAGGCACCGGCGGAGCGACCGTCCACGGCGGGGAGGCGTTCCCAAGCGAGGTTGAGGGCGTTGAGCTGCGCGGCGGTTCGCGCAAGGCGTTCGGGGGAACAATCGAGATTAATGACGAGGATGCCGAATTTCATTTTGGCGCGGGGGTTGAGTTTTCACGGATTTTCTGTTCGGACGGGTTGGACGGCTTCGGGCAAAAGGCGCGGAGGCGTTCCCAAATCACTTCAAGGGAAGAGGATAAGATGCGGGTGTCGGCGATGACCGGCATGAAGTTATTGTCGCCGTTCCACCGCGGAACGATGTGGGCGTGGATGTGCGTGGGGATGCCGGCACCGGCGGCAGAGCCGATGTTGAAACCGATGTTAAAGCCGTCCGGGTGGAGCGCGTCGGAGAGGATTTGCTGGGCAAGGACGAGCAAGTCCATCAATTCTGCGCGCTCGGCGGGGAGCAGTTCGGCGAGGGTCGCGACGGGGCGGTAGGGGATGGCGAGGAGGTGACCGGCGTTGTAGGGAAAGCGGTTTAGGACGAGATAAGCGGTTTTCCCGCGATGGAGAATGAGGGTGCTTTTGTCGTCGGGGGTATTCGGGAGGTCTCTGAAAAGGGTGGTGTTGGCGGAGGGCGGTTTTGGTGCTTCGACGTATCGCACTCTCCAATAAGCGTGTAAGTGGTTCATTGTTCGGATATTATGGGTTTTCTGAAAGGGCAGGCGAGGCTGCCAAGGCGGGAAACTATTCCCATTCGATAGTCGCTGGGGGCTTTGAGGAGATGTCATAGACGACGCGGTTGACGCCTTTGACTTCGTTAATGATGCGCGAGGAGGTGCGTTGCAGGAGGTCGTAGGGGAGGCGCACCCAGTCGGCTGTCATAGCGTCGGTGCTGTGGATGGCGCGCAGTCCGATGAGGTAGTCGTAGGTGCGTTCATCGCCCATGACGCCAACGGTGCGAACGGGGATGAAGACGGCGAATGCCTGCCATGTTTTTGAATACCAATCGGATTTTTGTAATTCTTCGATAAAGATGGCATCGGCGGCGCGCAGGATGTCGCAGTATTCTTTTTTGACTTCGCCGAGGACGCGCACGCCAAGACCCGGTCCTGGGAAAGGGTGGCGCCAGAGCATGTTGTGCGGGAGACCGACTTCGAGACCGAGGGCGCGCACTTCGTCTTTGAAGAGTTCGCGGATGGGTTCGAGGAGGCGGAGTTTCATTTTTTTGGGGAGGCCGCCGACGTTGTGGTGGCTTTTGATCGTGGCGGCGGGATTGCTGTTTACGGCGGCGGATTCGATGACGTCGGGGTAAATAGTGCCTTGGGCGAGGAACTTCGCACCGCTTTTGCGGGCAATTTTGGGAAATTCTTCCTCGAAGACTTTAATAAATTCGTGACCGATGATTTTACGTTTTTTTTCGGGGTCGGCGACGCCTTTGAGTTTGGAGAGGAAACGTTCGGCGGCATCGACAACGACGAGGTTCATCTTGAAATGGTCGCGAAACATTTCCTCGACTTGGGCGCGTTCGCCGAGGCGGAGGAGGCCGTGGTCAACAAAGACGCAGGTGAGCTGCTTGCCGATGGCTTTGTGGAGAAGGGCGGCAACAACGGAGGAGTCCACGCCGCCGCTGAGGGCGAGGAGGACATTATCGGAACCAACTTGGGCGCGGATGGCGGCAATGGCTTCGTTGACGAAGCTCGACATGCGCCATTCGGGCTTGGCGCGGCAAATTTTGAAAAGAAAGTTTTTGAGAATTTTTACGCCATGTTGCGTGTGATTAACTTCCGGGTGAAACTGGAGGCCGTAGCGGTGGAGGCGGGTGTCTTCAATGACGGCGAGTCGTGAGTTTTCCGTGCGGGCGACGGTGCGGGCGCCGCGGGGGAGGCGGGTGACTTTGTCGCCGTGTGAATTCCAAACGGCGAGGGGACCCTTTATGCCTGCGAGGAGGCGAGAATCGGCAGCGGTAATGTCGAGTGTGCCTGCGCCGTATTCGCGTTCGGCACTCTTGGCTACTGCGCCACCGGTCATTTCGGCGATAAGTTGCAGCCCGTAGCAAATGCCGAGCACGGGGACGCCGAGGTCAAAAATGGCTGGGTCGGGGCGCGGCGAATCGGGCGTTTTTACGCTGGCAGGACCTCCGGAAAGGATGATGCCTATGACACCTTCATTTTTCAGAGCATCGGCGGAAATCGTATGCGAAAAAATACGTGAGCGCACCTTGCACTCGCGGATACGGCGGGCGATGACTTGAGTGTATTGGGAGCCAAAGTCGAGGACTGCGATGATGGACATACTACGGAGGAGTTAGGAAACAAAACTGTGTGTTAAGAAAAACACGTCAAAACTTTAAGTAGCCGTTGGTGAAGCCGCAATTTGGGCAAGGGGCGACGTGCGGCTGGCTCGGGGCGGAATAGGTGTGCCGGCATTTGACGCAATGAAAGGCGGAGATTCGGGCGAGGGTGTCGTAAACGGCAGCATCTCGGCGTTCATAAAAAATCCACAATGCAAAGATGCACGCCATACCCCCCGTGAGCAGTGTGGCGGCGAGCAATTCCGGAGTAATTGTGAAGGCGAAAAACATGCGAGAAAAAGTGCTTGGGCAGCTCACACTTCCCCTTTTGGTTTGGGTTTGAAGCGCAGTGCACTGGGCATGGACGAATCTTTTGGCGCGTTGTTGCAACGAAAATCGCTCAACTTCACAGTTGGTATCTTCGTTTCTGGTTCGGTCTTATTAAAAAATTCTTCATCTACGCGCACCCAGACCCATTGGTAGGGGCTGCGGTCGATCTTTTCGCGGGCGACACCGAGGTAATACAAGACCGGTGTTTTGCGTTCGAGGAAGTAATCTTTTCCTCTGAAATGGACGCCGATGCCGTAGGGCGTGCCGCCGACTTGCTGTTTTTCTTTTACCGTATAGACTTCAAACGCCAGTGCTTCCGAACGTGTCGTGCTGACGCGTTTCGGCTCGGAGAACTTCACAATTTCTTGCGCTTTGTAGGGAAAATAAACTGGCAGCCCTACTTTCTCCTCTGGCGTGAGTTTTACCTCCACGAGAACGGCGAGGTTTTCCGGGCGCGTTCCTTCGACACGAAACTCGGTCGCTTTGATATCAGTCACGGCAACGCGGGACTGCAGGCTTGTCTTTACGAAATTCGCCAAATGTTCTCCGGCTTCGCGTTTGAAGGTTTTCCATGATGCCGCCAATTCTACGGCGTCGAGCGGGTCGTTTAACGCCGCCGGGTGTTTGAACTTCCACGCCAAATTCGCCTGTTCGAGCATTTCCTTTTGAATTAATGTCGTAAAGTCTTTGAAATAAACTAAATACGGGGTTTCGCTTGAAATTTCTGCGAGTTTTGAGAGGTCTGCCTGAAAGATGAGCGCATTGGCTCTAAGGGGAGGAATTACTACGCGTTGCTCAAAAAATTGTTTTCCGGGGCGTTCGCCTTCGGGGGCGTTTAACTCCGTCTTATTCAACGTGGCTAAGGCTGTTTTTATGCTGTTAAGTTCGGAGGCGATTGTGCGGCGTTCGGTCAAAAAATCCGAGGAATCTTTGATAAACTTGCCCGCGACGGCGTTGCTAAGCGACTGCCCCGGTCCGGTCAGCCCGAAGAGGAAGACGATGACCACGGTGGCAATCCCTGATCCTATGCCGCCGATCAACTTATTTTTTTTCTCTTTTTTTTCCGTTTGCTCAAAAATGAGCACGGCAGCTTCCGCTTGTTCGCGGCTGTATTCGTCAATCGTCGCCGCCGTAGCGAGTCCGAGCTGGAGAATCTTTTTGCGCAAAAAGGGATCAAGTTCCGTCGTCTCAGAATCAAGTTTTTGAGGTGGTTCTTCTTTTGATTCGGTGCTGGCGGCTTGTCCGTTAAAGGAAAAGAACTTTGACGAAGGTTCCCAGTTTTCGGCTCCGACTGGGGCGCAGGGCGTATCCGGCGTCAATGCACCGGACGCCGCCAGTGCCTCGGCGTCGCGCCGCGACAACGGTCCTTTGACCTCGTTGTTGATAAAAAATACGTATTCTTGGGTTGCCGAAGACTCCATTTGAAAAACCTCGTGTTCAACTTTGCGAAAACTGTTCCGTTGACAAGTGCGGAATGAAGAGAAACCGCGCTAACGCGCTTCTTCGTGGAAACGTTGTTCGCGGATAAGGGTGATGTGGATTGTGCCCGTGTATTGAAGGGAATTTTCGATGCGGGTGCGGATTTTGAGTGTTGTTTCGCGGGCTTCCGCCTCGCTCAATTTCTCCGGAACTACGATGACGCGCATCTCGCGCCCTGCCATCACGGCGTAAGCTTCGGCGACCCCCGGAAACTCCATCGCAATGCGCTCCATGCTTTTCATGCGCCCAATATAGCCGTCGAGTGTCGTGTTACGCGCCCCCGGTCGGGAGGCAGATATTTTATCCGCCAACATGACAATGGGGGCGTAGATGCTTGTGGGCTGTTTTTCGCCGTGGTGGGCGGCGACAGCGTTGACGACGCACGGGTCCTCGTCGTTCCCGCACAGCCAGCGTGCGCCTGCGATGGCGTGCGACCCCTCGAACTCGGCGTCAATCGCCTTCCCAATATCGTGGAAAAGGCCAGCGCGGCGCGCCGGACGCGGGTCAACGCCTAATTCCATTGCGATGAGACCGGCGAAACGGGCGACTTCAATGGAGTGGGAAAGCGTGTTCTGATTTACGGAAAGACGGAAATGGAGCCGCCCCAACAATTCGGTAACGGCACTGCTCGCCGGCTCCAAATTGAGGTCTTGAAGGGCGGCGCGCCCGAGTTCGCTGACATTGGCAATGACTTGCTCGCGTGCCCGTTCGACGAAACTTTCGATGCTCGACGGGTGGATGCGTCCGTCGCCGATCAAGGCGACAAGGGCGAGGCGGGCGATTTCGCGGCGCACCGGATCAAAGGAAGAAACGAGCACGGAATCGGGTGTCTCGTCAACGAGGAGCGTGGTGCCGGTGACTTGCTCAAATGTCTTGATGTTGCGCCCTTCGCGCCCGATGAGGCGTCCCTTCATGTCTTCGCTTGGAATGGAGATAATGGCGGTGTTGGTCTCCTGTGAGACTTCCGGCGCGAGTCGCTGCATAGTATCCACGAGGATACGCCGCGCTTCCTCGCGAATGTCTTCTTCGCGCCGCCCAAGGATTTCGGATCGAAGGCGAACCAGTTCGGTTTCGCATTCTTGGCGAACGATGTCGAAAACGGCTTTGCGCGCCTCGGAGGCAGAGATGTCGGCGACGCGCAACGCCTCGTCTTTGTAGTGGCGGCGTTCGGTCTCGACTCTCGTGCGCAGGGCGAGCGCCTCGTTTTCCACGCGGCGGGCTTCAGCAGCACGGGCGGCGGCTTCTTCGTGAAGACGGGCGGTTTTTTCGCGCAAACTTTCCACCGCGCAGGCTTTTTCGCGCAATTCTTCTTCTCGTTTGCGCGAGGCAGCGTCGAGTTCGGCGCGGGATTCAAGAACGAACAACTCGCTTTCTTTTTTTCCCAACGCGACCGTTTGGTCGCATTTTTCCCGAACGGTTCGGATGAGGCAGCTTTCGCGAACGCGCATGGAAACGAACATGCCCCCCCCGCCTAAAAGGAGTGCTAGCAAATGTGTAAGAAGGTTGATGCTTTCCGGACTCATTTCTTATTCAACGCAGCTTACCGCATCTTTCACGCTCACTACGCGGAAGCGTGCGCAGGTTGCAACCAGCCCCGTTCGGCGCAAGGATGAAAATCGGCAGCCCGCAAATTTCATTAAACGAGACTTGGGCAAGGCTGGCGTTGGCGGTAATTGCTTGGTGTGCCAGACCTTGCCGCAACCGGCGGCGTGCCTTACCGGCGGCAATGCGCCCGGCGAATTCCGCTCCCGCGGAGAACGCGAAAGAAGAAAAACGCAATCGATCCCGCCCGAAAAAAAGGTTGCCGTTGGTGGTGGCGGGGTTACTTGCAACGGGGAAACGCAAGCTTTTCTTTATGTTTTCGTCTTCAGACGCCACCGCTTCCGCGAATCCACCGTCCTCCGGCGAGGATTCCCTTTTTTACAAACCCGCTTCGGTTTTTTTTCCGGAAAACGCCGCCGTGGCGCTCACTTACGACGATGTTTCCCTCGCCACCCGTTACTCCGAGGTGTTGCCGCGGCAAACCCGCCTCGACACCGTGCTTTCCGAGCACCTAACCCTCTCGCTTCCAATTCTTTCTGCGGACATGGACACCGTCACCGAGGCGCAAATGGCAATTGCCATGGCACTCAACGGGGGGCTGGGTCTCATTCACTACAATATGAGCGAGGCGGAGCAAATCCGGCAGGTGCACAAAGTAAAAAGCCACATTCATGGCATGATTGACGAACCCGTCACGGTCGCCCCTGATACGAGTATCGCTGAGATTTTAGACGTTATTGAGGAAAAGGACTACAAGTTCACCACCTTCCCCGTGGTGGACGAAAAGTATCGGCTGCTCGGGCTTTTGCGCGGCAGTGCCGTCAGGGAACGGCACAAGCATCTCACCGCCGCCGCCGCCATGACGCCGCGAAGAGCCGTGAGCACCATTCTTGACTCCGCCCTTGGCAAAGACCCTATCGCCACCGCAGACCGCATTTTCTCCGAGCATGTAGGAATCAACAAGCTCCTCGTCGTGGACTCGGGCGATGTCCTGCGCGGTCTTTTCACGCTTTCTGACATTGAGAGCATCACCGCCGACTCAAAGGCTGCGTTGCGCCCCACGCGTGACGAACAGTTCCGGTTGCGCGCGGGGGCGGCGGTCGCAATCCCGCATCTGCCTGACGGCGAAATCGACCGCGAACGCCTGCTCGCCCATATCGGCGCGCTTGCCGCCGAAGGGCTTGACGCCGTGGCGGTGTCCTCCGCCCACGGATTGTCGAAGGGCGTGGGCGAAGCCGTGCGCCTCATCCGCGAAAAATTTCCCCGCCTCACCCTCATTGCAGGTAATGTCACCAGCGGCGAAGGGGTGGAATTTCTCGCCGACGCGGGTGCCGACGCCGTGAAGATAGGACAGGGACCGGGTTCGATATGCACGACGCGCCTTGTCGCCGGCATAGGCATTCCGCAACTTACGGCACTCTACACCGCTTCGCGAACGGCGTTGAAAAAGGGCGTGCGCCTCATCGCGGACGGCGGCGTGAGCAAGAGCGGCGACATCGTGAAAGCACTCACACTCGCCGACGCCGTGATTCTCGGCGGAATGCTCGCCGGATGCAAAGAGGCGCC
The DNA here is from genome assembly GCA_031269335.1 of Puniceicoccales bacterium. Lineage (GTDB taxonomy): Bacteria > Verrucomicrobiota > Verrucomicrobiia > Opitutales > UBA953 > CALNBE01. The sequence continues at coordinate 41,194 of JAISZI010000008.1, forward strand.
GGGCAAGATACTCGAAATCAACGGCAAACTTTACAAAGAATACCGCGGAATGGGCAGCCTCGAAGCCATGCGCAAAGGTTCCGCCTCGCGCTACGGCCACGCGCTGACAAAAGACGGCAAGTTGGGCAAAACTACCGCCGAAGGCATCGAGGCATTAAAAGAAGTCTCCGGTCCGGTGAGCCGTGTGCTGGCGACGCTGGCGGGCGGCGTCCAAAGTGGACTCGGCTACCAAGGCGCGGCGGATTTGACGGAACTTCGTGCGCGTGCGCGCTTTATCCGCGTCTCGGCGGCAGGGCAGCGCGAAGCCTCCCCGCACGACGTCGTGCAAATCAAAACGGCGGTCTAACCGGACGTTTCGCCTGCTACTACAATGTCCTCCCCTTCGCCGGAGCGGGTTCCCGCCATTTCTATCCACGGCCTCAGCCACTGGTTTGAGGAAGGCACCGAACAACGCCAAGTGCTGCACGACATCACAGTGGATATTTTTCCCGGAGAAATCGTGCTCGTAATGGGACCATCGGGTTCCGGCAAATCCACGCTGTTGAAACTGATAGGAGCGCAGCGCGCCGTGCAATCAGGACAAATTTTGGTAAACGGATACAAGTTGAACGGCGCGGACAAACGCACCCTTGTAAAAATCCGGCGCGGCATCGGATTTGTGTTCCAGTCACACCACCTTCTCAAATCGCTCACAGCACGGCAAAACGTGCAAATAGCACTCACCCACACACCGGGACGAACAAACGCCGCCGCAAAAACCGAAGCCCTGAAAACGCTCCAAAAAGTGGGTATGTTAGAATACGCCGAAAAACATCCACCCCGCCTCTCCGGCGGTCAAAATCAACGCATTGCCATCGCCCGCGCCCTCGTCGGCAACCCTCGCATCATCCTCGCCGACGAACCTACCGCTTCCCTTGATAAAGACACCGGACGCGAAGTCGCCGAACTCCTGCGCGCCCTCGCACGCAACACACAAGTCTCCATCGTCCTCGTCACCCACGACAACCGTATCCGCAACATCGCCGACCGCGTCCTGCTTCTGGAAGACGGCCACCTACGACTCGGCGACAACAAATTCGCGACAGGAGAAGTGGAAGCGCAGTAGGCGAAGTGGACACACTTCCACATGGTCGAGTTTGAACCCGAAAACCGCTTTTGAACGGCGTGAATTGCGAGAAAGATGCGGAGGAGCAGTGAGTTGCGCTTTTCCGAAGGCGCACTTTTAAGTGCGTCGAGCGAAGAGCACAACTCGCTGATGCCCGCAGCTTTCCGCAAGACGCGCCTTTTCAAAGGCGGGTTTCGGGTGATACGGGGGTTGTGGCGGCGCGTCAAAACGAGTCCACGAACACTTTTGTGGGGCGGGGACCGAGTTGCCAAGCGCCTTGGCTCTGCGGTTCGAGAGCAGCGTAAAGCGTTAAAACTGACGCAGGAGCAACTCGCGGAGAAGGCCGCTCTCTCGACCAATTATGTGGGGAACATTGAGCGCGGCGAATACGACATGACCGTCGCCGTTCTTAATCGCGTAGCGTCGGCGCTCAGTACCAGCCCCTCAGTGTTGTTGGCGCAAGCGGGGATGTGAGCAGACGTGTCTGGCGCGCAGCGATTGCCGATTCGGATGACGGCGATGCTCGGTTCACGACAGGTGGCGGCATCTTTTCAGCCACGGAAGAGTGCAAGAAAACGCAAACAGAGAGGGCTGGAAGGACTTCTCTTTGGCTCTGCGTCTGCGCGTGAGATTTCTTTGTCCAAACTCTCTGTGTTCTCTACGACGCCTTGCCCGACGCGCTCGACGCGTCGGTGCCGGTGCCATTAGTCGCGCCGTTCTCGCCGCCAGTAGCCGCCGCCGCCAACTCCGGCGACGCTCCGATGAAAACCTGCTTGACAAACGGTTCGCACTGCTTCGCCGACGCCCCCAGCGAGACATTGTTCCTCGACACCGTGCCGTAGCACCCGGGCGGCGGCAACGTCACGCTCACCTACTTGCACACACGCGCCAGAAATGCGTGCGGAATCTGCGTCAGCAGCCCCGTGCTGTCGCCGGTGTCCGGCTCCGCGCCCGTCGCCCCGCGATGGTCGAGTTTGACAATGACCTCCAGCCCCTGTTCGACAATCCGGTGCGAAGCCCGCCCCTTGACGTCGGCAACAAAGCCGCCCCCGCAGGCATCGTGCTCAAACGCCGAGTCATAAAGCCCCTACTTGGAAGAACGCTTATCACATTTTTTGGAGAGGCAATGTTCATATTTGGAAAGTGTTTTGAGAAGTGTATAGAATGTTTTTTTCGGATTATGTATCGTTTGATAAAAACCATCTTACTTTATGCGTAAAACTTGAAAATCGAAAAAAGTTTCAGTTTCAATCTTTCCCTTTGTTTCAAATTCAATAACAACCTGATTTCTGTCTTCTAATAGCCGAGAAATTCGTGAAGTTGTGCTTTTATGTGTGCCACGTAACACGACAACCATATCGCCTTCTCTATATTGTTGCATTCCGCCGTTAATAAATTTTCCAATTCGACCTATGAACACATAAATGATGGTCGCCCCAAAAATTAAGCCAAGACCAGTAGAGGCGAGAATCAATAAAAGCGTATAAATTGTTTGGCGGCAATCGGAGAATAAGAACCCAGCAGCATAGAGATGAAAAAATGAGACAAGAAAACCAAGACATCCCCAATCAAGTAAGAGAATGTGATAGTTTTCGCAAAAAAAACATTGATAGGAGAAATTTTCATTTTACGAGTATTGAAGTCCGGTTCAGAATCAAACATTCAACAGGAGACAACCGCCGCAGAGACGAGAAAAGGGCTTTTGTGATTTTTCGGAAGATAGTCATTTTGTTGAAAGTGTTATTTTGAAAAGCAAACTTCACGCCACGGGATAATAGTCCAACGGGCAAGACTTAACACACTGTCCCCCTCAATCGTAAAAAGGAAATAGCGACCTTGAAAGGAACGAAAAGAAATTTTTGTATTTGGATCCAAACAGCTTTGTCCCTTTTTTCTGACGTCGTGCAAAGCTAACCCGTAGAGGCAGCCCATAACCAAGCAAGCTCCCAAGATTCCGGACACAATGAATATTGTTATTTTTTGGAACATCGTCTTACGATTAACGACACGGTTTAGCTTCGCTCGATGGAGAAAAGCCGTAAGTTTGTGAAAACTATATTTTCTGCTCATTTTGAATGTGGTGGATTTTGGTTTGTTTGTGTGTGAAAGTGCTCTGTCCGACATTCGCTATGCGAAAATTTTTTCCTTGCGCACACGTTTAACTTCGTGACGATGTCCCTTTTCTTCAAACCACCCTTACTGTGGAAACCATCATTCCAGTAAACATCGAAAACCTTTTGCGCAACCAAGGCGTGGAGTCGGTGCGCGTCGAGTTTAAGGCAAGTTGGGACGCCGAGACCACTGGGGCGCAAATCCTGCGAACGATTTGTGCTTTCGCCAACGATTTTCAGAACCTTAACGGCGGCTACATCGTCGTCGGTATTGCGGAGCGCGACGGACGTGCCATTCTGCCACCGGTCGGACTTTCCGACAGGGAACTCGATGCCGCGCAAAAATGGCTCGCAGGAAATTGCAACCGAATCGAGCCGGAGTATCACCCTGTTTTTTCTCCCGAAACCTACGAAGGCAGAAACCTTCTTGTTCTTTGGTGCCCGGCGAGTGACATCCGCCCGCATCAAGCACCGGAAAACCACGAAGCAAAAGCAAAGAAGTTCTATATTCGCATCGGCGCACAAACCGTTGACGCCTCCAAACACGGGCACCTGCAACAACTTATCGAACTTACCGCACGCATCCCATTTGACGACCGCCGCTCGCATTCCGCCACCACAGACGCGCTGCGTTTGGCGAAGGTGCGCGAGTTTTTACACGATATAAAAAGCGGACTTCTTTCCCAAGAGGACGCCAAGACTCTTTACCGGCAACTGAAAATAGCTGTTTCGATTAACGGGCACGACGCACCCAAAAACATCGGGTTGTTAATGTTTAGCGACGACTCCGGAGCGTGGTTTCGCAACTCGCACATCGAAATAGTCCAGTTTCCCAATGGAACCGCTGGCGACATCATAATAGAAAAGGTTTTTCGAGGCGGCATTCACGAACAACTAAAAAACGCGTTGCACGAACTCGAAGGACTATCGTCTCTACGCATCGAAAAACAAAAGAAATCATTTCAGGCGAAACATACGGAGAAATACCCGATGAGCGCGGTTCGCGAGGCGCTCGTGAACGCAGTCTATCACAAAGGTTATGATTACCCGCCGGAGCCAATAAAAGTCTATCTCTATCCCGACCGAATGGAAATAACAAGTTACCCCGGACCAATGCCGGGGATAAATCACGAACACTTCTTGCCCAATGCGATTATGCCGCTCGTCCCCGCAAGAAACAGACGCATTGGCGAGTTCCTAAAAGAACTCGAACTCGCCGAAAGCCGAGGAACCGGTCTCTCAAAAATCCACAGGTCAATGCACGACAACGGCTCTCCACCGCCTACATTCGACTTCGACGAAAACCGCTCCTATTTTCGTGTGACACTCCCCGCAAAAACAGCCGAATAAATGTCAGCAAGCGGCTCCAATTGAAGCATAGGGGCACGCGCCTTCAGAGGCTCTGTTTTTGAGGTTTTCCAAATACCCAGGGCGTTGCCCTGGGCTATGTTAGAGCTGCCCCTTTGGGGCGAAGAAATGCACCCACCACCCGCACCAACGGCGCATCCTAATGCCAGCTCAGGGCAACGCCCTGGGGAAGGGAGAGGCAGGAAAAGAAAGCCCCAAAGGGGCGGATCCAAGTTAGCCCAGGGCAACGCCCTGGGTTTTGGCAACCACATTAACCATAGCCCCAAAGGGGCGGCTC
>JAISZI010000034.1 GCA_031269335.1 Puniceicoccales bacterium
ACAGTGAGAAAGCGACAGCAGTGAAAAAGTGACATGTTTGAGAAGAAAAACCCAACCAAAACCGCAGACACAAAAGCCCGCTAAAACGCCACATTTCCGCCATGTTTCAATCCCAAAACACCCGCCCTACAACGACAAAAAACCCCGTATTTTCATTTTTTACATATATTTTACATAACACGGCAGAGGCGGTGGCAGGGGAAGGGAGGAAAAGGAACCACGAATTGACACCAATGGACACGAATGATGGAGGGTAGGGCGCGTTCGCCGAACGCGCCGAAAGCCTCGCCGCACCCGTCGTTCACGGCGGTTTCGGCGAAACCGCCCTACCACCTCTTTTTGTGCCTTTTGTGCTTTTTGTGGTTCCTCAGCTGCCCTGTTTGAACCACAAAAGGCACAAAAAACACAAAAAAGGGGGTGATTGCCAGTTGCCTCCCCTCTTTCCTCACTCTCACTCCCCCGTTGGAGGCTCTCCGCTCCTCCCCTCTCACTCTCTCCTCCTTTCAAAAAAACGGAACACTGCCCGCGTGCACATGTCGGGTGTCTCCCTATGATGTCTCCGACAAAGTTCACATTAACCACGCTGTTGAGCCTCGGTGCCTGCGCGGGCACCTTGCCGCAAGCTGCTGCTGCCGACGGTTTCACCGACACGCCTTTCGTGCTCAATCTTGATGGCACGCCGATGCAGTGGCGCACGCACGATCCGAGGCGTCCAAAACCTAAAAAGGTCGAGGGCACGCTCCAAAACACGCCGCGTCCGGCGGAAGCGGAGGTGCTTTTTGACGGGCGAAAAGCCAGTGCCTGGGCGCCTTGCGCACGTAACAAAAAATATGGTCCGCCTACGCTCTGGCCGGTAAAGGACGGCGTCCTCGTCGCTTCATACCAAGATTTGCAGACCAAAAAAAGCTACGGCGACTGCAAGCTCCATATCGAATGGCGCGTGCCCAAAAACCGTAGCGGTCAAGGGCAGCGCGGCGCCAACAGCGGGGTCATGTTTGGCGCGGGGCGTTATGAGGTGCAAGTCCTTGAATCGCATACTAATGTGACTTACGCCGACGGGCAGGCCGCCGCCATTTACGGGTTCATGCCTCCGCTGGTCAATCCGGCTTTGCCGCCGGGCGAATGGCAGAGCTACGACATCACCTACACCGCGCCGCGTTTCGACGAGGACGGCAACACGCTCAAACGCGCCCGTTTCCACGTGGTCTTCAACGGCGTCGTCGTGCAAAACGACCAAGAGCTAATCGGCGACGGCTCCTACAGAGGGTCAAGTCTGTTTCCGACGAAGCAATTACGCGAAAACCCGAAATCGCGCTACGGGCACCGTTTGCTCGAAAAGCACCCTGCCCGCCTGCCGATTCGGCTGCAATTCCACGGCGACCCCATCGAGTTTCGCAATATCTGGGTAATCGACCTCGAAAAAGACGCGAAATAAATGAGGCGCGAGGAGTGAGCGGCGAGAAGCAAAAATAGCCCTCGCCGCTCGCTCCTCGCCTCTTTTGGCGGCTTGCCTTTCGGCGTTTCACCGCCAAGCTGCGCCCTTCCTTTAACATACCACCATGTCAAGTTTCACCCTTTCATACGCATTCACCGCCGCTGCTCTCATCGGCGCGGCGTTCACGTTTCAGCAAAGCAGCGTCGCTCGTGCCGCAGAACAGCCGCCCAAAGTCACGAATACTGTCTGCCTGACGCCCCCGCCGCCGTCCGACGCCGATGTGCTCTTCGACGGCACCGCCGAGTCCCTTGCCAAGGCATGGGTGCCCACCCGTGCAAACCACAAAATTTGGCCTGTCCAAAACGAGATCGCAGTCGCCGCGAACACCGACATCCGCACGAAAAAGTCCTATGGCGATTGTCAGCTTCATATCGAGTGGCGCGTCCCCGCAAACCGCCATGCCGACGGGCAGCGCGGCGCCAACAGCGGGGTCATTTTCATGGACGGGCGCTACGAGGTGCAAATCCTTGAATCGCACACGAATAAGACTTACATTGACGGCATGGCAGGCGCCCTTTACAACAAAAGTGCGCCCGCGACGAACCCTTCTCGCCCCAAGGGCGAATGGCAAAGCTACGACATCGCCCTCACGGTGCCGCGCTTCGACAAATCGGGCAAACAAACCTCGCCCGCCCGTTTCACGGTCATCTACAACGGCGTGGTCGTGCAACTTAACAAGGACTTGAGCGGCTCGACCCGCCACCGAGATTCAAAACCGCAAGCCCACCCGCTCCGCCTGCCGCTCATCTTGCAATTCCACGGCGATCCCATCGAGTTTCGCAATATCTGGATACGCGATTTAGACAAAAAAACCGCCGCACCAACAAATTGAGGTGCGCCAGCGCGTCGCCACCATGTCTGCGCCAACGCCAAAAACGCTCTCTTCGTCCGCTCTCGATAGGGCGGACGAAATCCAGGGGCGTTACCCCGAAAAACGCAGTGCTACCCTGCCCTTGCTCCACCTCGCCCAGGAAGAACTCGGCTGGATCAGCGACGAAATAATCCAGTGGGTCGCCGCAAAAACTGAGACCTCCCCCATCGACGTCCTCGGCGTCGTCACGTTTTACCCCATGTTCAAACAGGGTCCCAGCGGACGCCGCCACGTGCGCGTCTGCCGCACCCTCCCGTGCGCCTTGCGCGGCGCCTGCCACACGATGGAGGTGCTCGAAAAAGAATTTGGGTGCAAACACGGCGAAACCACCGCCGACGGCTCCGTAAGCCTCGAATACGTCGAATGCCTCGCCGCCTGCGGATCAGGTCCGGTCGTACAGGTTGACCACGCGCTCTACGAAAACCTAACCCCAGACAAAGCAAAGACACTGGCGGAAGCTGTCCGCAATTCCCTCGCGGACCCCAGTTACGGTCTCACCCCGCCCGGTCCGGACTCGCCAGAGTGGGAAGGGTGAGGAGGGGAGGTGAGGAGGGAGGGGGGGAAAGCCCCAACGGGGCGGTCCTAATATAGCCCAGGGCAACGCCCTGGGTTTTCGCCAACACCACAAACCATAGCCCCAAAGGGGCGGCCCCAATACCATCCCAGGGCAACGCCCTGGGGTTCGCATTAGAATGCGCCGTTGGCGCGGGTGTTGATGCGCCGTCGCCTTCGCCACATCCTTCCCCCAGGGCGCTGCCCTGGGAAATACTTGGTGCCGCCCCTTTGGGGCTTTTCTTCTGTGGTTGCCCGATACCCAGGGCGTTGCCCTGGGCTATATTAGGGCCGCCCCGTTGGGGCTTTCCACTCCTCCGCTTTTTCCCGATACCCAGGGCGCTGCCCTGGGAAATACTTGGTGCCGCCCCTTTGGGGCTTTCCACTCCTCCGCTTTTTCCCGATACCCAGGGCGCTGCCCTGGGAAATACTTGGTGCCGCCCCTTTGGGGCTTTTCTTTTGTGGTTGCCCATTACCCAGGGCGCTGCCCTGGGCTATATTAGGGCCGCCCCTTTGGGGCTTTCCACTCCTCCGCTTTTTCCCGAATACCCAGGGCGTTGCCCTGGGCTATATTAGGACCGCCCCTTTGGGGCTTTTTCTTCCCTTTCTCTTCCCAAAAGACCCAGGGCGTTGTGCCCTGGGCTATATTGGGGTCGCCCCTTTGGAGGCTCTGTTTTTGTGATCCTACAGCGTGTTGATGAGGCGGGTGCGTTCGTCGGCGATTTCTTGGGGGAGGCGGTCGCCGAAGGTTGCGAAGAAGTCGGCTTGTTCTTCGGTTTGTTTGCGCAGGGTGTCGCGGTTAATGGCGGTTACGGCGTCCCACTGTTCTTGCGAAAAGTTTAAGCCGTCCCACGTGATATCTTCTTTGCTGGGGACAAAGCCGATGGGGGTCTCTTTTGCGGCGGCGATGCCTTTGACGCGTTCGACAATCCATTTTAAGATGCGGGCGTTGTCGCCGAATCCTGGCCAGAGGAATTTCCCTTCGGCACTTTTGCGGAACCAGTTTACGTGGAAAATTTTTGGCGGATTCGAAATTTTCTTTCCGATTTTGATATGGTGTCCGAAGTAGTCGCCCATGTGGTAGCCGCAGAAGGGCAACATAGCCATCGGGTCGCGGCGCAGGGAGCCAACTTTTCCTTCGGCGGCGGCGGTTTGTTCGCTGCTTAGGGTGGCGCCCAGATAGACGCCGTGGTTCCAACTGATGGATTGGAAGACGAGGGGGATTTCGCTCATGCGGCGTCCGCCGTAAACGAAGGCGGAGATGGGAACGCCGGCTGGGTTTTCCCAGTCCTTGTCGATGCAGGGGCAGTTACGCGCCGGGGCGGTGAAGCGTGAGTTCGGGTGGGCGGCGAGCACGGGTTTGCCGTCTTTGTCGAGCTGACCGGGTTGCCATTCATTCCCTTTCCAATCAATGAGATGGGCGGGGGGCGCGTCGGTGAGGCCTTCCCACCAGACATCGCCGTCGTCGGTGAGGGCGACGTTGGTGAAAATGGTGTCACGCGAGCAGGATGCCAGCGCGTTGGGATTGGTTTTGGCAGAGGTGCCTGGGGCGACGCCGAAGAAGCCTGCTTCTGGGTTGATGGCGCGCAATTGGCGGGCGTCCGGGTCGGCTTTGAGCCAGGCGATATCGTCGCCGATGGTGGTGACTTTCCAGCCATTGAGTTCTTTTGGCGGGATGAGCATGGCGAAATTTGTTTTGCCGCAGGCACTTGGGAAGGCTGCGCTGACGTAGGTTTTTTCGCCATTCGGGGATTCGACGCCGAGGATGAGCATGTGTTCGGCGAGCCAGCCTTCGTCGCGGGCGAGGACGGAAGCAATGCGCAAGGCGAGGCATTTTTTACCAAGAAGGGCGTTTCCGCCGTATCCTGAGCCGAATGACCAAATGGAGCGGTCTTCTGGGAAGTGGACGATGTGGGTGCTTTCGGGGTTGCACGGCCAGGCGACGTCTTTGGCGCCGGGTGCCAGAGGTGCGCCGACGCTGTGGAGGGCGGGCACGAAGAAGCCATCTTCGCCGAGGGCGTCGAGCACGGGTTGCCCGATGCGCGCCATGATGCGCATGTTGACGACGACGTAGGGCGAGTCGGAGATTTCGACGCCGTATTGGGCGAGCGGTGAACCGACCGGTCCCATTGAAAAAGGGATCACGTAGAGGGTGCGGCCAGCCATCGCGCCGTCGAAGAGCTTTTTGAGTTTCGCCCGCATTTCGACTGGGTCTGCCCAATTATTCGTTGGACCCGCATCTTCTTTTTTTGCGGAGCAGATGAACGTGCTCTTCTCGACACGGGCGACATCGCGGGTATCGGAGCGGAAGAGGTAGCATCCGGGGCGTTTTTCTTGGTTGAGCTTGATACCCGTGCCGTTTGCAATCATCTCGTCAAGGAGGGCGTCGGCCTCGGCTTGAGAGCCATCGCACCAGTGAATTCGGGCAGGTTTACATAGTGAGGCGACCTCATCTACCCAAGATTTCAACTTGGCATGGTTCGTTTTCGGTATGGCGTTTGTAGTCATCAAGGCGTGGTTTCCTGCGTGCCTTACGCCGTTGTGCAATCAAAAAATGCGTTTGAAAAAGATAGGAACCTTTTTTTTGGCACAATGTCGCCTGAATCTTCCAAGAACACGTTTTTCAATCAAAACACAAAAAACATGCGACACTTTTTCTTCTCTCCCGCAATTCTGTTTGCTGCGGCGCTGGTTGTGGCACCGGGCGTAGCACAGTCTGCCGATATTGATCCTGCCAAAACCGAACAGGTGCGAGCCAAGCTCGCCGGCCTGTCCGATAGCGGAAGAACGCAATTAACAAAATCCGCCGTGAAAATCGCCGGAGATTCCAGCCGTTCCAACGCCGAACGCGTCGCCGCTATCCGCAGCCTCGCGCTTCTCCAAAACCCCAGCAGCGTCGCCGCCCTGAAAGCACTTTTTAGCAATTCCGCTCTTGCGGACGACGCCCGCGCCGCCGTCCAGCTCATACCGGGCAATGACGCCACCGCCGCCCTTCTCGAAGGGCTTGCCAAGGTCAACGACCCGAAACTCCGCGCCGGTTTCATCGAAAGCCTCGGCGTCCGCCGTGCGCCCGAAGCCGTCAATGCCATCAAAGCCTACATCGGCAGCCCCGTCTCCGAAGCCGCCCTGCGCGCCATCGCCACTATCGCGACACCCGACGCATTTTCGGCATTGAACGCCGCCCCGGCATCTGAGTTGAAAAGCGACCTCATCATAGACGTCGCCGCCAAACTCCTCGAATGCCCCAAATGCTCCGCCAAAGTGCGCAGCGACGTCCTCGGTGCTTTGCGCAAACTCTCCGGCGACACCGCCGACAAAGACGCCGCTTTCTCTGCTTACCTCCTGCGCTTCCGCTTCCAAGACGCCGACCCGGCGCTTGCCCTCAAAAGCCCCAATTCCCTCGAACGCCGCGCCGCGGGAGTCTTCCTCAACAGTTCCCGCGATGTTGAATCGGGCAAACTCCTCGAAAAGGCACTCGCCACCGCAAAGGGCGAAGACATCAACACCATCCTCGGCGCATTTGAAAATCGCAAACAAGTCTCCGCCGCCCCAGCCGTCCGCGCACGTGCCGAAAAAGAAAAGGACCCGCTTATCAAGGCGACCCTTATCAAAACACTTAGCCGAATCGGCGGCGCCAACGACATCGCTTTCTTCTCCAAATTGACCCAGGACTCGGAACCGCTCATCTCCGACGCGGCGAAATCCGCCCTCGGTCAAGTGCGCGGCAAAGGCGTCACGGACGCTTTCACTAACATCATCCGCGACACCCGCGCCAAAGTCGGCGAACGCAGCGCGCTCATCGACATCATCATCCGCCGCCAGCTCCGCGACGCCGTCCCCGCGCTTATCCCCGTGCTGTCCGACACCGAAGAAGATATCCGCATCGGGGCACTCAAAGTCATAGAACGCTACGCAACCAAAGCCCAACTCAAACAACTCGAAAAAGCAACCCCCACCGACAAAACCGTCCGGAATCGCCTCGCCAAAGTCGTCGAGAAACTCAAACGGTAAGAGGGGGGGGATGGAAAAAAAGGAAAGAGGAAAGAGGCTCGATCTTAGCCCCAAAGGGGTCGCGTTAATATAGCCCAGGGCAACGCCCTGGGCTGGCATAGGATGCGCCGCTGGCGCGGGTAAGTTGGGGTGTACCGTCGCCTTCGCCCCACCCTTCCCCCAGGGCGTTGCCCTGGGAAATACTTGGTGCCGCCCCTTTGGGGCTTTTTCTTTTTGGTTTACCAATACCCAGGGCGTTGCCCTGGGCTATGTTAGGGCCGCCCCTTTGGGGCTTTTTCCCTCCCTTTCTCTTCCAAACCACAGGGCAACGCCCTGGTATCTGGCAACACCACAAACCAAAACCCCAAAAGGGCGCGACTCCAGCCCTGGATAATGCGTCTCCTAAATTGATGACGTAAATTACAATATATTTATTTTCATATTATTATAAAATGCGCGTCGGAAAAGTGTCGAAGTCAGGTGACGTTTGTTGTGATCATCGGTGTTTGTGGTTTTTTGGCGTTTCTTTTAATTTTTTCTGCGAGCGTGAATTTCGCACTTGTACTGCACGAACAACCTGCCGCAGACCGCTTAACGACGGGCTTGCGGACAAAATGCGCACTCGCAATTCCGCGTCATGCAGCGCATTTTTCCCTTTTCGAAATTAGTCCTCAAAAAAACTTCGTTTTATTTGCGTTTGACCGCTTGACATTCGGCAAGGGAATGTCTTTCCTGCGGCACAGTGATGAGCAAAATCAATAACACTCGCAATACATCTCCGCCGTGGTTCACGCAATCCGTCCAAGCGGGAGGGAAAATTGTTGCTGCGGTTGTTGCCGATGTCGGCGGCGCAGGACGTGCGGCGGCGGGTTTCAACGGAAAGGTGTGTAGCGTAACCTACTCCGGCGCGTTTTCCTCTTTTTCGACCTTCGCGATTCGCGTCTGCGCCGCCGCCCGCCTTTTCTTTGCCCGTACCACCGCAGCCACCACGCTTGTCCTCACGATTGTCGCAGGTTCGCTTGCTTCCGCACCCGTCTCTGCCGCTTGTGGGATTTCAAGAGCCACGCCTCCGACACCCTTCCTCATGAAAAGCGGGAAGGAACATAAATTCCAATTAGCG
>JAISZI010000090.1 GCA_031269335.1 Puniceicoccales bacterium
AGCCTATTTTATTGTTCTTTCAAATCGCGTTCCCTGTGGGGCGCGTAAACCGCCGTGGACGGGGAAGGCCGTGAGAACCGGCCACAGTCGCGCTACGGTATCGAGTCACCGACTCCCCCTCCGGCATGGTCGCGCACAGGCGAGGTCATGCCGGAGGCAAAGCACAGCCGCGGGGTCCTTCCGCGGTCAAGGCGAGGGAGTCGGGCGCTGGGCGGGCGGTTGCATCCGCTCCCCGGCACAAACTCGGAGTCCGGATATCCGGCGGCGGTTTCTCCACCAACCGACAACCAACTTCATCGCTCGAATGACGGATTCTATGAAAAAACCAACCACCCATATCCTCGGTTATCCCCGCATCGGGGAAAAACGGGAACTCAAAAAAGCCACTGAAGCCTACTGGCAGGGCAAACTGACGCGTGCCGAACTCGAAGAGACTGGTCGCGCCCTGCGCCGCCGGAATTGGCTCGTCCAGCAAGCCGCCGGAATCGATCTGATTCCCTCCAACGACTTCAGCTTCTACGACCAGATGCTGGACTTGTCCTGCCTCGTCGGCAACGTGCCGCCCCGTTTCGGCTGGCGCGGCGGCGAAGTCGATCTCGACACCCGTTTCGCCATCGCCCGCGGCGTCCGCCCCAAGGCGGAACCGCACGTGACGGCTGCCGCATGCCGCTGCGCCGACTGCCAGCCGGACGCCGCGACCCACGCCAGCGAGATGACCAAGTGGTTCGACACGAATTACCATTACATCGTGCCCGAATTCCGGGCGGACACTGCGTTCAGCCTGTCCTCCTCGAAAATCTTCGACGAGTTTTCCGAAGCCCTTGCGCTCGGCATCAAGACCAAGCCCGTCCTGCCCGGTCCGGTCACCTACCTGAAACTCGGCAAGGTGCACGACCCGGCGAACCCTTCGTTCAACCGCCTCGAACTCCTGCCGCGATTGCTGCCCGTTTACATCCAGGTATTGCAAAAACTCGAAAAACTCGGCGCCGAATGGGTGCAACTCGACGAACCCGTTTATGCGCTCGATCTCGGCGAGGACGAAAGAGCCTGCCTGATGACGGCCTGCGCAACGCTTGCCGCCGCCGCCCCCGGGCTGAAAATCCTCGTGGCATCCTATTTCGGCGGCCTGCGCAACAATCTCCCTCACTTTCTTCGCCTCCCGGTGAGCGCGCTGCATGTGGACGTCGTCCGCGCCCCTGACGAAATCGACACGGTGCTCCAAGAATTTGACGGCAAAAAACTCCTCTCCCTCGGCCTCGTCGATGGCCGCAATATCTGGCGCACCGACTTCGCCGCCGTCCGACCCCAGCTCGAAAAAGCCGTCGCGCTCTTCGGACCGGAACGCCTCCTGCTCGCCCCCTCCTGCTCGCTGCAACACGTCCCCGTCACATTGCGCAACGAAGGCAAAATCGATGCCGGACTGAAAAACTGGCTCGCCTTCGCCGAAGAAAAACTCGCGGAGGTGGCCGCGTTGCGCGACATCGCCGCCGGCACGGTTTCGCCCGAAATCCTGACCGCGAACGCCGCCGCTGCCGCCTCGCGCCGCGCAAGCCCGCTCATCCACCGCCCCGAGGTCAAAGACCGCGTCGCACGAGTGACGGCGTCCGACCTCGTCCGCGCCTCGCCTTTCGCGCAGCGCCAAATCCGGCAGCGCGCACGTCTCCGCCTGCCCGCGTTTCCCACCACCACGATCGGCTCCTTCCCGCAAACCGACACCGTGCGCGCCGTCCGTGCCAAATGGAGGAAAGGCGACCTCGAAGACGCCGACTACGAAAAATTCCTTGAAGACGAGACGCTCGCCTGCGTGCGTTTCCAGGAGGAAATCGGTCTCGACATGCTCGTGCACGGCGAATTCGAGCGCAATGACATGGTCGAATACTTCGGCGAACAACTCGACGGCTTCGCCTTCACGCAAAATGGCTGGGTGCAAAGCTACGGCTCCCGCTGCGTCAAACCACCGGTCATCTACGGCGACGTCGCCCGCCCCAAACCCATGACCGTGCGCTGGTCCTCCTACGCGCAGTCGCTCACGCAAAAACCGGTGAAGGGCATGCTCACCGGTCCGGTGACAATCCTGCAATGGAGCTTCGTGCGCAACGACCAGCCGCGCCGCCGCACCGCCTTCCAGATCGCGCTGGCCCTGCGCGACGAGGTGCTCGACTTGGAAAAAGCCGGCATCACCGCCATCCAGATCGACGAACCGGCGATCCGCGAAGGGCTGCCCCTGCGCCGCGACGACTGGAAACATTACCTTGCGTGGGCTGTGGACGCCTTCCACCTGAGCGCCGCCGGTGCCCGCGATGACACCCAAATCCACACCCACATGTGTTATTCGGAGTTCAACGACATCATTGATGCCATCGCCGCGCTCGATGCCGACGTCATCACCATTGAAACCTCGCGTTCCAACATGGAGTTGTTGGAGGCGTTCGTTCATTTCAAGTATCCAAACGAGATCGGACCGGGAGTTTACGATATTCACTCGCCGCGCGTGCCCGCAGTGGCGGAGATGACAGACCTGTTGCGCAAGGCGGCGGCTGTGCTGCCGACCGAAAACCTCTGGGTCAATCCCGACTGTGGCCTGAAAACTCGAGGCTGGACTGAGGTAAAGTCTTCGCTCATCAACATGGTCGCCGCCGCCCTCGAACTCCGAGGCGCGATCCGGCCTGCGGTTTCCGGCATTCGGGCGGCACCGCGATGCCCCCTTTAGCCACTTTTCACCTTTACCAACATGACCATGGAAATCAAAGCCCGCGACCTGCTCACCGCCGGATGGCTGGAAGGTCCGAGCATAGGCTCCGCCCTTTGCCGTGCCCACGAACTCGAAGCCACCGGTCTCGACCGCGCGCTCATCTTCGCCCAACTCGAACAGGAGTTCCCGAAACAGCCTCTGCTGATCCTGCCCCGCGCCTCCGCCGCCCCGCTCGCCGAAGCCATCGAAGCCGAAACGGACGAGGAAGCCGCCAACATTGCTTCCGCCCGCCAACGCATGAAGGAACTCCTGCTTTCGCCCGTGATTCAGCGCGGCGTGCTGATGCCCGACACCTGTCCGTCCGGCGGCGGTACCGCGACCATTCCGGTCGGAGGCGCCATTGCCGTTGAAAATGCCATCATCCCGGGGGCGCACTCAGCCGACATTTGCTGCTCAATGTTCGCCACCTTCTTTGACGACAACCTGCCGGTCGAAGAACTCATGGATCACCTGCAAAAAGCGACTCACTTTGGGGCAGGCGGACGGCCTCGCGGCCAGCAGTTCACCGCGGACGTGCTTGACGAACCGGTATGGGACAACCCGTTCCTTTCCGGCCTGCGCAGCCGTGCGCAGGACTTCCTTGGCACGCAAGGCGACGGCAACCACTTCGCCTACATTGGTCATATTCGGTTTACAGACGCACAGCGCGTTGCGCTCGAAGCCGCCGGTTACGACGAGTTAGCCGGGGCGATTGCGCGCCATGACGGCAAGTTCAACGTCCTCGTGACCCACCACGGCTCGCGTGGTCTTGGCGCGGATCTCTACAAACGCGGTCAAAAAGCCGCCCGCACCTGGTGCAACCAAAACACCGAAGGCATCCCCAACGACGCCGTCTGGCTGCCTGCCGACTCGCCGCAAGGCGCAGCCTATTGGGACGCGCTGCAATACATCTCCCGCTGGACCCGCACCAACCACGCCGTGATCCACGACGCCTTTCTTGACCGCATTGGACGGAGCGCGCTCGCGCAGATTGGCAACGAACACAACTTCGTGTGGAAACGCGGCGACGTGTTCCTGCATGGCAAGGGAGCCACGCCGGCATGGCGCGACGAACAGGGTCGTCCGCTGCTTGGGCTGATCCCGCTCAACATGGCGCGTGAAATCCTCCTCGTGCTTGGTGCGGACAACGCCGATTACCTGTCGTTCTGCCCGCACGGCGCCGGTCGCAACCTTTCGCGCACCGCCATGCTCCGTCCCTACAAGGACGCCGACGGCAAGATTGATCCGGTCCGCGTGAAGGAAGTCCTCTCCGCGGAGACGAAGGGTCTCGACGTGCGCTGGTTCAACGGCACGCCCGATCTCTCCGAGTCGCCGCTTGGCTACAAAGACGCGACCAAGGTGAAGGCGCAAATCGCCCGCTTTGGTCTCGCGACCGTGGTCGGCGAAATCCAACCGCAAGGCTGCATCATGGCTGGCAAGGCACAGGAAGCGCCCTGGCAACGGGTCCGTCGCGAAAAACGCGCCGCAATGGTCAGCCACCTGGGCGAAGCCGCAAGCAAACTGGACGCGGCGGATCAGCGTTGCGCGGGTGGAAGCGGCGTTGACGTTGCCGAGAAGTATCCCAATCTTTCGTGAATGATTACATTATCTCGACGCACGGCGTCTCTTCGTCGCGACACTGCCGAAACGCAAATTGAGTTGAAACTCGATCTTGATGGCGTTGGCACTTCTGCCATTTCCACGAATATCGCGTTTTTTGATCACATGCTCACCCTTTTTTCGCGGCACAGTTTGATAGATTTGGAGGTTAAGGCACGGGGCGATATTGACGTGGATTATCACCATACCGTTGAGGATGTGGGTATTACATTAGGCGCGGCACTGAAACAGGCATTGGGCGACAAGACCGGCATCCAGCGTTATGGTTTTTTCATGCTTCCGATGGATGAGGTGCTGGCGCGCGTCGTGCTTGATTTGAGTAATCGTCCCTTGCTCGTTTATCAGGTGAAGACAGATAATTACATGGTGCGAGATTTCAACATCATCCTTGTGCGGGAATTTTTCCAAGCTCTGGCGAACAGCCTTGGGGCGAACGTCCACATCAAGCTTGAGTATGGCGACGAGCCTCACCACATCGCGGAAGCCATATTCAAGGCTTTTGCCCGGGCGTTGCGTGAAGCGGTTTCGCACGATCAACGGCAGGCAGGTATTCTGCCCAGCACTAAGGGCGTCCTTTGAGGGGGGCGGGTTGTGTTTTAGGCGGCGGGGTCGGTTTCCGGCGGAGAGAGAAGGACGGCGGCTTTCAAGCCCGGCAGGAAATCCGAAAATTCGGTGCCCTCCGGTGCGGTGCGCAGGGCGCGTTGCACCATGCCCATTTTTGCGTCGAGGTTATCTACCATTGAGACGAAGACGGCTTCGGGCGTCGCTGCCATTACGGCTGCGCCCCATTCTAATTCGCCTTGATGGCTTAAAATAATGTGTTCGAGGCGTTCGAGAAGCGTTGGCGGGAGCTTATTTTTCAATCCGTGGCGGCGCACAAGTTGGTAACCGAGGACGACGTGCCCGTGCAGGATGCCGGTGCGCGTGCGAGAGACCGCCGGAGGCTGGGTGTATTCAAGCGTTTTGCCGATGTCGTGCAAGAGGGCGCCGGCGAGAGCGAGGGAACTGTCAACCTGCGGGTAAAGCGGGAGTAAGGCGCGGGCGGCGCGGGCTACGTGCAAAGTGTGTTCGAGCAAGCCTCCGAGGTAGGCGTGGTGCATTGAAACGGCGGCGGCGGCGGTGCGAAAGGTCTCGCAGATTTCGTTGAATGCCGACTGGGTGACGGCGCGAAGTTTTTCGCAAGGGATTGCATCGACGCAGGTTAGCAGTTCGTCCCACATGGAGGCGGCGTCTTCGGGAGAAGATTCAATGAGGGCTTCGCGTTCTTCCGCAGAGAGGGCGTTTTGGTCGAGTTCGGTAATCGCGGTGAGGCGCGGGGCGAATCGTCCTTGGTAAAAATCAACGGCGGCGGAAGTTTTCAGGATGCTGCCCTCGGCGGCTTCGGAAAGCGGGTCGAAAAGCGGCGAATCGGAGAAGACCGTGGTGGAAAAAGCACCCGTTTTATCGCCCAATTCTACTGAAAGGAACGGCGAGCCATTGCGGGCGTTTTTGACGGTGCGTTTGCGCAGGATGTAGGTGCCGGTGAAGGCGTTACCCTGCGAAAGGGTTTTTACGGTTTGGACGGTGGTGTTCGTTTCGACAGATTTTGGCATGGGGAAAATGTCGCCGTGGAGTGGAGGCGGGACAAGCACATCCTTGAACCGCCGTCTTTGGGGAATCGCCGGAAAAGCAAAGGTAAAGATTGAGCTTTTGGGGCGATATTCCTTTTTTCGGGAGCATGAGTATGAAGGATTCTATCCGCTGTGGAGTCGTGGGCGTGGGTTACCTTGGCCGGCATCATGCCCGCGTTTATAGCGGCTTGCCCGGTGCCACGCTCGTCGGTGTTTTTGATACGGATGCCGCCCGCGCTGCCGAGGTGTGCGCTTTGTATAACTGCCAACGTTTTGAGACGATTGAGGCGTTGGGACGCGCCTGTGACGCCGTGAGCGTCGTCGTTCCGACCGACCGGCACGCCGAAGTAGCGGTGCCGTTGTTGGAGGCGGGCAGCCACTTGCTCATTGAGAAACCGCTTTGCGTGACGCTCGCGGAAGCGGAGCAGATTCTGGCGGCGGCGAAGGCGTTTCAGCGGATTGTTCAGGTTGGGCACATTGAGCATTTCAATCCTGTGATGAGTTTTGTGGAAGAGTGCGTGGCAGACCCGCGGTATCTCGCGGCGGAGCGACTTGCTCCCTTTAACCCGCGCGGCACGGAAGTCGGCGTCGTCCTCGACCTGATGATTCATGACATTGGCATTGTTTTGCAGCTTGTTAAGTCGCCGGTGGCGCGCATCGACGCTGTCGGGGTGGGGGTTGTTTCGCCCAGCGAAGACATTGCGAATGCGCGTCTTACGTTTGAGAATGGGTCTGTGGCGACTTTGAACGCGAGTCGGGTGAGTGCGAAAAAGGCGCGGGAGTTACGCGTATTTCAACCTGGGGCATATCTTTCGATAGATTTCATGAATCAGAGTGGGCACTTGTTGCGCATACCGGAGGACGGGACGATATTTGACATTAGGCGGGAAGAAATTCCGGTGGAAAAAGGGGAGCCGCTGCTATTGGAATTGGCGTCATTCGTGCAATGTGTGCGCAATCATGTCGTGCCGAAGATAGGGGTGGAAATGGGCAAGACCGCACTTGAAACGGCGATCCAGATAACGGAACTTATCCGGCAGAATCCCGCTGCCCAACGGCGTTGAGGCGGAGGCTGTTCGCGTAAAAAACAATTTTAACACAGACCTTGTCGCCCATGGCTACGCCGCTTTTTTCCGGTTTTCGCGAACGCCAGGCAGGCGTCTTGTTACACCCGACGAGTCTGCCTTCGTCGCCGGGAGCCGGTGCAATTGGCGCGGCGGCTCGGGACTTTGTGGACTTCGCGGCGGAATGCGGGTTTTCGTGGTGGCAGGTCTGCCCGCTTGGTCCCACGGGTTACGGGGAATCTCCCTATCAATGTTTTTCTGCGTTTGCCGGAAATCCGCTTCTTATTGATTTTGCCGAAGTTGCGAACAGCGGGCTTTTTGATGCTGCCGATTTTGAGTTTGTTTTACCGCCTGCTGGAACGCGTGAAAATTTCGCCGATTTCGAGGGACTTCGCGCGTGTCTTTTTCCCGCGCTGGATCGGGTGTGGCAGGTCGTGCGGCGCGATCGCGCTCGGCTCGACGCCATTGGGGATTTTCAAGGTTTTCGCAAAAAACACAGGGCGTGGTTGGACGATTACGCCTTATTTTGTGCGTTGAAAAAGCACTTTGGCGGTGCGCCCTGGACGGCGTGGCCGGCGGTGGCGCGTGAACATGCTGCTGCCGTCAAGGCAGCGTGGCCGGACTCCGTTTTAGAACAAGTTGAGGCGGTAATTTTTCAGCAGTTTCTCTTTTTCACACAATGGGATGCGTTACGGGCACATGCCCGTCGGCGGGGTGTGGGCATTCTTGGCGACACGCCTATTTTCGTCGCGCATGACAGTGCAGACCTGTGGGCGGGAACGTCGTTTTTTCAACTTAACGCCGATGGAGCGCCCGCGTTTGTTGCGGGTGTGCCGCCGGATTATTTTGCGTCGGCGGGGCAACTTTGGGGGAATCCGCTTTACGACTGGGCGGCGTTGAAGCGCGATGGATACGGGTGGTGGATGCGCCGTTTGCGTGCCGATCTCGAGTTGTGCGATGCGGTGCGCGTCGATCACTTCCGCGGATTCCATGATTATTGGCAAGTGCCTGCTAATGCAAAAGATGCGAGCAAAGGGCGTTGGAAGCGGGGTCCGGGATTGGATTTTTTCAAGACTGTCCGCCGCGTGCTCGGCGATGTGCCTTTGATAGCGGAAGATTTGGGGGAGCTTAGTGCCGGCGTCCACACTTTGCGGGCGACTACGGGGCTGCCCGGGATGGCGGTTTTGCAATTTGCTTTTGATGGCAACGGGAAAAATCCGCACTTGCCGCACAATCACACCCGAGATCGCGCCGTTTACACTGGCACGCACGACAACAACACGACGCGGGGGTGGTATGAGGCGGCATCGGAAGCGGAACGGGACCGCTTTCGCCATTACCTTGGGAGTGACGGCAGCGCGCCGCACTGGGATTTGATGCGGGCGGCGTTCACTTCTCCGGCGGCGTTGGCGGTGGTGCCGTTTCAGGACATCATTGGGGCGGGCGCAGAGGCGCGGTTCAATACGCCGGGGACAGTCGGAGGCGACAACTGGCGTTGGCGGCTCACGCCAGCGGAACTGGCTCACGCAAAGGCTTTTCTGGCACCCAATCTGCGTCAGCTTATCGCCGTGTCAGGAAGAATTTAAGTCATTGTTGGCTCGTTAAATCGGGAGTTTTATGCCAAGGCGCAGATAGGTTGGCTCGTCCACATTTTGCCCGTGGATTTTTTCACTGCTTGTCCTCCCAAAAAAGGTTTCGGGGCGCTCCGTTTTGTTTTCAAGGTCGAAATCAAGTTCTTTTTGCGTCATTTTAATTTTGGGGTGGGGGGAAGGATTTAGCGCAGACAGGGGCGAGTCGCCATTTTCGGAGGAAATTCTTTCGGGCGCACGTTGGCTGATGCCGCCGGATACGCCGATGACGCACAGCCGCATGGCGTTGCCAAGGGAAGTATCTGTGGAGACGTCAGTTAGGATATTTTCGTGTCCGCTGAACTCTTGTTTTAGGGATTCGACGATGGTTCTGATTTCGGAGAATAAGAGGGGGGTGCCGCTTTGGATTGAGATGAGGAGGGCGTTCGCGGGGCGTTTTGTGGGCTTGTGCGCCGGGTTGCGGATTTCGGAGGCAATTTGTTTGAGGGCATTGGCGGTGTCGCTTCCGTAACCTGTTACGAGAAAAGCACGTCCGTCGCGAACAGGGAAAGCCCCGCGCAGGGCTGCCATGTCTTTTCTGGGCAAGGCTGGGTTGAAGAGCATGGAGTAGAGCGCGGTGATGCCGAGTTCGACGAAGTTGCTGGCGAGTGCGAAGGTTTTTTCTACGGATTCGGCGCCTTCTTTTGTCTGCTCAAAAACACTGTTTTCGACGGGGATGAGTGCTTCGGCACAGGAACGGAGTTGTTCGAGTGTTTCCATTGTTCGATCTCGACCGCCTTCAATAGAGAGTGGCGTGACGGCGAAGATGATGACGAGGGCGTGCGCATCGGAAGCAAGGGTGGCGAGAAGCGGGGTCACGCCGCCTCCTGTGCCACCGTTTGTGGAGGCGACAATGAAAACGAGGTCGGAGCCTTCGACGGATTGGGCGAGAAGACCGGCATCCTCGTGCGCAGCTTTTCCGCCAAGTTTGGCGTCGCGACTCGCACCTTGCCCGCGGGTAGCAACTTTGCCGATTTGGATTTTTTCGGAAACGGGCGATGCAGCCAGCGAAGCGGTGTCGGTGTCAACCACGGCACAGCTGACGGTGGGAAATGGTTTAAGGTGCAGGGATCCGACGATGTTAACGCCGGCACCGCCGACGCCGAAGATTTTCACGCGAGGCGGAGTGGCAGGGAATGCAGAGGGAGTGTGACCGACCGGCGTAGTTTGCATGGCGTTTAGGAAGAATGGGATACGCCCTATAATTACATCGGGGCACGGATAGGCGTCATCACTTGTTTCTGAGAAGGCGGGAGGGGGGAACGATGCACCGCGTTCGATTCTCCCGCGATTTGGATTTTGGCGAAACCTGCTTCGCGAGCATAGTCACACAGGACGAAATATCGGTCCATCGTAACAGAGCGGTCCATTTTGAGCAGGAGAACAGAAGATTTTTCGGCGGCTTTTGCCATCGCACGGCGTAAGGCAAGGTCAGTCGCCGAAAACATGCGCCCGTTGAAGAAAACCATCGTGTCCGAACGAGCGGTGAGCATGGGGACAACGAGCGTGGCACCAGTCATTTCGCCGGAGAGGCGGACATTAGAACGGGGAAGGTTTAGGGAATTTGTGTGCGGACCCACGGTCGCGACGGAGTTATTGTGGAGCGAGACGGTGAGACCGGGCGCGTAGATAAAGCGCGAGCTGGCGAAAGAGAGCATAATGGCAATCAACAACACCGTGAACAACGGCAAGGCGTCCAGGCGCGTGTCAGGCGGATGGAGTCGATCAACAAGACCGAGCGGGCTGTGGATGGAAGATGCCACGAACAGAAGGAAACCAGCCGTCTCAACGGATAAGGCAGCTGGTTTGCGCGGAAAAAGGCGGAAAATCAGGCATCAGGCTTCGTCTTGGGCAGACCGGTCAATTTCTGCCCCTTCCAGATGCCACGCTTTTTGAGTAAATCGAGGCGCTCGAAACGTTTAAGGACGGTGCGCTTGGCGGTGCCCGTCGCGGCTGATGACTTAAAACTATTGTGTTGGGACATGGTTTATCGCGTTTAGTTGAGGCGCACATGAAACGGCGGCACCTCAGGGACGCAAGGGGAAAATAGCGGAGGGGCGGAGAGAATGCTTGCTTTTTTTTTGATAAAAAATAACGAAGGCGCCTCTTTTTTTGAACACACGCCGTTCCCATGTTTCGTTTCCTCACAGTCGCATTGACTCGATTTTCCCGCTCCCTTCGTTCGCGGAGAGCAAAAGCTGAAAAGAAAGAAGGGGTTGCCGCAGATGCACAACCGGAACAAACGGAAAAAGAGCAGGAAATGGGTTTTTTGGAACACATAGACGAATTGCGCTCCATGCTGCTGCGGTGCATCGGTGCCTTCACCCTCTCAATGGTCGTGGCGTTTTGTTATGCAAAGGAAATTTTTGCTTTTATGCGGCGCCCGCTCCAAAAAGTGATTGAGTCCGGCGCGTCTCCCATGGCACCCGCCACCCCCGCCGTCGCCCCAAGCGGGTCAGACCCGTTGGAAATTGTTAACGCTCTCGCCAGTATCATTTTTTACGGAACAGTGCCCGCCGGCAGTGCAAGTGCCGCACCGGCGACAGACGCTGCGACGGCAGAGATGATCGCAACGGCCAATGGCGATATGGTCGTGATGAAGTTTATGGATGTTTTCAGTATTTTGCTAAACATCGGGTTTGTCGGCGGCATCGCCCTTTCTGGTCCTTTCGTCCTTTATTTTGGCAGTCGCTTCATTGGTCCCGCACTCACACCGAGCGAGAAAAAATGCGTTATCCCGTTTTGCGCTTCCGCAATGATTCTTTTTATCCTGGGATGTATTTTTAGTTTTTGCTGGCTCATTCCCGTTTCCATCGGAGTCATGTTCCATTTTGTGCGTATGTTTGGGTTAAAAATGCCGTGGCTTGCTTCCGACTATTATTCGTTCGTGACAATGATGACGCTTTTAGTGGGTTTTACCTTCCAATTTCCGCTTGTTGTCATTGTTCTCCAGTATCTCGAAATTATCAAAACAAGCACGCTTTACCGCGTCTGGCGGCAGGTGTTCGTCGGCATCCTCGTTACAAGCCTTGTTATTAGCCCCCTCGCAGACCCCGTGTCGTTGATCGTCCTCACCAGCGTGCTCTTTACGCTCTATTTACTCGCCGTGGCGATCGGTGGCATGCTCGTGCGTGCCAAACAAAAGAAACGCATCGCCGAAGAACTTGAATACGAACGCACTTACGGACGTCGCCCCGCAGCAGCAGCAGCACTCACCACTTCCGAAGAAAATACCGAATCTCCATACGACGAAAATTATGATAGCGAAAATAGCGATAATTCAGAATACTACGGAACAGATGAAAGTGGTGAAACTTCCGAATATAATGACGACGATCCCGCCCGCTATAACGCCGGTCCGGACAATGATTACGATAACGAAAATTACGACGATGAAAACAACGATGCTTACGACGATGAGACGACAGAAAATAATGAAGAAGAAACGTCGGAAGAAACTGGGGACAGTGGTGAAGAAACCGGAGACGGTGACGGTGGTGAAGACAATAATGAAGAGGAAGAAAACAACGGCGGCGATGAAACGGACGACAGAAACAGTGAAAACAGCGAAGAGAAACCCGTGGAAAACAGTGTCTCTGACGAAGAAGTTGTTTCTGCTAAAAAGAAGAAGCCGCGGGGCGACTTGGAATTAATGGAGTGAGAAGAGCGTTTTCTTTGTGATAGCGGAAATTTCGTCAGTGCACTGACAGGCAGGAACCTGTCTTACAGTGCTGCGGCATTCGCTCCTCCGAAGGGGGATAACGTGAATAACCGGCAGTGGAGCGTAGCGGAACTGCCGGACAGCGCGATCCCCTCCCCCGCGCCCCGCAGGGGCGCGACTACAAGCGCAGCAGAGGCGCAGCGACGGTGGGTCCGAGGCGGCGGCGATTCATCCTCAAAGGCGGGTCAATTTGAGTGTCCAATCCTGATTTTGCGGTGGTCATTTCACCTCTTTTGCTTTTTTCACAAATTCTTCAAGGGAATCCCCTTCTGACTCTTCATTTTCCCCCTCAAGCCCATCGGCAACATACCTAACGCCCTTTATCTTATCTATGATAACGCCCTTTATCTTATCTATGACAGCTGCTCCGCCCGGAAACTTTAAGGAGAAATCAGATTCAGACAAGTCTTGGTTCACTTTCACACTTTTTTCATCAACCACCACTCTTTCCTTAATTTTCTTCAGAAAAAAAGAATCCACGCCCGACATAAGAGCCCCTTCAGAGTCCACCTGAAGCGGAAGAGAGAAACCGTTAAATTCGCCCGTTTTTTTTACCTTCCAAGTCCAGATTAGTTCATCCTTTTTAACAACTCCTTTTTTTACTGGCAAATCCCCAAACACCTCAATCCTTGAAACGCTACCATCCTGGTTGAATAGATATCGAGATGTGTCCCCCCCCGCCGTTTTCTTCTCAAAGAAGATTTTTCCATCCCTGTTGACAGGAAAATTGTCCTGATTAATAGCTTCCTTCAAAAAATATGCGAGAGGAACCGCTGTCTCCTCACTGTAGAGAAAACTCGAAAAAACATCCCCTTTTGCTTCAAATTTTCCAGCAAAAACATGAGCTTGCACTGCCGAAAAGTTTTCCCGTTTTCGTATTTTGGGCACATCTTCAACCTTGGAGACGACAACATTCTTCTTGCTTGATGCATGCATAAGAACATATTCACCCTGTGAAAATTTACCAAACCCTATCCCCATTCTTTGCTTGCCCGGATACAATCTTGTGTAAAAGAAACGCTTATTTTTGAAATCCCATGTTAGTTTTTCCTTATATACCACTTCCCATTTTTCACTGTCCGATAACCTCTCGTAATCAAATTGCACCACGAAGTTATCCGGCATTTTATTTTTAGCGATAATTTTTGAAATTAAAGCATGGGGAATGTCTTCTCCCGTTGGCTTCTCGCCAAGCTCTGTTGCAGAAATATGGCTAAGGCACCCAAAGAATAGAGATGACGCAGCAAGAAGCGGGATCAATCTAAACGGGGCTGTTTGTTTTTGTTTTTTCATGTCTGTTCTTTCTTTCGTTGTTGGTTTTTGTTTGTTCTTCGCCCATTATGGTCTAGAAATTTGTATTGGAAAATCTCGCGAGGAAATTGTCTAATGCATCACCCTTTACGAGAAAAGTCGATACCTTGTCTTCGTCATTGGTGTTCTTAACGGACACTTGTAATGTTCGGCGTTCAGAATACGCAAATTTCATTTTTCTTTTGGTATCCGAGAATTCAATTAACCTTCCCTGCGCATCAAACACCTTTTCCCAAAGATGTTTCCCGTTCTTTTCTGCTAAAATTCTATTTCCGTTTCTTTTGTAAATAAACTCCCCATTCTCTTTTTTTACCATCGTTTTCACAACATTTCCGGACAGGTCAAACCAATTCTGTCGAATAACTTCGAACTGTCCGTTTTTTAGTTGGGAAATCTTTCTTATTCCTCGGATTCCTTCAACGTCAACATACTCTGTAAGCAATAGAGGAGAATCTTTTTTTTCTTGCATTATGTCCCTCTCGTTTCCCCATCCTCTAACGCCAACCTGTCCGTCTGGATATTCTCGTTTTATACACTTTATTCCAGCTATTGTTGGGAAGGAGTATTTTACTCCTGTGTCCTCCGATAGAACACCTGATTCCTTCATCCACTTTATATGCCTTACATGCCTTACATGCCTTCCCTCTATCTTCAAATCCTCCAATCCAAACGTATATTTCGATTCAGATTTTTCTCCGTCAAATTTCACAGAAACGAGCGTGTCTCTTTCGGTTTTCTGTTCTATCGGCTTGTTTGTTTTATGGTCGCGCACTTTCACCAAAAACGGACGTTTTCCCATTTTGAGAATGGCGTGTTTGTCGCTGAAATTAAGATGCCAGAGTTTTTGTGTGGTGATTTTGTCGAAATCCGAACGCAGGGTGAGAACGGGTTTGCCGTTGGCTTTCAGCGTGTGCGTGGTGCCTTTGCCGAGGTCGGTGATGAAATCAAGCGTGTCGTCGCCTTCGGACATTTTGACGCGTTGGAGTCGTCCCGAGTGATAGGTAAGCGTCCAGCCGCAACTTGACTCGGCGGTGATGGTGCGTCCAGCTACTCGGGCTGTCCAGTCGCCCCCTTCCCAGACAGCAGCGTCTTGGGTTTTATTCAAACGAACCGCGTTTCCGTCCGGCAGCCGCATGAGGTAAGCGTTATCGGATTCCTTGACGCAGGTGGCGTCGAACAGAGCGAATTGCCAGCCGCTTCCCAAAATCGGCGAAACACGGTCGCCGACTGGCGAAAAAGTTACGTGAATGGGGATTGTGAGCTTCTCACTGATTTTCACTTCGCCCCATACTTCAGCCAGCTGGAAGCGGTAGTCATCACCTCCCATGAAAGGCGTCCATGGCAATGACCACGAAATGCCGCAGACGGCGGTGGCAGTAGGCGCGGTGGCGAGCAAACCCGCAACACCCGCGAGAGCAAACACCACAGTAGTGGCGGCGGCGCGAGCGATTGCGCGAACAGCGGCGGATGCGGCGATAACTCCTACGGCATCCCTTTGCAAGGGCGGCACGGAACGCAGAAGCATGTGGCGGTTGGGGAAGCGTCCATTTAACATGGCGCGGAAAAAAATTTGCTTCCCAGCAAAAAGCAAACGAAAAAATGCCGCGAAGTGGGAGCGGTGTCAGGCTGCGCCGGTGGGGTGTTCGGGGATGGCGTCGGCGTGGCCGACGATGCGGGCGATTTTTGGGCAGGATTGAAATAATTCGTGTTCGATATTGTCCATATCGCGGTGGACGACTTCGACGGTGAATGAGCCTGGGGCGCGGCAATGGTAGTTTACGATCCAGCCGGGGAGGGTTTCGCGCACGCGCACGTCGTGGATTTCGCGGATGCAATCGCTGGTGGCGGCGGCGGCGTTTAGTTTGGTTTCGATATGGCGGACGAGGTCTGGGGGGGCGTCTTGTCCGGGAAGCGGTGAGGGGTATAGGGGTTCGACGTGGGGTTCGATTTCTGTGGCTGTGCCGAATTCGCCGTAGAGGATTTGTTTAAGGGTTTCGGCGCGTTCGTGTGCGGCGGCGAGGGTTGCGTGGCTGTCAACTTCCATATCGAAGCTAATGCTGAGGCGGCCGTTCATTTCTTGGACGGTGAGGTGGTGGAGCGGGATGTGTTCGCGGCGTCCGACGAGAAGGATTCGTTCGCAGATGGTTTCGGAGCCGGGGACGACGGGGTCGGCGATGAGGTTTAATTCGGTATTTGGGAATTCGGTTTTGGCGAGGGTGCGGATCGTTTCTTTGATGGTGCGAGCTTCGTCGAGGGAAAGGGAGCGGGGGACGGTTATTGTCATATCGGCAAAGACGTTATGGCCATCGGAGCGGGCGCGGAGGTTGGAGACGTTAATGACGCCGGGGACGGTGGAGGCGAGGGCGCGGAGGCGTTCGCCGTGGTCGGCAGGGGCGGCGTCCATGAGGGTATCGAGGGCGCGGCGTCCGAGTTTCCAGCCTGTGTGGGCGATGAAAATGGCGACGATGAGGGCGGCGAAGGAGTCGGCGGCGGGGAAACCGAGGTGTGTGGCGAACAGGCCGATGAGGACGGTGAAGGAGCCTGCCAAATCGGAGGTGAAGTGAAGGGCGTCGGCGGCGAGTGCTTGGCTGCCTGTTTCGCGGGCGATGCGGCGCAGGGTGCGGATGCGATTTATATCTATGAGGATAGAAATAATGACGATGGCGATTACCAGAGGGGAGACGTCGGGCGGGGTATTATCGGTGGCGAGTTTGCGCAGGGCGAAGAAGAGGACGGCGAGGGTGAGGGCGAAGAGGACGCCGGTTTCGATGAGTGCGGCGACGCTTTCGACTTTGCCGTGTCCGTATTGGTGTTCTTTGTCGGCGGGGCGGCCTGACCAGCGGATGGCGAGCCAGGTGATAATGGTGGCGAGGGTGTCGGCGAGGGAATGTGCGGCTTCGGAAAGGAGGGCGAGGGAACCGGAGAAGGTGCCGACGGCGAGTTTCAGGAGGGCGAGGGCACCGCTGGCGAAGACGGAGTAGAGGGCGGCGTTTTCTTTGCGGCGTGCGATGTTGTCGGGGTTGGGGGGTTCCACGGCGAAGGTGTTTTTGCGAAAAGGGAGACGGGGAGAGCTGTTTTCTCTGATTGTTTATCAAGAGATTTCGCAGGTGCCGCCCGCGCAGGCGGCGATTTCTTTCAGATTAGTGTTATCGGTATCTTCGCGCATTGAGGCGTAATCAACCGGGTTGTAGTTCAGGGTATCCCAGCGTGCTTGGTCGGTTTCGTTAGTGACGGCTTCGTTGGGTGCTTGGGCATAGACTTTGTCGCCGGCGAAGGGGAGGAGGGCGATGCCTGTGAAGTAGTCTCGATTTGCCCAGATGAAGGCGGCTACGGAGTCCCATTCGCCGGCCTTTACGACGCAGGTGTTGGAGACGTTGTGATCGAGGCCTGGGTTGAATTTTTCGTGGGCGCGCCCAGAGCGAACCCAGTGGCGTTGGACGAGGCGGACGTGGTTGAGGAATTGCAGAGCGTTCAGGTCGTCGCGGGTGATGGCGCCGTCGCGTGCTTGGATTGGGAAGGTGATGACATCGTCGTTTTGGTTATAGACGCTGTGCTCGGTCATTTTCGGGTTCGTTTCGCGGAAATGCTGATAGACGCGTTCGAGTTTGTTGGCGAGGACGCGGCGGAAATAGCGTTTGGCGTGGTGGGGGTGGATGCCGCTGGAGGTGCCGAGGAGGAGGGAAGCGGTGCCTTCGGGTTTTACGCAGGTTGTGCGGGCGGCGGAGGGGATGCCGATGATGGCGGCTACGCGGGCGTTTTCTTTGCGGACTTCGAGGGCGCCGCGTTCGAGGATGCTTGGGTCGAGCATGAGGCCTGGGTTGTCCATGATGCCTGTGATGGAGACGCCGAGGAGGGATTCGCGTTCGTTGATGAAGCGAGTGGCGACGCTGAGGTAGGGCATGTGCGTATAGGACGCTTGCAGGGTGCCGATGAAAGCGGCGGCGCGGCAGTTTTCGTAAAATTCTTCGGCAGAGGAACATGCTGCGGCGTTTATCGTGCTGAGGTTGCACATTTGCCAGCCGTAGATGCGTTGACCGAGGTGGAGATCGCCTTCGTAGCCGAGGTCGCGCAAGCGGGCGATCTCTGCTTCGTCCCGCAAATCGGCGTAGGGGGCGAGGCCGATTTCAACACAGGGATTGGCGCCATAGTCTTCGTTTTCGACAAAGTAAAAACCGGGTTCACCGAACTCCTTTTGTTTCTCAAAGAGTTCGAGAAAAACGTGTTGTGGTGTTTTATGGCGGTTGATAACGGCGGAGTTGTTCGACGCCGATCTCTGGGGGTTTTCTTCATACCAGCGACCGGTTTTGGCGCATATCATATCTTCGTCATCTGCGCTGAAGAGGCAGATGGTGGCACTGCGGCGGATACCGCCGGAGAGGACGGCTTTGGCGGCGTGCATGAGGATATCGTAGGCTTCGATGGGTTTGAGGCGGCGGCCTGGGATGCGGTCGAGTATTTTGCGGATATTGTCTAATGAGCGGCGCAGCGGGACGTGCCCCGGTGCTTTGCCTCCGGAGGTAATGAGCGGGCGGCCGCGCGGGCGGATGCCCGAGTAGTCGAATTCGACAAGCGAGCCGTTCAGGTAAGAACGCATGAGAGCGTCGAGGGCGTCTGCCCAGCCCGTTATGGTGTCGGCTACGTGGTGGTGGTGCACGGGCAAGTCATCATCCGGGAGGCGTTGGGGGAAGATGGGGAGTTCGTTAATGTGTCGTGTTTGGACGGAGAAGCCCGTCCCCGTGCCGCACAGGAGCAGCCAGAGCGTTTCTGAAAAGGCTTCAATGCGATTAATAAACGTGAAGGCGCAATTAAACATGCGGGCTTCTTCTTTTTCGATGGCGGTGCCGCCGAACTGGAGGCTCCTCATGCTGGGTAAAACGCGGTAAGCCGCCACCTTTGCGAAGGCGGCATCGATTTGCGCGCAAAACGGGACGTCGCCCTCTATCGGCAATTTCAGCTGCCGATCGACCCAGGCGAAGCGGCGTTTGTGCATAGCGGCTACGCGTTCGACCGGTTCCGGCCACACTTCGCGGCGTTTGAGCAAGGGGTTATAGCGGGCATATTTTGAGACGGCGATGTAGTCTTGAAGTCCGTTTGGTCGAGAACCCGTCCCGGCGCGGCGTTTCGTATGTGCTGCGCGGTAGAGGATAAAGGATTTCGCGGCTTCGAAAAAGCCGAATTGCGCGAGTGAGCGTTCGGCGGCGTCCTGGATTTGTTCAACATTAGGAGCCTCGCCCGCTTCCATGCGTTGGCTGAACACATTTTCTACGGCGGCGGCAATCTGGGCGGCGGCATCGCGGGCGGCGGCATCGATCCCGGGTCCCTGACCCTCATTCCAGCCTGCGGGCTGAGAAACGCTTGCCAGTGCGCAAGCGACGGCGCGCTCTACGCGAACGCGGCTCCACGGCGCAACCCGCCCGTCCCGTTTAGTGACCCGCCAGCGGGCGGTAGCGGCGGATGCAGGGTCGTCGTCGAAATTATCTGAAAAAGCGGAAGGCTCGGTGGACATGATAAAAAGGCGTCAAGAAGGGAAGGATGCAAACAGCACAATCGCGGCAACACAAAGGAAACGCCGACGGGCGGGGCGGTTTCAAGAGTAAAAAAAGAGAAGTTTTCAACGGCGTGATAAATATAGTTAAATACTTGTTGCAGCGGCAGTAACAAACTCAAGTAAACGCCGCCGTGCATTAGGCAACGGTGCGAGGAAACGGCGCATCCGGACAAGATCGGCAGGGTGCGTGAGCAAGTACCACGCGAGGCGCACCGGCGTATCGCGTCCGCGTTCAAAATCGTGGCTCCAACCAATCAAATCTGCCGGAAATTCCTCGGAAACATCGTCGCTGATGACGCGGATAACCGCCCCCGTTCTGCCATGCTTTGTTAATAATTCCAGAAACGGACCCGTTTCCATGTCCACAATCGGCGCCCCTGTGGCGAGAAAGGCGGCGTTTTTCTTTTCCTCGGTATCAACAACGACTTCCGAAGTATAAATTTTCTCGGCGCGCCGTGTTTGGACGGCGGGCAACGCCGCGCTTGCGGCGAGAATGGGTGCCTCCGCGCCCGGTGCATTTCCAAGCAAATAGACGATGTCGAGGCGTTTGAGGGACGGGTCAAGACCGCCGCCGAAACCGACGAGCCAGACCGGTTCCGTCTCGTTCAACGGCGCGGTCGCTTCCAGTACCGCCGCGATACGCCGCGCGCAATGCACCTGTCCCATACCGCAAATGGCGATGCGGGCGGGCTTGCCCCCAAACTCGCCAGTAAAAACCGGTGCATCGCCAATGCGACTCTTGCGCGTCCCCTTTAGAGCGCGTAAAAAATCCACCGATTCGTAGCGGGAAGGGATAAAGATCGTGAGCATAACGGGGAGAGAAGGTAGCAAATACCCCCCCGCTTAAACCATAAAAATTGTCCGCCGCGTTGCCGGTGCTCTTTTTTTCGTTTTTGCGCTGTGTCAATCCGCTCGGCGTGAAAGGAGAAATTCCGCCCATGCCACATCGTGCGGTTCGGTAAGTTTGGGATTGGGGGAATCGTTTTCTACCAAAGCGACATTGTGTCCGGCGAGAGTGGCGGCGGCAACGTCATCAGTAATGCGGGCGCCGTTCTGTGCGACAAGGCGGTAGGCGTTGCGTATCAAAGGATAGTGAAAAACTTGGGGCGTTTCCATCGCCCGCAAACCGGAGCGGTCCAAATCCTTCATCAACACTGCCCTTTCGGGGGGCGCGTCCACGGGGATTTGTTTGATGCTGTCTTTGACTTTGTGGGCGAGCACAGCCGCGCCTTCGCGACGCGCCACCGCCGACAGGCGTTTCAAGGCGGCGGGCGTAATTAACGGGCGCGCCGCGTCGTGAATGAAAACGATTTCGGTGTCGGGCGGGCAGGCTTCGAGACCGTTCAACACAGAATCCTGGCGCTCCGCCCCGCCGTTCGCCCAAATTATGGGGAATCCCACGGGCACCGGGTGCAGTGCGGCGGCGGCAGCGACTTGCTGCGCCTCGTCGCGGCAAACAATGACAAAACCATCGACCACGCCAGCTTCCCAGAACGCCCGCGCCGAGTGCGCAATGACGGGCAACCCTGCGAGCGGTTCGAGGCACTTATCGCGGACAACGCCGCGCATACGCTTACCGGAGCCGCTGGCGAGAAGAATGGCAAAAGCAGACATAGCGTAAAAGGGAGGCAATTTTAGCAGGCGAGGGAAGGCGCAAAGGGCGCAGGCGTTTGCACGAACCGCCTTTTATTAGATTCCCCATTGCCCTCGGAACACCGGCCGCAAGAGAGCCGACGCGCTTTCGTCGTCGCGGATTGTCTCTGTCGCGGGGTCCCAGCGAATTTCGCGTCCGGTCAAAACAGCAATATGCCCAAGATGCCCTATGCTTGCCGATCGGTGCCCCGATTCGGCGGGCGACACCGTTTCAGCCCGCGTCTTCACGCATTCCAGAAAATCCCGCCAGTGGTTATCGCTGTAACGGATATTAACGGCGCCTGAATCGGGCGTTTCGTTCAAAATTGCGGGATCGGACGCCTTCAACGATGCCGCTCCGTTGATGCCGCGTGCCCGCCCGACGTAGAGCCACCCGCGTTCACCGTAAAATTTTATGCCGGGTTGCAGTGCCGACGACACCGCCATCTCCATCCCGTTCGCATACGTGCACACAAAGCGGTAGTTGCGCTCGGCGTCATAAGGCGGCGTGGTCGCAAATTCGCCTTTTCCCGAAAAACGCACCGGACCGGTGCCATCGCACCCCAATGCCCATTGGGCAATGTCAACGTGGTGCCCGACAAAGTCCATCAAGCGCCCCCCGCCATAGTTAAGCACATAACGCCACCGCAGATGCGTCACCCGCGGATCGTAATCCGTCCATGCCGCCGGACCGACCCACATTTCGTAGTCAAGCCCTGCGGGCGGTTTGCCGATATTGGCAGGCGTCGCCGCTACGGAAGGAATGCCGCCGTAGGTGCCGACTTCTATGCGGGAAATTTTTCCCACACAGCCACTGCGAACGAGTTCCACGGCGCGGCGAAATGTGCTGATCGAACGCTGCCAACTTCCCGTTTGCCACACGCGCCCGTGCCGACGCACCGCATCCACGATAGCGCGCCCCTCCGCCAAGGTGTGCGCCAAAGGCTTTTCCCCAAACACGTCCAAGCCCGCCCGCAACGCCGCAACCGCCATGACGGCGTGCCAGTGATCGGGCGCGGCAAGAATTACCGCATCAAGATTCGCACGAGCAAACATCTCCCGAAAATCTCTCCACCCACGCGCAACATCGCGCTGATAATGCGTATTGACGCGCCGGGTGGCGTTCTCGCGTCTCTTTGTATCAACATCGCATACCGCAACAACTTGCACATCGGGAAACGGCAAAAAACGGCTCAAATTCACCATTCCTTGACTGGCACCCACAAGACCCAGCACGATGCGGTTGCTCGGCGCAACACCGCCATCACGCCCAAGCGCCCGTGCGGAAACAATCGTCGGAAACACGACGCCAGCAGAAAACGCAAGCGCTGCATTCCTTAAAAAATGCCTTCGCGAAAACGAATCCTCTGAACTTAAACGCGCACTGCCATTCATCTTACGGAAAAACACCAAGCGCGCACGCAGGTTCCTAACGAGATTTTTTTCGCGAATTTTCCGCACGGGCAGAAACATTTGCAAGGGCATCGAAAGCGTGCAAAGTAGAGACCCATGAACATTTCTCGTCGTCGTTTTCTTGGAAGTGCCGCTTCGTCAGGAGTCGGATTGTTGGTGCCAGCCGTGTGTGCCTCCGCTTCCGCGCCCCCAGCGTCATCGCCAAACACGGGCGGGCAGCGTCCTTTCAAATTGGGCATCGCGACCTATTCTTACTGGCATTTTTCGCGGAAGAAATTTCCGATTGAAACCGTTGTTAACAAGGCGGCAGAACTCGGTGTCGAAGGCGTAGATGTGCTTCACAGGCAATTAGAAACGGAAGACGGTGCCTATTTGCGAAAGTTGAAACGCCATGCTTTTCTCAACGGCATCGCCCTCATTTGTCTCTCAATGCACCAGAGCTTCGTGTCGTCTTCCGCCGAGGTGCGCGAGCGCAACGTGAAACACACATTGAAGTGCCTCAACATCGCCAGCCAGCTCGGCATCCCGTCCATGCGCATCAATGCCGGGACATGGGGAACGACGAAAAACTTTAATGTGCTCATGAAAAACCGCGGCATCGAACCCGTCCCCCCCGGCGTGACCGAGGAAGACGGGTACCGCTGGGTCTCGGAGTGCATTAGAAAATGCCTCCCCCGCGCGGAAGAACTCGGCGTTATCCTTGCGCTGGAAAATCACTGGGGGCTTTCGGGAACGCCTGAGGGAATGTTGCGCATTTTCCGCGAAATAAACAGCCCGTGGCTCCAATTGCTTCCCGATACGGGAAATTTCCTTGAAAATCCCTATGAAAAATTGGCAACAGTCTTTCCGCACGCGTGTTACGTCCAGGCAAAGACCTATTTCGGCGGCGGCGAATGGTATTCGCTCGATTTGGATTACAAACGCATTTTCCGCCAGTTGCGCGACGCCGGCTACAAGGGCTACGTCGGGATTGAGTTCGAGGGGAAAGCACCTGCCGACGAGGGCGTCCCCAAAAGCATAGCACTGCTCCGCGACGCTATGGCATGAAGGTAGCCCGCCGACCGCTTTTTTTCACTTTTTTCTGACTAACTAACTCTCTAACCACGTTCAACTAACCACGTCCTACTACCATGATCCACGATCCAAAAAAACTCCTGCTCATCGCAGGTCCCTGCTCTCTCGAAAACGAAACCATCTGCCGCGCCGTCGCCGAGCAGCTCGCCTCGCTCAAAGAAAAATTTGCCGAGCTAAACATCGTTTTCAAAGGCTCTTACGACAAAGCAAACCGAACCTCACTCCGAAGCGGGCGCGGTCCGGGCATCGATCAGGGTCTCGACCTGCTCGCCCTTGTGAAACGCGAGTATCATCTCCCCGTTGTCACGGACGTCCACGAACCCGTCCAATGCGCGCAAGTCGCGGCAGTCGTCGATGTGCTGCAAATTCCGGCTTTTCTTTGCCGGCAGACAGACCTGCTCGCCGCCGCCGCAAGGACGGGGCACACCGTCAACGTGAAAAAAGGGCAGTTTCTCTCGCCGCGCGAAATGACATTCGTGACCTCGAAGCTGCGCGAAAGCGGTGCCGCCGAAGTCTGGCAAACAGAACGCGGGACGACCTTCGGTTACCAAAACCTAATCGTGGACATGCGCTCCTTTAACATCATGGAACGCAACGGTTACCCGACCGTGATGGACGCCACGCACAGCGTGCAGCTCCCCGGCGCGTCAAGCGGCACCTCGAGCGGGCAACGCGAATTTGTCCCCTTGTTGGCAAAAGCCGCCTTAGCGGCGGGCGCCGACGGGCTTTTCCTCGAAACACATCCTGAACCGGCAAGGGCAATTTCAGACGCTGAAAGCCAGTTGCCGCTGGCGGACTTGCCCGCATTGGTGGAGACCTGCTTGCGCGTCTGGCGGGCAGTGCGGGAATGAGCTGGCAAGTGTTGTTTTTGGTCGCCGTAGGCGGCGCGATAGGGGCGGTTTTCCGCGCAATCGCGACGGGGATTTTGCACGCAGCGCGCATCCCCGTGCCTTGGGGGACGCTGTTCGTGAACGTCCTCGGCTCGCTCTTCGTCGGTTACCTGATGGGCACGACGACCGGCTCCGCCGCCGACTGCGCCTCAGCGCACCGGCACGCCTTGTTGGTGACGGGGCTTTGCGGCGGATTCACCACCTTTTCGGCATTCAGCTGGCAGACCTTCGACCAAGTCAACCGCGGCGCAATAGGCGTCGCTCTGGCAAACATCGCCGCCTCGTTCGCTTTGTGCTTATTAGCTGTCTGGGTCGGCTTCCGCCTCGCCCGCTGATGGCGTGACGGGGAAAAGGCGAGTCGTCTTAATGCCTGAAATGACGGGTGTTAGTGAAGACCATTGCCATGTTGCGCGCATTGGCGGCGGCGATGACTTCGGGGTCGCGCACAGAGCCTCCGGGCTGGATGGCGGCGGTCGCACCGGCACCGGCGGCGGCGAGGAGTCCATCGGCGAAGGGAAAAAAAGCGTCGGAGGCGACAATGGCGTTTTCGAGGGAGAGATGGGCTTCGTTTGCCTTCCAAGCGGCGAGGCGGGAACTATCAACGCGACTCATTTGACCTGCGCCGATGCCGAGGGTGCGTTCGTTGGCGGCATAGACGATGGCGTTGGATTTGACGTGCTTGACGACGCGCCAGCCAAAGAGGAGGGAATCCCATTCGGCGGGAGAAGGTTGGCGTTGGGTGACGACTTTGAAAGCGGAGGGATCAATGGGGCGAGTATCGGCATCTTGCAGCAGGATGCCGCCGATGACGGAGCGAAGTGCGACGTCGCGGCGTTTGTGCGGCGAGGTTTGATCGGGGGAAGAACGCATGAGGCGGAGGTTTTTTTTCTTTGAGAAAAGTTCGAGTGCCTCATTAGTAAATTCCGGCGCAATAATGACTTCGGAAAATATCTCGGCAATTGCGGAGGCGAGCGAACGGTCTATCGGGCGATTGGCGATAATGATGCCGCCGAAAGGAGCTTGTTTATCCGTTTCAAAGGCAAGCTGCCATGCTTCGAGAAGAGTCGGCGCAGAGGCGACGCCGCATGGATTCGTGTGTTTAAGGATTGCGAGGGAGGGTTTTTGAAATTCGCGGATGAGCGCGTCGGCGGCGGTGATATCAAGGATGTTGTTGTAGCTGAGTTCCTTACCTTGAAGTTGGTGGAAAAACTTGTGGAAATCTCCGTAGAGGGCGGCTTGCTGGTGCGGGTTTTCGCCGTAGCGAAGCGGTTGGGCGAGAGGAAGTTGGAGGGAAAAACGGGAGGGAAAAACGGCGGGAGAAGCGAGGTTTTCGAGGTAACTTGCGATTGCGGCGTCGTAAGCGGCAGTGCGTTGAAAAGCTTTTAATGCCAGCTCGCGGCGCAGGGCGGGAAGCGTTTCCGGCGAATCGAGAGCCGAGAGAACACGCTGGTAATCAACGGGATCAGTGACAACAGCGACAGCGGCGTGGTTCTTCGCCGCGCTGCGCAACATCGAGGGACCGCCGATATCGATGTTTTCAATGGCGTCGTCGAAGGCGCAATCTGGATTAGCGGTGACGCGCTCGAAGGGGTAGAGGTTGACAACGACGAGGTCGATAAGGGCGATATTATGGCTTTCGGCTTCGGCAAGATGCTCTTGGCTGTCACGGCGGCAGAGGATTCCGCCGTGGATTTTTGAGTGAAGGGTCTTAACGCGCCCCTCCATGATTTCGGGAGATTGGGTGTGTTCGCTGACATCCGTGACCGGGATTTTTTTTTCGCGGAGGAGTTTTGCGGTGCCGCCCGTGGAAAGCAGGGTGTAACCGTGTTTTTCGACAAGAGCCTGGGCAAAAGAGGGGAGGTCGGTCTTGTCACTTACAGAAAGAAGCGCGAATTTTTGCATGAAACGGGAGGGTTGTTGCTGAAAATCTTGAGGCAAGAAAGAACTCTTTTTCTCAAACTTGACTATGCCCTGTTTTGGGCAAGCGTTGGGCATATGGATGTCGTTCAGGCGGAGGTTCTACGAATTTTTCACGAGACAGGTGCTTTGCTCAGCGGGCACTTTATTTTACGTAGCGGGTTGCGCAGTGCGCATTTTTTCCAATGTGCCCAAGTCTGCCAGCATCTTGATAGGGTTACGCGACTTGTGGAATTATTTCTTCCGCGGCTTCGCCAGATTGAATGTTCGGTGGTAATCGCGCCTGCGATGGGCGGGTTGGTGTTGGGGCAAGAGGTGGCGCGGCAGATGGGCAAGCGTTTCATTTTTGCGGAAAAAGAGAAAGACCGCCTTGTTTTGCGTCGCGGGTTTAACATTGCACGGGGGGAGAAAGTGCTTATTGTTGAAGATGTTGTAACACGCGGCGGGCGGGTTAGCGAGTGCATGGACATTGTTGCGGCGGGCGGAGGCGAAGTTGCCGGGGTCGCAGTGTTGGTTGACCGTTCCGGCGGGCGGGCAGCGTTTCCCGTTCCGTTTTTGGCGTTAATTGAAATGAATTTTCCAACTTATGAGGCGGACGCGCTTCCGCCAGAGTTACAGGCACTTCCGCCCGTGAAACCCGGAAGTTAGTTTTTTGAAAAAACAGGACGCGGCGTTATGTTGGGGTAGGCATTATGCGATCACCGCCGAAACGGGAGCGCAGTTCTTCTTGGACATCAAGGAAATCGGAAGGAATCGGAGCGAGAATGCGGAGCGGCAAATTCGTGATAGGGTGAAAGAAACTAATACGTTCGGCGTGGAGCATGACGCGGGCGGCAGGCGGGAGGGCGCGGTTGGGGGGAATGTTTTTTAGCGTGTAGGTCGCGTCGCCCAGCAGCGGGTGCCCGATGTGAGCGAGGTGGACACGAATCTGGTGCGTGCGCCCCGTGTGGAGCCAGCAGCGCAGCCGTGTAGCGCAGGAGCCAAAGCGTTCTTCCACAGCCCAATCGGTGCGGGCAGGTCTGCCGCCTTCCTCTTCGCGCACGCTCATGCGAACGCGGTTTGTCGGGTGGCGCCCGAGCGGAACGCGGATGCTGCCGGAAAGGAGCGTCGGGCGTCCGTGCACAAGGGCGAGGTATTGCTTCTCTAATTTACGTTCAGAGAATTGGTTAATGAGATTGGCGAGTGCTTCCGGAGTCTTTGCGAGGAGGATGACGCCCGAAGTGTCCTTGTCCAATCTGTGAACGATACCCGGACGGGAAGGATCATCTGACGGCGCGAGGGCGGTGTGGTGAAGCGCGGCGTGGACGAGGGTGTCTTTGCCTGTGGCTGCGCCCGGATGGGTAACC
This sequence comes from Puniceicoccales bacterium, assembly GCA_031269335.1. Classification (GTDB taxonomy): domain Bacteria; phylum Verrucomicrobiota; class Verrucomicrobiia; order Opitutales; family UBA953; genus CALNBE01. The sequence continues at coordinate 27,506 of JAISZI010000090.1, forward strand.
GTGCCAGAGGCTTTATTTACGGCGAGCACGTGGGCGTCCTCAAAAAGGATTTCGAGCGGAATATCGGTCGGCGAAGGAAGAATCTCCGGCGGAGGCGGCAAGAAGATGCGGAGCGTGTCGCCGGGGTTGAGTTTGTGCTTACGGGTGAGAGGGCGGGAAGCGTCGGGAAGCAGAAAAACGAGACCATCGTCAAAAAGACGCTGGACTTGGGCACGACTGCGCGGGGCAAGGAGACCGGTAAGGACTTTGTCGGCGCGGTCAGGAGCGGCACTTTCCGGGACCGAAATAACGACGGGAGTGGAATCGGTGTTCATGGAAAAAGCGGCTAATTTGTCCACCGGTTTTGAGAAAGGGCAATCTTCAAAAAAA
>JAISZI010000100.1 GCA_031269335.1 Puniceicoccales bacterium
GGCGTCCCGCCTGCACGACTGCCCGCAGCCCCAAAGGGGCGGCACCAATCATAGCCCAGGGCAACGCCCTGGGTATTGTGGGCACCACGCAAACCAAAGCCCCAACGGGGCGGCACCAATACCATCCCAGGGCAACGCCCTGGGGTTCGCATTAGAATGCGCCGTTGGCGCGGGTAAATTGGGGTGTACCGTCGCCTTCGCCACATCCTTCCCCCAGGGCGTTGCCCTGGGAAACGCTTGGTGCCGCCCCTTCGGGGCGCGGGGTGGGGGTGGCTGATCCGCCGGTTCCGCGCTCGTTACACTCGCGCTCCACCGGCGGTTATTCACGTTATCCCCCTTCGGGGGATTTCGATCCCGCACTTCTCTGTCTCCTATTTCCTTTTTCCGCGCATCCTTCGCACCCACACCCACGCCAACGGCGCAGCCCAGGGCAACGCCCTGGGTATTGTGGTCTCAAAACAATTCCTCTTGGTCGGCGCGTCCACGCGGAGGCAAACCAAGAACACGCCAGCCCTTATCCGTGAGAACGCGCCCTTGCGGCGTTCGCCCCAAATAACCCTCTTGGATAAGATACGGCTCGTGGACCTCCTCCAAGGTCTGTTCATCTTCACCCACGGCAACCGCAATAGTGCCCAGCCCGACAGGACCGCCACCGTAGTTGGACGCTATTACACGCAACACACGTTTATCCATTTCATCAAGACCGTGGCGGTCTATTTCCAACAATTCAAGCGCGGCAGACGCCACTTCACACGTTACGACACCCCCGGCGCGCTCCAACGCGTAATCGCGGGTGAACCGAATGAGATTGTTTACAATGCGCGGAGTGCCACGCGCCCGCCGCGCAATTTCCTCCGCACCACCATCGTCAACACGCATGTTGAGAAGCGCACAATTGCGACGGACAATTTTGAAAAGGTCTTCATGGTTGTAATAATCAAGACGCGTCTGGAGCGTGAATCTGCTGCGCATCGGAGCCGTTAAGAGACCCGTTCGCGTGGTCGCCCCAACAAGCGTAAAACGCGGAATGTTCAGCCGCACGCTTCGGGCATTCGGACCCTGATCAATCATGATATCAATTCGGAAATCCTCCATTGCGGAGTAAAGAAATTCTTCGACGGTCTTCGAGATGCGGTGAATTTCGTCAATAAAGAGAATTTCGCCTTCTTCAAGACTGGTAAGAAGACCGGCAAGGTCAGAAGCTTTTTCTACGACGGGACCGGAAGTGATTTTTATTTTCACCCCCATCTCGGCAGCAAGAATGAGTGCGAGCGTCGTCTTGCCCAAACCCGGCGGACCGTGGATGAGAATATGATCGAGCGCACGCCCTTCGCGCCGCGCCGCACCCGTCATCACACGCAAACGCTCAATCGTAAGACGTTGTCCGGTAAAGTCTTCAAAACGAGGCGGCCGCAGCGCGGCTTCAAGCGCAGAGTCCCCCCTCCGCAAATCGGCATATGGATTCGTGCTTTCCGTCGCCTTCTCCGGTGCACGCTTGCGCCCACCCGCAGAAACAGGCGGGTGAGAATCACTCTGAATCGGAACCTTTGGCGGCAACTCGGATGGCATTTCCTCCTCAAAAAAACAAACGCCGCCATTCTGGCAATTGTTTTTCTTTCGCATAATTTCCACACGGAGCCACGGAGGGGGAAAGAGGGAGAAAAGAGGAAAGATGGGGAGGCAAGCGGTGGAGAGGGAAAGAAAAGCCCCAACGGGGCGGCACCAATATAGCCCAGGGCAGTGCCCTGGGTAATCCCGTTGGCGCGGGTAAATTGGGGTGCGCCATCGCCCCACCCTTCCCCCAGGGTGCTGCCCTGGGAACTGCTTGGAGCCGCCCCTTTGGGGCTTTGATTTGTGGGTTGCCGAACCCCAGGGCGTTGCCCTGGGCTATATTGGTGCCGCCCCTTTGGGGCTTTCCACTCCTCCTCTCTCACTCCTCTCCCCTCTTCCTCTCCCCTTCCATTCGTGCCCATTGGTGGCCATTCGTGGTTTCTTCCTCCCCCGTTTACGGCGACTTCCCCTCCTTCCTCTCCCCTCTTTCCTCTTTTCCCTTTCCTCCTCCTCCCTCTCTACTCCTTTGCTATCGCCACGGAGGCGTAGAGGTCATGTAGCGCGATACAAAACGCCCGTGCGTGCATATCTCGTATTTCCTGTGACACAAATGCGATATGGAATTCGTTTTCGTCCAGGGATTCGCCGCGGAATGCGCCTCCTATGTCAATGTAATGATACCCCAACCCTTTCAGTATTTTCCACATTTTAACGTATGCTCGCTGGAACGTGTTAGACACATCATTCGCATCTCGCAGATTGTAATTTTTCCCCTCTGGCATCTGTAAAACCTGTTTTGCAGGGCACCCTGCCCCGTAGGTCGATATAACGAAACGCTCGACCGGCGTCAGCAGCAAATCAGCACTCACTCGACCACGCCTGTTTTCCGGTATATGACGATTAAAAAGCACCAAATTTTCGGCGGTAAAAATAGCGTGTAGCGTCAGAGCCGTCCGCGCTCGATGGTCACGCGAATCCGCGTCGTTAAGAAACTCCACACGTGAATCCAAACAGAGATCCGGATCGACAAATTTGCGCTTGCGCTCATCATCGTAAGAGCGCTTCGCGAAGCCCTTCACTGGGTGCCAAAATTCCTCATCCCCCTCGTCGTCTCCCGTGTTGAAATCGTCGGTTGCGGTATCACCGTCTTCCGCCGGTTGTTCCGCCGTTTCCCGATCACCATCCTCTTCCTCCTCCTCATCATCATCCTCATCCGCCGAGGCATCGTCCCAATGTGAATTGAAGCTGCTGTCGCGAAAACGCACATCTCGCCGCTTCGCACTCCGAATTAACGAGAAGAGCGCGTTACGAATAGACACAGTCACTATTTTAAGAAAATCCGCATCTTCTTTATCCCCATGCTTTTGCACAACCTCCCAAAATTTTATAGCGGCTACAGAGACCGCATCGTAATCGTCGAGAAGCCACGAATTGAATTTGAGACGCCTTGAGAGCTGCGCCGCTTTCTTTAACTGCTGATTCAGGTATTTATTCAGTAGTTCGCTTGAGCGTTTGTCTAAGTTTTTCATTTTTGTTGAAAGAGGGAGAAAAATTGAAGCATGTTTTTAGCGCGTTTCTTGACTTGCGGGCAAGTATTATTAGAGGCGGCTTCGTTTATCCAAAAAAGGGCACGTTCGATATCGCGTCCCGGCGTGCCGCCATCAAACCCGTAAAAACTTGCCACTGCGAGCTTATATTGAGCAAGATGCCCGCTCTTTGCAATGTCAAGAAGATGTTCCTGGATACATCGGTTTTCGGTCTGAATGTCCCGCTTCTTTTTGTCGGAACCACCGCCCGTAAGAACATCGCGTTTACCGGATAAGGAAGTGTAAGTTGTCACTGTTTTTATCGCCATTGTTTTAGTCCTCAAAGTTTAGAAGCGGGCACCGATGGAAAAAGTTATGCGGGCACCGGATAAGTTTACTCGATCGGTATGGGAACCGTCCAAAAAGTCGTTTTGAAAATTATAGCGAAATTTGACGTCGGTCGAGCCGAAAGCAAAAATGGAAACATCGGCGTATAAATTAAAATTTTCCTCTTTGATAAAATCATAACGGACCCCGACAGAAAGACCGAAAAGAACGGCGACAGAAGAAAGACTTTTGGAATAAATTTCTTCCGGGCTAACCTCTGCGTTAAACTCGTCGAGCATATCATAGTATTCCAATAAGTCGATAAGAGTTTGGGAAAGTGCAATTTCGGCATTTAATTTTCCAGTGCCGGAAACAATGGCTGCGCCGATCATCGGTCCTGCGCGCAAGGTCAACTTATCATTCAGTTTCCACTCATGTTCCCACGAAATAACAATGGGGACAATATCGCGTTCAATTTTCCCTTTTAGTTGAACATCAAACAGCTCATCATCCCAGAGATCAGAAAGATAAATGCCATCGTAATTTTCATATCCGAAAAGGGTTTGACCTTCGCCATAATAATAATCCTGCATCGACCATTGCGGTTTTCCCTTCTTCATTCCTTTGGCAAGACCGACCGAAAGCATGAGGCGGTCATTTTCGCGTAAATAATAACCGAAACGCAAATCGCCGCCGATAAAGCCGATGGAATTGCCCCAATACGCGGGACCGACCTCAAAAAACCAACGTTTCTCGGACTCGGGACTCGGCGTAGTTAGAACAGTTGGCGCAGAATCCGCAACGGTAGTTACGTTCGGCACTACCGGCGGCACCGGTTCTGGAATCTTCTCCGGCACCGGCGCAGGCGCAGGCGGCGGCTGTATCGGCGGTTCCGGTTCGGGCGGTGGTGGTGGCGGCGGCGGTGGTTTTACCGTTTCTTGAACGGGCTTCGGTGCCTGTGTAGGAATTATTTTTCCTTCTTTGTCTATGAAAAATGATTTATTTCCGCTACGCACTTTTGCCCGACCTTTTTTGAAGTCTTCGACGGCGTCGTAGATACACGGAATCTCACCGCCTTTTTCGTTAATAAAGCCGTATTTTCCTTTCAGCCCGACGATGGTCATGCCTTCCGAGAAAAAGAAAACGGATACTTTTTCTTTTGCCTGCGCCGACTCATCGTATCGACGCTTTGAAATTTGCTTCCCTTTGTTGTCGAGAAAAATAATGCCCCCGTCTTCTTTCCAAAGCCGAAAATAATGATTCCCAGCATCTTGAAGAATTTCATCGTATTCGGGATTGATGATTATTTTTTTGCTGTTTTGGTCGTAAATTCCCCAGAGATCGCCTTGCCTGAACCGCACTAATTTCGGCGTTTTTTCGGCGGGCGCAGCCGTCGTTTTTTGAGCTTGGGCTGGCACCGCTTTTTCAGCTGCTTCCGCCGCTGCTGTTAATAGCACGGCGGCACCCATAAGAAAAGCTCGCGTGTAAGTCGTGTTTTTAGTCATGTTTTAGCGTGTTGAGTTTTGGAAAGTTTTTGTTTTTTTAACGGCAGCGCACGGCTTGGCAGGTGCAAATCCAGCGACCCGTGCCCACGGACATGCAGGAGCAAGTGTTGCGTGTCCGCACCGCCTCACAGGTGCAAACGGGGACGGTGTTGCACCGGCAAACTGTCACCGTATTACACCTGCAAGCGTGCGTGCCAACGGAACCCGGGACACAGTTGCAAGTGCAAACTGTATTCGCAGGAATTGGCGAACCACAGGGAAGCGTGTAAACAATGATTTGACCAGTCTCGCTTCGCATGGAAAAAGTTGTGCCTTTAACCTCGTCTGTGGACGCCGCGATATCCATGAGACAGCCGAGATGTTGACCGTCTGGAATACTCCAAAAAACAAGTGTTCCGTCCAAGTAGCCAATAGCGAGAATTTTTCCATCGGGCGAAAATGCGAGTGCAGTTGCCACTCCCGCGTCTGGTTTTATTTCTCGGAGAAAATAAACCTGTGGGCGGCGGAAAGAAAGCACAGTACTTGCCCCGCCCTGCCGCCGGACTTCCTGACGGGTCACCGTGTAAAGCAGCAATGTGTTTTTTGTGTCTCGGCAAACCATTAATTTTCCGTCGGGCGAAACCGCAAGAAGGTTCACGTTTTTTTGTTCGTAAAGTAAATTCAGCCCCTTGGCGTCGGAATACCACAATTTCAAATCATTGTCCACGACAGCGGCAAGAATTTCGTTATTATCGGAAACGGAAATAGAACGGGCTTTTTGTAAGTATTCTCGCACACTTTGTAAGAACGCATTTTTTGCTGCGTTGCCGGCAGCGAGAGCGGTGAGGGTGCTATTGTAACCTAAGGGCGGTTTAACGGTGTTTCCCACAGGTTCGGCTTTGGAAAAAGAAAACTGTTCAACGCGATGTTCTTCCCCGTTAAAAAATGTTTTTCCCTCGGCGTCAAACGCGAGCGCAATCGTATTCCTCCCCTTATTTGAGAGAAGAGTGCCCCTATGTGCGCGTGCCGCCACCAGCCATGATTTCACTGTGTTGTCCTCACCAGAAGAAAGCAAAAATTTACCGTCCCGCGAAAATGCAAGCGCGGTAATTCTTTTCTTGTGCGCACGTTTTCCCCCGCAAATCCCGCCGGAGAGAGGCGAACGCTTTTTGTTTTTTCCCGTTGCAGTATTACAACCGGCGAGCACGGCGGCACTGGCGAGCATAGCGGCTCCGAAGAAGCCTCGTCGCGATGTTTTCATGTCGGTCGGCAGTTTTGTCACCGGCACTATTTTCGGTGCCTCGCGAGTGCCGTCCGGACGGACGTAAGTGAGTTCAAACTTTGGGAATTTCATGTGTGTTCTCCGGTTGTAGATTGAGAGATTGTTTCAAAAGAGATGATAGGTTCCGCCGCATTCTCCCCGCAGGAAACGCAATCGCAGTTTCCGACGGCAGCGGCGTCCGTTCGCTGGAAATGGAGATCGCCCGGCAGCTCGTGCCAAAAGACGCCCCCGGCGGCGGCGATTTTTTCTAAAATCTGATCCTTTGTAAGCTCGCGGATAATCGCGCAACGCCCGCTGCCGGCAAATTCTTTTTCGCCGTAAATGGAAAGGATTTTTTGAAGACAGTCGCCGCCGCAGGACCAGCGGGCGAAACAGCCCTTGCAATACGGGCGGTTATCCACGGATTGCGCACGCAAAAAAGCAGTTTTTTTACTGTCGAAAAGCCACCCGCCACCCTTGTTTTCTTTTCCGTAAATAAAGATGTTTGAACGCGGGTTTTTGTCGTCGAAAATTTCGTAGCAGGAAGAGACATCGCCGTCCGGCGTAACCGCGAAAAGGTCCTGCGTAGCGGCGCAAAAATGATTGGAAAGCGTCCCCGTCCGTGCGCCGGAAAAAGTCAGTTCGGCACCGTATTTGCGCCCCCGCGCCGCCGCTTTGCGAAAAGCTGCGACAAACGCCGCCGTCTCCGCCGGTGGAGCGTCCACCCAACGCCCGATTTGAAACGCGGGTTCCGCCTGCAACTGGCTGGGATGAAAATTCGCACAAATAAAATCCACGGAATCGGGAAGCCGCTTTATCATTTCCGCCGTGACGGTCATGCGGATTCCATAAGAAAATTTTTCTTCTTCAAAACGGCGGAGTGTGTGCAAAACAGCGGCACTCGAACCCTGCCCCGCCGTGGTGACACGGTTTGCGTCGTGGACTTCCGGCAGACCGTCAAGCGAAACGCTTGCACCGGAAAGATTAGCGATAATCCAGTCGAGTTGTTTGTCGCTGAAAACGCCGTTTGTAGCCGTGTAAGCCGTAAATTCCAAACCGTGTTCTTTAGCGAGTTTTTGCGCATACGAAACAGCTTCCGTGAGCGTTCGCCAATTTTGCGTGGGTTCGCCGCCGCCGTGGAAATTTATCTCAAAATGTTTTTCGCCGCGTTCGCGTGCATTTGCGACGACAAAGTCGATGGCTCGTTTTGCGAGTGTCGGCGACATAAATTGCGCCTTTCCCTCGCCCGCACAGGCATAACAATACGCACAGCGCAAATTACATGCCGTCGTAAGAAACAAGGTGACGGACAGAGGCGTTGTTTTTTCGGTGAAAACCGACAAGGGCGGTTTTGCTTCCGGCGCGTCCGCGATTTCCAAACGGCGCAAAAATTCCACAAATTCCGTGGCGGCTTTTCCGCTGACGCACCGTCCTTCTTTCAGCGCCGCCATGCTATTCACAGCAGCGGCGTTCGCTACAAAAGCCGCCCGCCTCAAAGGCGCGTAAACAAGGAATTTCCCTTTCCCAAGCGGAAGACAAAAAAGCTCCTTGTCCAGCGTCGCACGGACTTTCCTTCGTGTATTTTTCGCAGTCACCGGTGAATGCGGAAAACCAAAAACTTCGGTCTGATCTTTCCCGACGGAGTCAACCATCTTGCCGCAATTGCCGCACTCTATCTTCTCCGTGTCTTGGTGAGAAATTTTAGCGTTTTTTTTCGGTTTCATGGTTTTAGCGGAAGTGAGTTCTGGTTAAAAAAGCGGCGTTTATTCTTTGCCCCAAAATTGCACGGAGCCTTTGACGATACGGAATCCGCTGCCTTCCTTTCCGTCCGTCTCTAATTCGAGGACGGGCACGCCGGCGGGAGCGCGGTAAAGGACAATTTTTCCTTCGTTGGCAAGATTCATTTTTGTGAGAACTTTTTCGATTTCGGGTGAAAAAACCACAAAGAAAGAGCGGGAAGCACCTTCCGCATTTTGAGGGATTTGGTAGGAAACAAGACCCTCGTTGTCGGTGCCTTGCACTCGCATGGTGGCATTCCACTTTTTTTCTTCAGGATTATACCAAACGAGTTGGACTACTTTTCCCTTGAGCGGTTTTGACTCGTCAACCACCCGGATTTTTATTGTCGTCAATGCTTCCGTTTTTTGAGTCGTTTTTTGAGTCGTTTTTGGAGTCGGTGTTGGAGTTGTCTTTGGCGTCGGTGTTGGAACCGTTTTTGGTGCGGGGGGAGCGGGAATTTGGGGTTTTGATTTCGGTTGGGGAGAAATTAAGACAGGGACAGTGGCACCGGCTTTTCCGACAAAATAGGAGAATGTAAGTGAAGTTTCGCCGATGTTTTGTTTTTTGCCGGAATGGACATCGTGAAAAACGACGCCGATGTCCGCCGCCGCGACATTATCTACGAAGGTGAGATTCTTAATTTTCACCATCCCGTCTAATAATGCGTAATTATTCTTTTCGTCGATCGTGACCGGTAGGGCTTCGTGGTCGAAAGATTTTATTTCTCCAACGGGAAAATCGTCGGGCAATTTGTGCAGGAAAAAAGAGACCGAGTGCAGGTTTTTTTTGTCGGCGGAAAGAATGAAGGACAGGCGACCGGTAGCACCGTTTTTGAAGACGAGTTCGCCCGTGTGAAGAACTTCGTTCGGCGCGGGACGCGGGAGTTCGTTAACAGAAAATTCAGTCTTGTTTTCAGTGAAATCGCCAAATTTGAACACGGGTTTTTCCTTACGCGGTGCGGGTGGTTTCACTTCCGGCGCGGGCGGCGGTTTCACTGGTGGTGCAGGCGGTTTCACTTCCGGCGCGGGCGGAGTAACCGGTGCAGGCGGTGGAACGACTGGCGGTGGTGGCGGCGGCGCGGGAGGAACGACTGGCGGCGGTGGCGGCGGTGGCGCGGGAGGCGTAACTGGCGGCGGTGGCGGCGGTGGCGCGGGAGGCGTAACTGGCGGCGGTGGCGGCGGACTGGTCGGTGAAGGTGGAGGCGATTCCTTTATTTCACCATCTGCCAACGACGGAAGCACGGAATCAACTTTCTTCGGTGGAGACGGAAGCACGGAATCAACTTTCTTCGGTGGAGAAGACTCCGGTTTTTCCGAGCGAGAGAAATAAGATCCGGCTGCGAATAGCAAGCCACCCGCGAGAATTGGCAGTGCGATTTTTAGCGCGAGTGCGGTTTTTGTCTCTTTGGTGATTCCGGATGTCGGGTGGCTTTTCCGTTCACGGGTGAACACGATAAGTGCGCAACCCAGAAGGATAAAAGCGACTTGTGACATAAATTCTGATGCCATTAAGAGCGTTGACAAAAGGTCTTTCCTTGGGAAATTGAGAGAGGAACTGAACGAAAAGATTGCAAAAGCTGCGTTTACCACAACAAGAGCAATTGCCATGATTTTTGCAACCCGCCATCTGTTAAGAATTATGACAACACAAAGCGTTACCAAAACAATATTTTGAAGAAGAGATGGTCCGGCCAAACGAAGAAATTGTCCGGCAGAAGAGACACTATGATCGAAAAGAAGAAAAAAGAATGATAAGCAGGTTACGGCATGAAATACACTAAACCCGAGAAGAAAGATGAAAGCATTTTTAATTTTTTCTTCTTTTTTGGAGCGCAACAATAAAATGGGAAACACCGCCGCGCCGACAATCAGCGACAGAGTGAGAGCGGGGAGTCGGAAGCTGGCATAATGAACCACCTGAAACACTACCCAAAGGAGAAGTGTGAACGCCGCGCTTTTGAACAGCGAACGAGAGGATGGGCGACGATACACGGTTTTAGGATTGGGACCGTATTTGTTTTCACCTTCTTTGCTATCAAAGAAGAAAATAAAGAAAGGCGCGGCAATGTTAATTACGGGCAGAATCAAATACCACGCGCTACGTCCAGTATCGTGCAGGCGCCGCACAGCAAGGGCTAAGCCCGGAAGCAAGACAACAAGAATATACGTGACATAAAAAGGTCCGAACTCCACTCCTGAAATTTCACTCTTAAAGACTTTGTCTAAAATGATTGCCAGATGCGCGAATAGGAAGCTCGTCAGAGAGAAAAGCCAGTATTCGCGCCGCCGCGCCCGGCCGGTGAAATCGGCGTAGTGGCTTAAGGTGTGGAGGAACCAGCCGAGGACGGGGATTTTTGGTCCCGTCGCGGGCGGTTCCAAGGGCGGCGGCGGCGTGTTTGATTGTTCTGTGTTCATGGTGTAGTGCTGTGTGTTGGCGTTATTGTTGAAGAGAGAACTTATTCTTTGCTCCAAAGTTTCACGGAACCCTGTTTAATTTCAAAAGCTTCGGTCTCGTTTTCGGGCACTTCGAGTTCGAGAACGGGTGTATTAGGCGGGACGCGGTAGAGGGGAAGGTCTCCGTTGTCGGCAAGTTTGATTTTGGGGGTGATTTTTTCTTGTGAAAATTCTACAAAGAAAGAACGCGATTCTCCGTTGGCGAGAATTGGGACGCGGAAAGAGGCGAGGCCGTCGGCGGCGGTGGTTTGGACTTCTTCCGTCCATTTTTTTGTTTCGGAATCGTAGCCGATGAGGTGGACTTTTCTTTGCGCGAGCGGTTTTGATTTATCTACGACGCGGATTTTTACCGTCGTTGTTTTTGCGACGGGTGGCGGTGTTTTTGTTTTATTTTTCGGGCGGACGTAAATCAAAGTCGGGGCATTTGCGCTGGCTTTGCCGACAAAATAGGCAAATGAGACTGGGATTTCGCCGATGGCGTTAAGTGGGTTTTTTTCGGAGTGGACATCGTGATAAACAACGCTGACATCCGCCGACACGGCACCGCCGCGAAAGGCGAGATTTTTTATTTTCACCATATCGTCGAACAAGGCGTAGGTGTTATTTCCAGAGATATTGACGGGCACGGGTGTCGGGTCGAAAGATAGTATATTTTCGACGGGGAAATCATCGGGCAATTTATGCAGGAAGACAGCGACGGCGCGCAGGTTTTTTCTGTCGGCGGTGAGAATGAAGGAGAGGCGTCCGGTTGTGCCGTTTTTGAAGATCAGTTCGCTCGTATGGAGGATTTCACCTGTGGCTGGGCGGGGAACTTCGTTGATGGAAAATTGGGCGGGGGCAGCGTTAAAATCTCCAAATTTTAGCGCGGACTTTCCCTTGCTCGGCGGCAGCGATTGTTTCGCCGGTGGCGCGGGTGTTTTTGCCGGTGGTTTCGGCGCTTGTGCTTGTGGTTTAGGTGCTTGGGCAGGTGGTTTCGCCGGTGGCGCGGGTGCTTTCACGGGCGGCGGAGGCGGTGCCGGGGGCGCGGGAGGAATGAGATTATTTTTGCGCATATAGTCGAGAGCCTGTTTTGCTTTCGGGTGATTTTGTGCGGCGGCGGCGGTGAACCATTGTGCGGCGAGGGGATAATTTCTGGCGACGCCTTTTGCGGAGAAGTAGCTGTAACCGAGAAAATACTGAAAGTGGAAATTTCCGGATTTTGCGCCCTCGGAAAGGGTGTAAAAAATTTCCGGGGAACCCTGTTCTACTGCTGCGCGAATCCAGTAATCGGCAATCTCGTTGTTGACTTGCACGCCCAAGCCGACGGCGTAGCAATAGCCGAGGGCGTATTGCGCCTTGGCGTGGCCGCTGGAGGCGGCAGCTTGGAAGAAGGAGACGGCTTGGGCGTAGCTTTTTTGATTGGCAAAACTGACGCCGTCGGCGTAGTTTTGGTCAGGCGTCCGGATGCTGCCGTCCGTTTGCTGCAACAGGTTAGAACCGTTGAAACTGTTAAAGGTGTCCGGGGAAGCGTGAGCTGAGACGGAGACAGAAACTCTCGCGTCGGCGTTTTCTTGCGGCGGGACGGCGAAGAAGCAAAACGCGGAGACAAAGAGCGTGCGTGAAAAGAAGCGGTTTAAGCGAAGTGTTGTTTTCATAAGAAGCGTGTGTTTTAGTGAGTTTGTAGAAAGGTTGTTTGGTTTTTTTTGACAAGTTGATTGAGGAAGCGGCATTGTTGTCTATTGCATTGCAGGTGTGATTATTTGCTGTGCGCGAACGCAACGGAGCACATCCGCCTTGGCTATGATTTCGGGCACGACTTGCAGGGCGGAGCCGCCGACGAAGACTCCCATTTTTATATACTGCTCAAAGAAGTAATTTTTTCCTGCTTCGGCGTAGAATTTTACGGAATTGTCGCCAAATTCCGATTCAGTCGAGACGACATGTGGTCCGGGCAAAACTTGGGTGAAGAAATAAACGCCTTTTGCGGTTCTGCCGATATACGCGCCGTCTATGTGAAGGGCTTTGCGCAGTGCTTGTCCCACAGCGCTGTCTTTTCTGTAAATATAGACGCCGGCGTAGCCTTTGTTAGGCGGCGAAAAGCTTTTTGCGTTAATGTCTTCCGCCTGGCTTGCCAGTGGGACGGTTGCTGCGCAGCCGCTAAAAAACGTTCCTGCGAGCAGCAATGCGAACGATGTCATTGCTGTTTTAAGGAATTTTTTCTTTTTCACGGCGGCGGCAAAGATTGTTAGTGCGGCGTGTGGGATGTTGGTCGTGCCATACGTGCTGTTTTCTTGGTGTTTTTTCATGGTGTTTTTCTGTGTGGTTGGTTCATTGATTCGGAGCGCGATTGCGCCTTTCAAAAAGGAGTAATGCCGGTTGTGTGGTTTTTTTTGAACTTTTCTGAGTTTTTTTATTTTGGCAGTGGGTTTGGGCGGATTTAGAATCTGTAAGAAAATCCGATGCTTATTTCGTGTGCGCGTGAAGAAGAGATTCTGGTGTCTGTGAAAATGTTTATCCCGCCGCTATTTACGGTGAATTTATAGCCAAGATCAAATTTTCATGGAGTCTGTCGGCGTAGTGTGGTTACAACGTTATATTTAAGGAGGCGGGCATTGCCGCCCGCCTCCGTGGTTTTTAGAATTTATACGTTGCCGCAAGCGTTAATTGGTGAGCACTTGAAGAGTTCTTCCTATAGCCCTCAACGAGTTGTACACCGCTGTTCCTTGCATAACGGTATCCGAGGTCGATGTCCCACTGTGGGGAGAGTTTCAGATGTGCGCCGAGCAGGGCACCGCCGGAAAAAGCAACCGTACTAAGGCTGTCAGAGTCGCTGTATCCTCCTTTCAACTCGCCACCGATCACTGTTGCACCGAGGTGAACACCGGTGCGAAGGGCGAACTTCTCGGAAAGTCGCCAATCGTAAGCCAAGTTCACAGAAATAGGCACGAAGCAGAGGTCCATCTTGTAACCGTATTTTAAGTTCTCGCTACCGTAAAAAATGCCAAGTTCACCGTAAACTTGGAAGGTCCCGATCTGGCTCGGGGAAAAAGAATTCCCGCTGCTTATCACGACTCCGAAATGATCAATGTCCTTGTTGAAACCATATCCGTTCGAATCAGAAAATGACACGCGGTGAAATCCTAATCCGAACCGGAAAAAATAATCTGACGGCTGAGCTTCGTAGTTGGGCGCGGTGGTTGGTGCGGCATAGGGAGCCTGCTGCTGGATTGCCGGAGCCGGTGCTGGTGCTGGAGCCGGTGCGGGGGTTGCCCACGGTTCGGCGGCGGCGGCAGTAGCGGCGGTGGCGAGGAGCGCGGCGGCGGCCAACATAGCCGGCGCGAGGCGCTTGTGTTTAGTAGTGCTTGTAGCACTGTTTTTTTGGTGTGTTTCCATGGTGTCTGTCTGTGTAGTGTAGTTAGTTTTTTAGTTTATTGAGTCGGGGCACGATTGCCCCGTTCAAATGGGAGTAATGCCATTTGGGCGAATTTTTTTGAAAAATTTTGATTTTTGTTTTTTTTGATTTTTCCTTTTTTTGATTTTTGGCTTGGGAGAACGACCGCGTCCCGTGTGAGGCGCGGTCGTATTTTCGTTTTTATCGTTAGAAGCGGACGCCGGCGGTGATTCCTATTTTTGCGCCGGAGAAGCTGCTTTTTGCTTCCACTTCGTAGTAGCCAGAATGTCCGGGTGAGGTTGCTTTTTCCACTTTGAATTTTCCTTCGGAAGTGACGTAGCCGGTGACACTTAGGTCTGCATACCAAGTCCAGTCGTCCGACTTGGAAATGATATAAGTGAGACCGGCGGTGACACCTCCTACAACGAGAACTGCGGAGTCGCTACCCTGGGTGTTCTTGTAATTATTTACGTGCGGCTCCAATTCTACAGAAGCGATTACACAAGCGAGACCGAGTTCAACGCCGATTCTGCCTTGTAGAGAAGGTGTGAAGTCTGTGAGATACTGGTAACCTACGACAAGCGGAACCATGGTGTATCTTGTCACGAGATGTCCGGTTCTCCTGCTGCCGCCGCCTACCGGTTGATAAGTGAAGCTGCTGTTGGGGATTTCTTCAGGATCAACATCCAGTAAGACGGAGAGACCGACTTTGAGGCGATGTGCTTCGGAAAAGTGGCGGTAGAGAGAGAACTCTGGACCGACAAAAGCCGAGCCGCCCGCCCATATAGCCAAGCCGCCGTCAATTGCCCATGTTGTAGGACGATCAGCGGATAGGCTTTGGTTGGCTGCCGGTGCCGGACGGGCGACTGCTTGGGGTGCCGGTGCTGGTGCTGGTGCCGGTGCGGGGGTTGCCCACGGTTCGGCGGCGGCGGCGGTAGCGGCGGTGGCGAGGAGCGCGGCGGCGGCCAACATAGCCGGTGCGAAGCGCGGGTGTTTAGTGGTGCTCTTAGAGCGGTTTTTTTGATGTGTTTCCATGGTGTCTGGCTGTGTAGTGTAGTTAGTTTTTTTGTTCATTGAGTCGGGGCGTGATTGCTCCGTTCAAATGGGAGTAATGCCATGTGGGCGGATTATTTTGAGAAAAAGTGAATTTTTTTGTCGGGGGTGGCGTGGCTACTCGGAGACGACTTTCCAAATCCAGCCGTCGTTCGTGACGGGAGATGCCGTGTCGCCCGTTGTGGGGAGGGTAGGCAGTCGTGAGCTGTCGTGGGCAGTCGTGGGCAGTCGTGGTTGTGACGGGAGATGTGGGTTGTCGTGGGCAGTCGTGGGCAGTCGTGGTTGTGACGGGAGATGTG